>CAZEAA010000128.1:0-14430 GCA_964510015.1 uncultured Sandaracinaceae bacterium
TACGCGACGGTGGCGAAGCGCGCGCCATGCGACGGGTCGAACCGCGAGTGCGCCTCCAGCAACCCCTGCACCCCGAAGGCCAGCAGGTCGTCCTCGGGGACCTGGCTGCCCATCTCGCTCCGGACACGCCGGGCGATGGCGTGGATGAGGGGCTTGTGCTCTGTGATCAGCGTGCTGCGTGCAGAGTCGCGTTCAGTGTCACTCATGGGCAGTCCCGAGGAGGGGTGGTGCGTCCGGGCTCACACGCACGTACATCTAGCGCGCGAACCATGACGCGAAAACGAACGTGCGCCAGCCAAGTGCCCTCGACCGTGGCGCCAACTCGGGTGCTACGGCGTCGCGGTTGATGCGGCCCATCGGGGAGGCTGCTACCTTCGCGACCCATGAGCACGCTCGAGAGACCGGGATTGGCGCGCACGGACCGCGGCGTCTCGCGTCCGCTCCGCGCGTGGCTGAGCCGGGCGCTCTCCGATGACCTGGCCCTCGATGAGCTGGCGCTGGCGTGGCGCGAGCACCCGCTGCCGGAGCGTCGCCAACTGGTCAGCCTGTTCCACCGCGACGTGGCGGACGCCGAGGGCGTGGACCCGTCCCGCGCACAAGCGCTGTTCGCCAGCATGCTGGCGCTCGAGGACGACGCCGTGCTGCAGGCCGAGCTGCTGTCCACGCTGCGCGCGCTCGAGCCCCCGGTGGGTGCCTTCGTTTACGGGAACGCTACGTCCGGCGGGGCGGCGCTGTGCCGCTCTACCCGCGCCAACCGCTGGGAGTGCTTGGTGCTGGACTGGAGCGAAGGCACCGCGCAGCGCGTGGAGCAACGCACGGTGGACGCGCCCACGAGCCACGCTGCAGTGGCCTCCATCCCCAGCGAGCCGCGCTCGGACCAGGAAGCCTGGCAAGAGGTGAGCGCCCACACGGCCTGCGACCGCCTGGCGCTCCCGCTGCTGCGCTTCCGCCGCGGTGGTGGCCAGCTGCCGGCAGGCTCCGAGCGCTTTGCCAGCGTCATCTCGCGCGGCTGAACCCCTCCATGGCCACCATCCTGCACATCGAAGACGATCCCGTGAACCGCCGCTTGGTGACCAAGCTGCTGGGCGCGGCGGGGCACCAGGTGGTGGACGCCGCCACGGGGCTCGAGGGCATCCGCATTGCGTCGGAGCTCACGCCGGACCTCATCCTGGTGGACATCAACATCCCGGACCTCGACGGCTACGAGGTGACGCTGCGGCTGCGCGGGATCCCGTCGCTCGCCACCACGCCCATCGTGGCCATCACCGCCGAGGGCGACCGGGAGACGAGCCTCGCCGTGGGCTGCGACGGGTTCTTGGGCAAGCCCATCGACGCTCGTGTGTTCGCGCGGCGCATCGAGCGCTTCATCGGCGGCAAGCGGGAGAAGGCCGACCAGGCCAGCGGCGAGGCCCGCCTGCGCGAGAAGAGCCAGCAGATCGTGGCGCGCCTCGAAGGCAAGGTGCGCGAGCTGTCGGAGGCCAACGCGCGGCTCGAGGAGATGGCGCGGCTGCGGCGCGAGTTCCTGCGCAACGTCACGCACGAACTCGCGACCCCGATGACGCCCGTGGTGGGGTACCTGCGGCTCCTGCACAACCAGGACCTCGGCCCGCTCAGCCCGGCGCAGACCAAGTGCGTGGAGGCCATGACCACGTCCACGGACCGCCTGCGCGCGGTGGTGGATCTGCTGTTGGACGTGAGCACGTTCGAGTCCGGCAACATGCAGTTCAACGCGCGGCCGTTCGAGTTCCTCTCGGTGGCCCGCGAGGCCGTGACCGAGGTGCGCGGGCTGGCCGAGTCGCTGAACGTGGAGCTGGTGCAGGAGCCCGCGGGCACCGGGCCGGCGGCCGTGGGCGACGCCGACAAGCTGCGCCGCGCGATGGTCCACGTGCTCGACAACGCAGTGAAGTTCTCGCCGCCGGGCGGCCAGGTGTGCGTGGCCGTGCGGCCGCTGCCGGGCGTGGGCAGTGACGGCCTCGCGCCGCGCGGCTACGTCTTCCTGGTGGCCGACGACGGGCCGGGTGTGGAGTCCGGGCAGATCGAGCGTGTGTTCGAGCCCTTCTACCAGTCCGATGGCTCCCGCACGCGGCGCCACCAGGGTGTGGGTCTCGGGCTCGCGTTCTCGCGGCGCGTGTTCGAGGCGCACGGCGGCAGCGTGACCATGCAGTCGCCGCCCACCGAGGACGTGGCGGGTCAACGCTCGCGCGGCACGCTGGTGCGACTGGTGGTGCTGCGAGACGGAGCCGGCCCAGGGGCGCGGAGCGGTCCGTGATCTACCTCGACCACCACGCCGCGACGCCGGTGGTGGCGGCAGCCGAGCAGGCCATGGCGGAGGCGCGCGAGCGGGCGTGGGCCAACCCGTCCAGCGTGCACGCAGCCGGGCGAGCGGCGCGGGCGTTGCTGGAGCGCGCGCGTGAGCAAGTGGCCGCGAGCGTGCACGCCAAGCCGAGCGACGTGGTGCTCACCAGCGGCGGCACGGAGGCCTGCAACCTCGGCGTGTACGGCTTGGTGCAGCGCGAGGGGGGCAGCGGCCGCTCGTTCCTGACCGCCCTCGAGCACCCGTCGGTGCGCGTGGCGGCGGAGCACGCCGGCAGCGTGATGCGGCTTCCGTGTGCCGCCGACGCGCTCCCGAGCGCGGACGACGTGGCCTCGGGGCTAGAGCCCGGTGACGTGCTCGCGGTCCAGTGGGTGAATCACGAGACGGGCGTGGTGCTGCCGGTGCGCGCCTGGGCCGAGCGTGCGCGGGAGCGCGGCGCCGCGGTCTTCGTGGACGCCACCCAAGCGCACGGGAAGCTGCCCATCGACCTGCGTGACGCGCCCTTCGACGCCGTGGCCTTCGCCGGTCAGAAGGTGGGCGGCCCCGCCGGGACGGGGGCGCTGTGGGTGCGCCGTGACGCGCGTCTGGCCGCGCTGCTGGGTGGTGGCGGCCAAGAGCGCGGGCGCCGGCCGGGCACGCCCAACGTGCTGGGCCACGTGGGCTTCGGGGCCGCGTGCGCCGCGCTCTCGCTGGATGTGGTGAAGCTGGCTGCCATGGCCGCGCTGCGCGACCGCCTCGAGGCGCACGCGCTGTCGCTCGGTGGCGTGGTCAACGGCGCGCCGCTGCCGCGCGTGCCCACCGTCACGCAGGTGGCCTTCGAGGGGCAGCGGGCCGACGTGCTGGTGGCCGCGCTGGACGTGGAAGGGGTGTGTGTGTCCGCCGGGGCCGCCTGCTCGAGCGGGCTGACGGGCCCCATCGAGGCGGTGCTCGCGCTGCACCCGGCGCAGCCATGGCGGGCCACGTCGTCGGTCCGCTTCAGCCTCGCGCAGGCCACCACCCCGGCCGACGTCGAGCACGCCATGGCGGCGTTGACGCGGGTGCTCGCGCGCGCGTGAGCGCCCTGTCGGCTGGGTGCGCGCCGCGGGCCACGCTGCTATCACGCACCGCGCATGTCCGAGAGCCCCGAACGCCTGCGAATCCTGGTCGCCATGAGCGGCGGCGTGGACTCGTCCGTCGCGGCGGCGCTGCTGCACGAGCAGGGGCACGACCTGATCGGCGTCACGCTGCACCTGTGGGACGCGAGCGGCGAAGAGCAGGTGGGGCGCTGCTGCGCGCCCGAAGACCGTGATGACGCGCGGCGCACCTGCGAGGTCCTCGGCATCCCGCACTACGTGCTGGACGAGCGCGAGGCCTTTCGACGCCATGTGGTGGAGCCGTTCCTGGACGAGTATGCCGCGGGCCGCACGCCCATCCCGTGCGTGCAGTGCAACCGCACCGTGAAGCTGGTGCACCTGGCCGAGCTGGCCCAGCGCTTCGGCGCCACGCACGTGGCCACGGGACACTACGCCCGCACGGCGCTCGACGGAGCCCGCACCCGCCTGCTGCGCGGCGTGGATCACGGCAAGGACCAGAGCTACTTCCTGTTCGGGCTGCCGCAGGCCACCTTGGCGCGCATGGTCTTTCCGCTGGGCGCGCGGATCAAGGACGAGACCCGCGCCGAGGGCCGCCGGCTGGGGGTGCCGAACGCCGACAAGCCCGACAGCCAGGAGCTGTGCTTCGTGCCCGACGGCGACATCCGCGGCTTCGTGGGGCGGCAGCGCGGCGCGACCACTCCCGGCACCTTCGTGGACGAGCAGGGCACGAAGCTCGGCACGCACGACGGCATCGAGGCCTTCACGGTGGGGCAGCGCAAGGGTCTCGGCATCGGCGGGGGCACCGAGAAGCCGCGCTACGTGCTGCGCATCGTCGCGGACCAGCATCAGGTGGTGCTGGGCGACGAAGCGTCCCTCGGGTCACGTCAGCTCCGCGTGACGGATGCCGCGTGGGTGGCGGGCGCGGTGCCCACCGAGCCGTTCGAGGGCCTCGTGCGCGTGCGCTACCGCCACGAGCCGGCGCCCGCGCGGATCACCCCGACGGCGCTGGGCTTCCGCGCGGACTTCCACTCTGCCCAGCGCGCTATTACGCCTGGGCAGGCCGCGGTGGTATACGTGGGGGATGAGGTCGTCGGCGGCGGATTCATCAGCGAAGAGCGCGCTCCCATGCAGCAGCATGCCCATGGCTGAGCGCCCTCGCTGGGCCACCGTGTGGGCCTCCGCCTCCCTCGGCACGGCGCTCTTGGCCCTGCTGGCGTGCGCCGACGGGCAGGGCGAGGGTGAGGTGACGGGCTCGGTGTCGGCGCCCGAGTGCGGCATCGACGACGCCGACTGGGACTTGCGCCCCGACTACTTCGCGCAGGACTCGTGGGAGAACACGGCCATCGTCCGCGTGCAGCGCGGCAGCAACTACCAGGACCTCAGCAACGGCTTGGTGATCACCATCAGCGACGTGGACGAGGTGCGCGCCAGCTTCGGGACACCCATCGATCTCTCGCTCGAAGAGGCGCCCGTGAGCATCACCCTCACGCTCGACGGGACCTGCCGGCCGCGCCGCCGCGAGCCGTCCGTGCTGCTGATCGCGCGGTCGGGGACCATCACCTTCGACGCGCTCTACGACCCACGCGCGGACGATGGGCGCGAGACCAGCGCCACGCTCGACGGCCTGGTCATGGACGACGGAGAAGAGGTCGAGCCGGCCACGGCCGAGCTCAGCGGCTTCTTCTCGTTCTTGTTCACACGCGGCCGCCCCGGACAGCGCTACCCGTGAGGACCAAGCGGCCCGTCGCGCAGAAGGGCGCTCCCGCGGCGCCGCTGCCGCGCTTCGTGACGGGCACCGTCTCGCAGCTCGCGATGGGCGGCGACGGGCTGGTGAAGACGGAGCTCGGGGACGTCTACCAGGCGGGCGTGTTCCCTGGTGAGCGCGTGCGGCTCGCGGGGCTGCGGCGCCAGGGCAAGCTGCTCCTCGCGGGCGGGTTCGAGGTGCTCGAGGCCTCGCCGCACCGTCGCCCCGCGCCGTGCGTGCACGCGGAAGCGTGCGGCGGCTGCGCGTGGATGACGCTCGCGCCCAGCGCCCAGCGCGATGCTCGCCGGGCCACCATCGAGCGTGCGTTCGCGAACGCGCGCGTGGCCTTGAAGCAGCCCGTGGAGCTGGACGAGGCCGGCGCCGAGCAGGAGCTCGGGTATCGCAGCCGGGCGCGCATGCGCTTCGAAGGCGCCCTGGGCTACCGGGCGAGCGGCTCGCGGCGCGTGGTCCCCATCGAGCGCTGCGCCGTGCAGTCGGAGCCCATCGCGGTGGCAGCCAGCGCGCTCCACGCGGCGCTGGTGGCCACGGGCACGAGCCCCAGCATGGACGTGCACTTGGGTCTCGGCGAGCACGGCGTGGTGGTCGAGCTGCGCAGCGAGGCGGCCCTCCCGCCCACCGTCTACGCGGCCGTCGAGCGCTTGGTGCAAGGCGGATCCGTGCAGGGAGTGGGCATCCTCGCCGGCGGCGCCACCTCGCACGCGGTGTTCGGTGACCCCACCGAGGCGGTCCCGGGAGACGGCGCTGTGGCGCTGCGCGTGCCGCTCGGTGGGTTCTCGCAGGCCAACCCCGCCGTGAACCGGGCGCTGGTCGCCACGGCCGTCGCGTGGGCGGAAGTGCAGGGCCAAGAGACCCTCGAGCTCTACTCGGGGAGTGGCAACCTGAGCGTGGCCCTGGCCGCGGCCGGTGCTGCTCTCACGGCCGTCGAGCGCGACGAAGCCGCGTCCGCCCTGGCGCTGCAGAACCTCGCGCGGCGTGGGCTCTCGGCGAAGGTGCTGGCTGGAGACGCCGCCGCCGCGCCGAGCAAGCGCTTCGCTCGGGTGGTGCTGGACCCGCCCCGCGAGGGTGCCGAAGAGGCCGTGGGCCGCATCGCTCGCGTCCATCGGCCCGAGCGCATCGTCTATGTATCGTGCGACCCCCGCACCCTGGCGCGCGACGTGGCGGAGCTGCTGCGCGGCGGCTACGAGCTCGAGCGCGTGCGCGGCTTCGACATGTTCCCGCAGACCCCCCACGTGGAGACGGTGGCCTTGCTCACGCGCTCGGTTCCGGCTTGAAGGAAGGCGGAATTCATCGTAGGAGCACGTCCGATTCCCGATGCGCTGCCCCTTCTGTAGCAAGCTCGACAACAAGGTCATCGACTCGCGTCTGTCCCAGGCGGGCGAGGTCGTTCGCCGGCGTCGCGAGTGCGAGGGCTGCGGCCGGCGCTACACCACCTACGAGCGCATCGAGCAGACGCTCCCGCTGGTGGTGAAGAAGGACGGCCGTCGTCAGCCCTACGACCGCGTGAAGCTCTTGGCCGGTCTGCGGCGCGCGTGCGTGAAGCGCCCGGTCTCGGCCGAGACGCTGGAGCGCCTACTCAACCGCCTCGAGCGTCAGCTGGTGGATCTCGGCGACCCCGAGGTGAGCTCCGCGGTGCTGGGCGGCAAGGTGCTGGGTGCCCTGCGTGACACCGACCCCGTGGCCTACGTGCGCTTCGCCAGCGTCTACCGCGACTTCCAGAACGCCGAGGAGTTCATGGAAGAGCTGCGAACGCTGGTGGACGAGAGCGGCACCTGAGCCATGCCGGCGTCGAGAGCCGAACGGGACGCCGAGCGGGCGCGAGACGACCTTCGCCACATGCGGCGGGCCGTCCAGCTGGCGCTGCGTGGGGACACCAGCCCGAACCCACGCGTGGGGGCCGTGGTGGTGCGCCACGGCGAGGTGGTGGGGAAGGGGTATCACGAACGAGCCGGAGGCCCGCACGCCGAGGTGAACGCGCTGCGTGACGCCGGCAAGCGCGCCCGCGGCGCCACGCTCTACGTGACTCTCGAGCCGTGCAATCATCACGGGCGCACACCCCCGTGCACCGAGGCCGTCATCGCGTCGGGCGTGAAGCGGGTGGTGGTGGGCAGCGTGGACCGGCATCCGCACGTGCCCGGCTCGGCCGACCGCCTGCGGGCCGCAGGTATCACCGTGGAGGTCGGCGTCGGCGGCGCCGAGTCCGACGAGCTGGTGCGCAGCTTCTGGAAGCACTTGACCACGGGGCTCCCGTACGTGTGCTTGAAGGCAGCGGTCACCCTCGACGGTCGCATGGCCACTCGCACCGGCGACAGCCGCTGGATCACGTCGCTCGAGAGCCGGCGCGAAGCGCATCGGCTGCGGGCGGACAGCGACGCGGTCCTGGTGGGAGTCGGCACGGTGCTGGCCGACGACCCGCAGCTGGACGTGCGGCACGTGCGCGGGCGCAACCCGCTGCGTGTGGTGCTTGATACCAAGCTGCGCACCCCGCCCAGCGCCAAGCTGCTGCTCCCCGGCGGTGCGGAGACCCTGATCGTGCACGCGCCCGACGCCCTGAAGGCGCGGGCCAAGGCGCTGGTGGCCGCGGGGGCGTCGCTGCTCGCGGTGCCGCGCGGTCCGGGCGGTGTGGACCTGGACGCCGCCATGCGCGCCCTCGGTGCGCGTCACGTGGTGCGCTTGCTGGTCGAAGGCGGCGGCAACGTGCACGGCGCGCTGCTCGACGCGGGCCTCGCGGATCACGCCTCGATCTTCGTTGCCCCGGTGGTGGTGGGCGACGCGCAGGCGCCTGCGTTTGCGTCCGGCAGAGGGAGCGATACGATGGCCGGCGCGTACCGACTCGAGGCCCCCCGGGTACGGCGCCGCGGACCCGACGTGTGGATGGATGGCCCGCTCCAGCAGGACCGAACGGAAGACTAAATGACGACGATGCAAGACAGCATTGAGCGCGTGATGCGCGCCCTCGACGAGATTCGTGCCGGGAAGATGGTCATCCTGGTGGACGACGAGGACCGCGAGAACGAGGGCGACCTCGTGATGGCCGCCGACCTCTGCACGCCCGAGGCCATCAACTTCATGGCCAAGCACGCGCGCGGCCTCATCTGCCTGCCCATGACGGCGGAGCGCGTGGACGAGCTGGAGCTGCCCATGATGGTCAGCCAGAACCGCGCGTCACGCGAGACGGCCTTCACCATCAGCATCGAAGCGCGCCACGGCGTCAGCACCGGCATCAGCGCCGCCGACCGCTGCCACACCGTGCTCACCGCGGTGGCTCCGGACGCGCGAGCGTCGGACATCGTCAGCCCCGGTCACATCTTCCCGCTGCGCGCGCGCCTCGGCGGCGTGCTCCAGCGCACGGGCCACACCGAAGGCGCCGTGGACCTCGCGCGCCTCGCGGGGCGCGCTCCGGCCGGCGTGATCTGCGAGATCATGAAGGACGACGGCACCATGGCCCGCTACCCGGACCTGGTGGAGTTCGCCAGCGAGCACGGGCTGCAGATCCTCAGCATCGCGGACATGATCGCGTATCGCCTGACCCGCGAGGGGCTGGTGCGCCCCGTGCGCAAGGCCGACGTGGCCATGCCGTCCGGCAAGACCTGGGTGGCGCACACCTACGAGGTCACGCTCGGCGAGGGGCGCCAGTTCCTGGCCATGAGCTACGGCGCCATCACCGCCGAGCCCACGCTCGTGCGCGTGCACACCGGCAGCGTGCTGGGCGACGTGTTCCAGGTGCGCATGGGCGACCGCGTGCACATGAGCGACGCCATGGAGTGCATCGAGCGCGAGGGCGCTGGCGTCATCCTGTTCATCCCGGGCACGGCCGACCCGGTCACCGACATCGCGTTCTACCTGGGCGAGCCGCTCGAGCCCACGCGCACGGATCCCGGCATCGTGCTGCGCGAGTACGGCCTCGGCGCGCAGGTGCTCAGCGACCTCGGCCTGTCCAAGATTCGCATCCTCACCAACCGTCCGCGTCGCTTGCCCAGCCTCGAGGGCTACCACCTCGAGGTGGTGGAGCAGCTCCTGGTGCAGCCGGGCAAGGCGGGCGAAGGTGCCCGCGCCATCGCGGTCGCCGCGGAGTGAACCCGCGCTCTCTCGCCTCGCTGCGCGTCGTGAGCCTTCGGGCTTCGGGCTCGCGCGAGGCAGGGAAATGGGACACAGTGCGACCCTGTCAACGGAGAACGAGACTCACATGAGCGTCAAGACCTACGAGGGAGACCTCCGCGCGCCCGAGGGCGCTCGTTTTGCGATCGTCACCTGTCGCTTCAACCACCTGGTGGTGGACCGGCTGCTCGAAGGGGCCCTCGACGCGCTCAAGCGCGCGGGCGGCGTCCGTGAAGAGGACATCGTGGTGGCGTGGGTCCCCGGCGCGTTCGAGCTCCCGCTCACGGTCAAGCGCCTCGCGGCCTCGGGCAAGTTCGCGGCCGTCATCGCGCTCGGAGCCGTCATCCGCGGCTCCACCCCGCACTTCGACTTCGTGGCCGGTGGCGCCGCCTCCGGGGCCAGCTCGGCCATGCTCGAGACGGGCGTGCCGGTCGCGTTCGGGGTCATCACCACCGAAGACATCGAGCAGGCCCTCGAGCGCGCTGGCACGAAGGCCGGCAACAAGGGCTTCGAGGCGGCCATGACCGCCATCGAGATGGCCAGCTTGAGCGCCGCCTTCACGCGCGACGGACTGTAGGCCAGCGTGGGTCAGCGACGAGACGGCAGGCAGGCAGCGCTCCAGGTGCTCTACCAGATGGACACGGTGGGCTACTCGGCCGAGGCCGCGTTGAAGCTCTACTGGGGCTCGTTGGCCGTGGCCGACGAAGTGCCGGATGGCCTCACGGGCGACGAGTCCCTGCCCGAGCAGCTGGACGAGGAGACGCGCGCCTTCGCCGACACGCTGGTGCGCGGCTTCGGTGAGCGGCAGGAAGAGATCGACGCCACCATCCGCGCCGTCAGCCACCACTGGCGCCTCGAGCGCATGACGCGCGTGGACCGCAACATCCTGCGCCTGGCCACCACCGAGCTGATGCTCATGCCGGACGTCCCGCGCCGGGTGACGCTCAACGAGGCCATCGAGCTCGCGAAGCTCTTCGGCAGCGAGGGCAGCGCGGGCTTCGTGAACGGCGTGCTCGACCGCATCGCGTCCGAGCTCCACAAGGAGTGACGGCGTGGACATCGCCTTCGTCGCGCCCGATCTCCGTCGTCTCGACAAGCTGCGCAACGAGGCCCTGGCCGCCGCGCTGTTCGAGGGCGAGTGGCCGCTGCGGGGGGCGCTCGGGCTGCTGGACTGGCGGCTCGCCGGGCGCATCTCACGCGTGATCCAGTCGGGCGTGGCCAAGGGTGTGCGTGGGGAATCGATTCTGATCCCCGGGGAGTCCAAGGTGGCGTTCGACAAGCTCTTCTTGCGGGGCGGCGGGCGCGCGAGCGAGTTCGACGGGGCCGCCTTCGACGAGGCGCTCGAGGCCATGCTGAGGACGCTCACTCGCGCGGGCGTGCGCAGCGCCACGCTGGTGCTGCCGGGGCGCGCGCTCGGGCTGATCTCCGCCGCCGAGGCGATGGAGCGCTTCCTCGCGCTGATCGGGGACCACCCCGAGCACGACGAGATCACGCTGGTGGAAGAGCCGGACGCGCAGCGCGAGATGGAGCCCGTGCTCCTGCGTGCCCGCCGGGCTGCCAGCGTCTACGAAGAGATCTGAGCCCGCGCCGGGCCGACCTCACGCGCCGGCTTCACGGGCCGGTGGCCTCCGCCGGAAGAGGGGCCTCTTCGGTCGGGCGCCACCAGCGGTCGAGGGTCGGGGCGGCGTCCGCGTCCGCCGTCGGCTGCCACCACGCGCCTGTGTCCTCGCTCACGGCCGCGGCGGGGGCATCGGGCGAGGCCCACCACGGGAGCCCCGGCTGCAGGGGCACGCCGCGGGGCGCGCGGGCGGCGGAGGCAGCCCACCACGGCGGGGCGCTGCGCGGGTGTGCCGGCGGGGCTTCCTGCGACAGGCGCAGGGTGAAGCCCACCTGCTGACGGGCGCTCGTGATGCGTGGCCACTGCATGCCCGAGGCCGCGTCCGCGATGCAACGCTCGAGGTCACCGCCGGGGAGCACGGACACCAGCGCCACGCGCCCGCCGCGCTCGAGCACCAGGCGCACGCGCACGCTGCGCAGGGAAGGCTGCGCGGCACGGGCTGCTTCGAGGCAGGGCGACAGCTGCGCCATCTGCGCGAGCGCGTGGGCCTCCACGCTCTCGCTCGACGCGAGTCGCGGTGAGGACTCGCTTTCCTCGGCGCGGGGCGGCGCCTGCTCCGGCGCGTCTCCCTCGGCACGCACCACCGGCGCGCGCGAGCGGTTCTGCGCCGCCTCGGTGATGGCCGCGACCAGGGCTGGGTGCGTGCCCGCGCGACCGAGCAGCGCGCCGAGCTCCGCCCGCTCGGCCGAGCCGCCGAGCGCATCCACCGCCAGCGCGGCATGAATCAACGCGGTGGAGTCCGCGGCGAACACACTGTCTGCGCGGTAGCGACGCGTGAACGCGAGCAACGGCGACAGCGCCTCGGGACCTCCCCAGCGCACCAGCTGGTCGATCACCATTGGCAGCACGTCGAGCGGGGTGGCGGGGTCGTTCAAGTGCCCCAGCAGCGCGGGGAAGGCGTCGGCGCGCTCGGCTCGCACGAGGGCAGGCAAGATGACCTGCAATGGAGGGGGCGCGCGCTCCCCCATCTCAGCCAGGAAGTCGTAGTGGTTGGCGAGGGCCGCGACCAGCGCGTCGCTATCGTTGGACCGCGCCCGCAAGGTCATGGCGATGGCGTCCCGCACGGGGGGCTCGGTGCGGCGGTCCACGTAGATGGCGAGCAGCTCGGCCGCGACGCTCGCGTCCACCGTGGTGAGCAGGTGCGCGGCGTAGACCTGGTCCGGCAGGTGCCGCGTGTCGTGCGCTTGCAACACCGCCAGCAGACTGGGCGCGGGCGCCCGTGCCTCACGGGGCGCCTCGGTGCGCGCCGTGCTTCCGGTGGGCTGCACGGCGACGCCCGTGCGAACGGGACCCAGGGCCAGCTCGAAGCGCTGCGACCCATCATCGGGATGCAGGCCCTCGAGGGTCCCATCCGTATGCAGCAGGGTGAGCCCGTCGGGTGTGGCGAGCGTGGTGAGGGGCGGTCCGCGGAGCGCGTGGACGAACAGGAACGACCCCTCGCCGTCGAAGGCGAACACGTGTCCGCGGGTCACCACGTAGGCGCGGTCCGCGCGCGGCGTGGCCGAGGGCTCGAGTGGCACCCGAGCCCAGTGCACCGGGGCGGGGGTCGGCGTCGCCGTCGTGACTGCCGCGCCGTCCGCGCCATCGCGGGAGCCGGGATCCAGCTGCGCATCGAACGAAGGCGCCGGCACCAACACCAGGTCGGGGTCGAGTACGGCATCCGCGGTCGTCGCTTCGGCCGTCCCCGGACGCAGCGCGTAGGCCCGTCGACCCCCGTAGTAGACGCGAGCGGAGTCCACGCGTGTCCAGCGGATGGTGTCGTCGCGCGACCGACGGCGCGCGCGCTCGAGGCCGGTGTCGGCGTCCAGGATCAACAGCTCGTGGCCATCGTGCGGGACGAACAGCAGGCCCGCGCGCAAGAGCGGCGCGCCCAGGTCGCCGTCGGCGGGGAGGCGCTGCGTGACCGCCAGCTGACCCGCGCCCAGCGTGCCCAACGTGACCTGCGCGCTGCGCACGGCGCTCGCTTCGATGAAGGCCACGCGCGGGCCGTCCACCGACGCGCCCACGAACCGTGCAGCGGAATTCCGCGGCGTGCTGGCGAGGGCGCGCCCCGAGGGCCAGCTGCGCAGCGTGAGCTCCCGAGGGAGCAGCTCGGCGATGGCCTCGCCGCTGACGTGCAGCTCCGTGGCTCGGCTGGCCCCACGGAACTGTTCGCGGCCGGTGGCATCGACGAACACCACGTCGCCCGAGGTGGTGAGCACCGCGAAGCCCGGAGCGCGGGCCGTGAAGGGCGCGTCGAGCGTCTGCTGCGCGAGCTGGTCGAGCGCCGCGCTCGCGTTCGCGGGCCGGCGTGGGTCCACGGTCTCTGGCGCGCGGCCGGCGCACCCGTGGGCCACCAACCCCGCGACCACGTACGGGAGCCACTTCATGCCCGCGTTCATGGCGCACCGGGCGCTGGGGCAGCGGAGGAGGGCGTCGGGGCAGGAGCCGGAGCGGGCGTTGCGGCCGCCGCGGGCTGAGCGGGCGTTGCAGCCGCCGCAGGCTGAGCCGCGGGCCTCGCGGTGCGCTCGCGCGGACGCAGCGGAATGCGCCGGATGCTGCGCTCGAGATCCTCGCGCAGCGTCGCGGGCGCGGTGGCCGGCAGCTCGCGATGCCACTGCACCAGGAAGCCGCGCACCTCGAGACCGGACACCTCGAACAGGCGGTGCAGGATGTCCTGCTTCAGCTCCCACGAGAGGTCGGCGCGGCGCACGATGCGCCCATAGCCCTCCAGCATGGCGCCCAGGGGCACGCGCTCGAGGTGGGTGTGATAGCGCGCGAGGTCGGCCTCGGTCGCGAGAGCGCCAATCGACCGAGTGGCGTCGTGCACGCCGCGCTCGAGCGCGACGAACAGCCGCGGCAGGGCCTCTCGCGCGCCCATCTCGCCGAGCGCGCGAGCACACAGGCCACGGATGCTGGCGTCGGCGTCGGAGAGACCGGCCGCCACGGCGGCGCGCGCCTCGGGGCCACGCAGCGCCGCGAGGGCGAGGTAGGCCCGGCGGCGTGCACCGACCCGCCGATGCTGGGTCAGCGAGACCAACGCTGGCGTGGACGCTTCGTCCGCTCGTTCACGCAGGGCGTCGATCGCCGCGTCCACTTCGGCGTCCGAGCCGCCCCCGAGTGCCGCGTCGACCAAGGGCGCGAGGGGCGGTGTGGCGGGGCCGCGCTGGCGGGCCTGGGCGCCTGCGGTCGCGGGGGTGAGGAGTAGGGCGAGCGCGAGCACGCAGCGGTGCAGGATCGCCGCGCTGACCAGGCGGCGCGAAGCTGGGCGCGGGGGCGAATCGCGGCGGAGGGGATCCACCGACCGAGCCTGCCACACCTCGTCGCCAAGAGAAGCAGAACTCCCCGTAGAAGTAGTCGTTGACGTGGGCGTGGGCGTGGGCGTCTGACGGGGACGTTGACGTTGACGTCTGACGAATCGTCACAAGTCATGGGTCCTGCGGAGCCCAGGATGCAGAGGTGACCTGCCAAGCGAATCGTGCTTCTGGCAAGGTGAATTGGGCACCCCGCACTGAAGTGCGGGGCAGCAATCCTGGCCTCGACAAGATGCGTAAGTCCAGCCCCTGTCGGGCCCGGACTGCGTTGA
>CAZEAA010000129.1:0-14387 GCA_964510015.1 uncultured Sandaracinaceae bacterium
GCGGGGGGTGCCCCAATTCGCCTTCCCAGAAGCCGATTCGGCATGCAGGTCACCACCTCTGACTTGTGACGAGTCGATAGACGTTGACGTACGCCGACGACCACGCCGACGACCACGACCACGACCACGACCACGGCCACGAGTAGCAGGTGGCCCCGTGCTCGGGGCAATGGCAGGGTGAGGCATGAGTTCAGCCACTCGCGAGCCTTCGACGGTCGTGATCACCGGGGCCACCGGAATGGTGGGGACCGCGCTCGAGCGGTCGCTGCGGCAGGACGGGGTGCGCGTGGTGCGGCTCGTGCGGAGTCGCAGTGAGGTGGGGCCGGACGCGCGCTTCTGGGCTCCGAGCGACCGCATCCTCGACCCGGCTCACTTGGCCGACGCCGACGCGGTGGTTCACTTGGCGGGGATGAACATCGGCGACAAGCGCTGGACCGACGACGTGAAGCGTCAGGTCAAGGCGAGCCGGGTGGACGGGACGCGGCTGCTGGCGAAGACGCTCGCGGGGATGACGCAGGGGCGGCCGGCGACGCTGATCTCGGCGAGCGCCGTGGGCTACTACGGCGACACGGGCGACCGCGTGGTGGACGAGCGGGCGCCGCTCGGGTCGGGCTTCTTGGCGGACGTGTGCCAGGCGTGGGAAGCGGAGCTCGAGCCCGCACGCGAGGCCGGCGTGCGTGTGGCCGTGGCGCGGCTCGGGGTGGTGCTCGACAAGCAGGGTGGGGTGCTCGCGAAGATGCTGATCCCGTTCAAGCTCGGCGTGGGCGGCGCGATCGGCTCGGGCAAGCAGGGGCTGCCCTGGGTGTCGCTGCACGACGTGGTGCGCGCCTTGCGCTTCCTCTTGGTGCACCCCGAGCTCCGCGGGCCCTTCAACGTGGTGGGCCCCGAGACGCTCGACAACGCCGGCTTCACCCGAACGCTGGGCGCCTATCTGCGCCGCCCCACCATCCTGCCGCTGCCGGGCTTCATGGCGCGCGCCGGGCTCGGCGGCGAGATGGCCAACGAGCTGCTGCTCCACGGGCAGCGCGTGAGGCCGGCTGCGCTCGAGGCCGCCGGCTTCACCTTCGAAGACCCCGATCTCCGCACGGCGCTCGAGCGCGCGCTCGCCAAGTGACCGTCCCATCCACGTGAAGGCACCGTGATGCTTCCTCCACTCGCGCTCGAAGGGCTCGCCATCCTCGGCGGCATCGCTTTCCTCGTCTGGGGCGCCGACCGCTTCGTGACCGGGGCCTCTGCGCTCGCCAGCAACCTCGGCGTTCCCCCGCTGCTGATCGGGCTGACCATCGTGGGCTTCGGCACGTCGGCCCCCGAGATGCTCGTGTCCGCCGTGGCGGCCTCGCAAGGGGCGGCGGGGCTCTCCATTGGCAACGCCGTCGGCTCCAACATCACCAACGTCGCGCTGGTGCTGGGCGCATCCGCGCTGGCGGCACCGCTCGCGGTCCACAGCAAGATCATCCGCCGTGAGCTGCCGGTGTTGCTGCTGGTGTGCCTCGGGGCCTACGCGCTGATGTGGGACGGTCACCTAGGGCGTCCAGACGGCGTGGTGCTGCTGCTCTGCCTCGCGGGGATGGTCGCCTGGGTGGTGCGCGAGGGTGTCATCGACGCGCGCGCAGGCGAAGACGACACACTCGGCGCCGAGGTCGCCGGCGAGATCCCGAAGGGCATGTCCACGGCACGAGCGCTCTTCTGGGTGGTCGTCGGTCTCTTCACCCTCCTGGCGAGCAGCGACCGGCTGGTGTGGGGCGCCACCGGAGTGGCCCACTTCTTCGGCGTCCCCGACCTGCTGATCGGCCTGACGGTGGTCGCCGTCGGCACCAGCTTGCCCGAGCTCGCGGCTTCGGTAGCGGCTTCGCGGCGCGACGAGGACGACATCGCCATCGGCAACGTGGTGGGCAGCAACATCTTCAACTTGCTCGGGGTCCTGGCCCTGCCGGGTCTCATATCGCCCGGCTCCTTCCCGGTCTCGCTGCTGCGCTTCGACTTCCCGGTCATGATCGGGCTCACGGTGCTGGTGCTCTTGTTGGCCCGTGGCTTCCGTGGCGAACGGCAGCTGACGCGCGTGCACGGCGCGCTGCTCTTGGGCGCGTTCGTGGCGTACAACGTCATCCTCTTCACGCAGCAGGTGGGCTGAACCATGCACGAAGGTGCCTTCCGAGTCCTGCGCGCGCTCGGCGACCGACAGCGACGCAAGCGACCCACCCTCAGCCGCGCGGCGGGTGAGGCCGAGTCCGTTCTGCGCGACCTGCTCGAGCGCTACCCCAAGTGGTTCGACGAAGACGCCGACGGAGTGCGCGCCACCGACGTGGGGCTGGCCGCGCTCGGGACCGAGTTCGCCGCCCGTCGCCCGGCTGCGCTCGACACCGACGTGACGGAAGCGGAGCAGGCGGCGTTCCGCGTGCTGGCTGCCGGTCGCGCGCCCCTGCGCCCCGAGCTCGATCAGGTCTGGGCCACGCCGGCTTCGGTGCTGGGGCGCGCGCGTCACTTGATCGCCGCAGGCGAGGTGCAGCGCGGCTTGGTGCTGCTGGGCGACGACGACCTCACCAGCCTCGCGCTCGGGCAGCTGGGTGCCTCGCGCGGCGTGCACGTGCTGGACGTGGACGAGGCCTTGCTCGGGTTCCTGCGCACGCGCGGAGGAGAGCAGGGCTTCGCCATCGACACCACCTCGCTCGACGCGCGCGAGCCGCTGCCTCCCGCGCTGCGCGGGCGCTTTGGGGCGCTCTTCACGGACCCGCCTTATGCCGAGGAGGGCTTCGCCCTGTTCCTGAGCCGGGCCATCGAGCTGACGCGCCCCGACGCACGCCTCTACCTCTGCTTCGGCTCGAGCCGGAGGGCGCCGGAGCGCGGTCTCCAGAAGCAGCGGCTGATCGCCGACGCGGGGCTCTTGATCGCCGCGGTGCTCCCCGACTTCCACGAGTACGAGGGGGCCGAGAGCATCGGCGCGCGCAGCTCGCTCTACGTGCTCGAGAAGACGCCGCAGACCCGCGCGCAGATCGCGGTGGACGCGAACGCGGGCAGCGGGCCGCTCTACACGCGGCGCACCCCGAACCCCGCGGGCACCAAGGCCGCGAAGCAGGGGCGCGCCAAGTGGAAGCAGCGGCCGCCCACCTCGGATGGAGGTGGCGCATGAGCGAGCGCGCCATCGCCCAGCCCTCGGCGACCGTGGTCTTGCTGCGCGACGCGCCCTTGCCCGAAGGCGGCATCGAGGTGCTGCTCGGCCAACGTGGCGCGGCTCTCGACTTCCACGGCGGCGAGTGGGTGTTCCCGGGCGGGCGCGTCGACCCCGAGGACTGCGCTCACGGCCACGCGCTCGACTCGCTCGAGGCGGCTCGTTGCGCGGCGGTGCGCGAGTGCATGGAAGAGGTGGGCGTCGCCGTCTCGCTGTCCGCGCTCTCGGCGTGGTCGCACTGGACCACGCCGCTCGAGCGCCGCAAGCGCTTTGCCGCGTGGTTCTTCTTGGCGCCCTACGAAGGCGGGGAGCTGCGAGTGGACGGAGTGGAGATGGAGTCCTGCCGCTTCATGCGGCCGAGTGAGGCGCTCGCGGCGCAGGCCTCCGGCGCCATCGGCCTGCCGCCGCCCACCTTCGTGACGCTCGCCGAGTTGCTGCCGTTCGCCCGCGTGGCCGACGTGTTCGCCGCGGCCCGCGTGCGCGAGTTGCCGTTCATCCTGCCGAACCCGCTGGCCGTGCCCGAGGGCGTGGTCTCGCTCTACCCGGGCGACGCGGGCTACGCCTCCGGGCAGCTCGATCACGACGGCCCGCAGCACCGGCTGAGCATGCTCGCGTCGGGCTGGCGCTACGTCTGCGAGCTGGGCTGAGCCCCGCGCGCGGGCTGCGGCGGAGGCGCTCAGCCTTCCACGTTGCGGAGGAAGTTGGCCACGTGGGCGAAGCGCTCGTCCAAGAACGCGCGCAGCTCACCGGTCACGCCGCAGTCGTCGAGCGCCTGGTTCATGCAGCGCAGCCAGGCGTCGCGCATGGCGAGGTCGATGGGCACGCGTCCGTGCCGCATGCGCAGCCGTGGGTGACCATGACGCGCTTCGTACTCCGGAGGGCCGCCCAGCCAGCCCAGCAAGAACAGCGAGAAGCGCTCGCGGCTGCTTGCGTCGATCTTCCCGCTCGCGTCGCGCGCGTGCAGCAGCGTCAGCGCCGGCTCGCGCTCCTCCATGACGTCGTAGAAGCGCTGCGCGATCTGGTCCACGCGCGCCCGTCCGGACGCCGCATCGCCGCCGGCCGAAAGCGCCAGCACGTCGAAGGGGGTCAGCTCGGAGGTCTCGCCGCCGCTCGGGTCGTTGGGAGGGGTCATTCGGGTTCTCCATGCACGGCCACACGCAGCCGCTCGGCGGTGGGCAGCATGCCCATGCCAGGGTCGTTGAGGAGCCCGCTCGGGATCTCCACCACCTGGGCGCCGCCCTCGCGGGTGCACGCGCGCAGTGTGCGCAGCCCATCGCGCTCACACAGCACCCGCGCGGTGCCCTCGTGCACCACGATCACGTCGGGATCCAGCTCGAGCACCTGCTCGGGGGTGAGCTCCGGCCAGCTGTCCACGTCCGCCAGCACGTCCCGAAGCCCCGCGGACACGAGCACGTCGTGGAAGCTGGTGCGGTTGGCGCCACCGTAGAGCCCGCGCCCGATCACCCCCAGATACAAGCCCCGCGGCCACCGCTCGGGGGGGATGTCGGCCGCGACCATGCGCATGCGCGTGGCCAGCCGCCGACCCACGCGCTCGCCCGCGTCGCCGGCGCCCACCAAGCGCCCGATCACGCTGGCGTCGTGGAGGAAGCTGCTGATGCCGCGCATCTCGCCCATGCGGAACACCGGCACGCCCGCGTCGCGCAGCTGCGCGATCTGCCCGGCCGAGCTCATGCCGCCCACGATGACCAGGTCGGGGTCGAGGGCCAGCACCTGCTCCACGGTGGCCTCCTCGATGATGTGCAGGTCCTCGAAGCGCTGCGCCCCGACACCCGCGCGCAAGGTGCCGGACACGCCCACCACGCGGCTCGCAGCGATGGTCTCGAGCAGCGCGGCGTCGGCGTTGGGCGAGAGGGACGCGATGCGCTGGTAGGCGCGGATCGGGATGGCCACGCCGTCCATGTCGCGCACCTCGCGCGTCTCTGCGCCCGGCTCCGCGGTGGCGCTGCGCGCGGGCGCATCCTTCACCGCGACCACGAGGCACGTCCCCACCGCGACCGCCAAGCCCAACGCGTTGAGCGCGTGCGTGAACGAGCGCGTCACCGCGTGCCCTCCAGCCCTGGGGCGCGCGCGTCGGTCGGCAGCGAGAAGCGCAGCCCCGCGCTCTCCTCCGTGACCACGCCGTACACACGCCGAATGGTCTCGGGCGACAGCACCTCGCGCGACACGCCCAGCTGGTCCACGCGCCCCTCGTGCAGCAGCAGCGTGCGGTCCGTGTGGCGGATGGCGTCGTCGAGCGCGTGCAGCACCACGACGATCGCATAGCCCTCGCTCGCCAGCTGACCGAGCAGCTCCAAGAGGCGCAGGCTCTGCTCGAGGTCGAGCGCCGCCGTGGGCTCGTCCAGCAGCAACACCCGCGCGCCGGTCGCGAGCGCCCGCGCGATCAGCACGCGCCGCTGCTCGCCATAGCTGAGCGCCGTGAAGGGGCGGTCACGCAGCGCGCTGGCGCCGGCCTGGGCGAGCGCAGCATCGATCTGCTCGCGGTCCCTCTTCCCCAGCCGCCCGAGCGCGTCGCGATACACGTGGCGACCCTGCTCCACCACGCGCGCCACGGGCAGCGCCGCGCTGAGGCTGGAGCGCTGCGGCACATAGGCGACCTCGCGAGCGCGCAGGTGAGCGGGCGCGCTGGCCGAGACACCCTGCACGTGCAGCTGCCCGGTGAACGGTCCGAGACCCGCGATGGCGCGCAGCAGCGTGGTCTTGCCGGCGCCGTTGCGCCCCGCGATGCACAGCACCTCGCCGTGGTGTGCGGTGAAGCTCACGTCCTGAACGATCACGCGCTTGCCCAGCGGGAGCCCCACTCCCACGGCGGTCACGGCCGCTTTGGTGCCGGCCGCTTCGTTGACTGCGGCCCCGGTGACGGCCGCTTCGGTGACGGTGGCTTCGCGCGCGGGGCTCACGCGTCACGCTCCAGGCGGCGCTGACGCACCAGCAGCCACAAGAACACCGGCGCACCGAGCAGGCCCGTCACTACGCCGAGCGGCACCTCCGAGCGCGTGGGGATGGAGCGCGCGCCCACGTCGCAGAGGATCGCGAACGCCCCCCCCAGCAGCGCCGCGGCCGGCACCAGGCTGCGGTGGGTGCTGCCCACCACGGGTCGCAGCACGTGCGGCACGATCAGCCCCACGAACGCGATGCTGCCCGCCAGCGTCACGGCGGCGGAGGTGAGCACGGACACCCAGACCACCACCCACGTGCGGGTGGCGCGCACGTCCACGCCGAGCGTCTTGGCCTCTTCCTCGCCCGACAGCAGCACGTCCAGCGTGCGGCCCCAGGTGAACGCGGCCAGCGTGCCCACCACCACCAGCGGCGTGCACAGCGCGATGACCCGCAGCGAGGTGCCCGCCACGCTGCCGAGGGCGAAGGCCACCACGGCGCGGCCCACCTCCCACGACTCCTGCGCGATGCTGGTGACGAAGCTCGCCACGCTCAAGAACAGCGAGCCGAGGATGAAGCCCACCAGCAGCAGCACCACCGAGTCGGTCTCGCCGCGCACGAACACCATCAGGAAGGCGAGCGAGAGCACCGCGCCCACCAGGCAACCGAGCGGCAAGAGCACGTCGGGTGACAGCAGCCCGTCGCTGGCCACCATCAGCGGCTGGAACGCGAGGATCGCGAGGCGCCCACCCAAGTTCGCGCCCGCGCTGGTGCCGAGGATGTCCGGGCTGGCCAGCGGGTTGCGAAAGAGCCCCTGCACCAGCACGCCGGCCACTCCGAGCGCGCTCCCCGCCAGCAGGCACGCGAGCGCCCGCGCGCCGCGCAACGAGAGGAAGACGTCGCGCAGCCCGGCGTCGTCGAGGTCACCCGCGCCCACTCCCAGCGACAGCCCGAAGGCCACCACCGTGAGCAGGCTGAGTGCCAGGTAGACGAGGGCGCGGCGCGTCATGCGCGGGGCGTGTCAGGCCAACACCAGCGGCGCAAGCCAACGCGCCCCGCAGCGCCTCACTCGAAGATGATCGTCCCGCAGGGGAAGTTGATGTCCAACTCGGACTCGCCGTCCTTCCACGTGTCGCACGCCGTCCCGTTGAGGCGGAGCGTGGTCGGGTTCACGAGGCTCCAGCCGTTGCCGGGGCTGGTGTCGAGGGGCAGCGTGATGTTCCCGCCCGGCGTGATCAAGACCACGGTGCCGAGGCTCGCCGAGTCGGAGGGTACCTGACCGTTGAGCGTCACGTCGCACGAGATGCGGTCGCGCAGGATGTCGCTGAGCGCGTCGTTCAGCGCCGTCACGTCGTTGGCCGAGAAGAACTGCGCGCGCGTGGCCATGGGCTCGTTGCGCGCCAGGCCCTGGCCCACGTTGGCCAGCTGCTGGAAGTGCGTGGAGCTGATGCCGACGCCGATGACGAAGGTGGGAATCCCCGCGGTGAACGCGGCCTCCACGGCCTGCAGCGACTCTTCCTGACCGTTCTGCGGGTTGGGCTGCGAGCAGGTGTCGGGCTCGCCGTCGGTGGCCAGGATGATGAAGGTGTCCTGATCCGGGAGCGGCGGGATGACGTGCTGCACCACGTGGTTGATGCTGGCGCCGGTGGGCGTCTCGTCCGCCCACGTGGTGGCCTCGTACGCCGTGGTCAGCGCGCCGAGCCCGCCCGAGATGGGGATGTTCACGATCTGCGGGCAGGTCGCCGTCGGGTCGCCCGGGTACTCGCCGGTGGTGTTGCACACCCCGTCCGTGCAGAGCGGGATGGGGTTGCTGGTGCCACCCTGCGCGCGCGCGGTGTAGAGCGAGAGGACGAAGTTGATGCGGTTGCCAAGCGAGGGGAACAAGCCCGTCGCGCTGTCGCGTCCGTTGGCCAAGTTGGTGGTGCGCACCCCCAGGATGGCGTCGCGCACGGCGTCCCAGCGGTTGGGCACGCCTTCGCAGTCGCCGTCGGTGCACGTGAAGCCGGCCGGACACTGCGCGTTGGTGGTGCAGTTCACGGCGCACCCGGCCGGTTGATTCTGGCCGGTGCACGGGTTCGTCCCGAAGTTGGCGTTCATGCTGCCGGACTGGTCCACCAGCACCACCACGTTCGGCACCACGCGGTTCGCGTTCACCGTCTCGTCCACGCAGCCGCCCATGTCTTCCACAGGGCCGAGGTCGCGAGGCGGCCCGTTGTCGGGACGCGGCCCGAGGTCCGTGCTCACCTGCGGGACACACTGCCCCGTCGACGAGCACATCTCGTTCGCGCGGCACTGGCCTCCGGTCGGCGTGCAGTCGGCTTCGCACACTCCGTCGTCCGTGCAGTACAGACCGGAGCCGCAGGGGTCGCCCGAGCCGCACTCCTCGCCGCAGCCAGTGAGCTGGAGCTCGTCGCAGATCGCGCGCGACGGGCCGTCGTCACTGCAGCTGCACCCTGGAGAGAACGCGGTCAGCAAGAGCATGAACGCAGGGACCCAGGGCTTGATGTCAGTCATCGCGCCAGGGTACAGCGCGCCAAATCCGTTGACAACGGAATCAAAAACAACCCGTATACAGGCAGTCTACGGGGCCGTATGCGAGGCGGCTTTCTCCACCGCGCTGCTCATGCTCAGCTCGATGACGCGCGGCAACCACGCGCGCGGAATGAAGCGCAGCATCCACACGCTGAACGCGTTCATCAGGCCGGTCACCACGCTGCGGCGTCCGCTCAGCATCTTGCGCACCGCGATGTCGGCGCATGCCTCGGGCGTCATCATCGCGAACTCGCCGGACTTCTTCAGCACCTGGCCGCCCCGCTCGAGGAACTCCGTGCGCGTGCCGCCGGGGCTCACCGCGATGGCGCGCACGCCGGTCTTGCGCAGCTCGTAGTCGAGCGCCTCGGTCAGGTTGCGCACGTACGCCTTGCTGGCCGCGTAGCTCGCGAAGTTGGGGCAGGGCGCGAACGCGCCGGTCGACGCGATGTTCATGATGTGCCCTCGCTTGCGCGGGACCATGGCCTTCGCGAACAGGTGCGACAGCTGCGTGAGCGCGATGACGTTCACCTGCAGCATGCTCTGGTGCTTCGCCCAGTCGATGTGCACGAAGTCGTCGTAGTAGCCGAAGCCCGCGTTGTTCACGAGCACGTCCACCGGCTTGCCCGCGCCCTCGGTGGCGTCGAACAGCTGCTGCGGGGCCGCGGCGTCATCGAGGTCGACGGCCAGCGTCTCCACCGTCACGCCGTGCTGCGCGCGCAGCTGCTCGGCCAGCGCGTCCAGGCGATCGAGGCGCCGCGCCGTGAGGATCACGCTCGCCCCATGAGCCGCGAGCTTGCGGGCGATCTCCCCGCCGATGCCGCTGCTGGCGCCGGTGACGAGGGCTCTCTGGCCTGCGAGTCGCTTCATGGTCTGCTCGTTTCGAAAGGGGAGCGGCTAGGCCCAGCGCCTGCGCGGCGCCAGCATGGGCTTGCCGCGCAGGAAGCGCAGCAGCACGCGGTTGTACTCGCGCCCGCGCTCCTGGTTGGGCGAGTGCGCCGCGTTGGCGATCACGTGCAGGCGCGCGCGCGCCCCGGCTCGAGCCCGCAGGCGCTTGGCCACGGGCACCGTGAACACGCGGTCGTGCTCACCCCACAGCAGCAGCACGTCCTTGTCGATGGCGCGGCCTTCCCACTCGGGCGACTCGATGCGCGACACCAGCTGCCGCATGGTCTCCGCCTGCTCTTCGCGGTGGGTGGTGAACATCTTCTGGTAGGCCTCCACCAGCGCGAAGTGCGGCACGGGCGGGGGGCGGTGCCAGGCCACCGCGAGCAGCCGCCGGATCTCCTCCGGCTGCTGCGGGAGCAGGAGCTCGTTCATGTCGCTGACGCCGAAGTGGTCCAGCGTGGCCTGGTGGTCTTCGCGCAGGTACTCGGGGCCCGAGCTGTTGGACAGCACCACGCGCTCCACGCGGTCGGGGTGACTGGACGCCATCTCGCACGCCACGAGGCCCCCGAACGAGATGCCCACCGCGTGCGCGCGGTCCACGCCGTAGCGGTCCATCAGGTCCAAGCAGGTCTGCACCTGGCACTCGAGCGAGAAGTCGTCGCCGTGGCCCACGCTCTGCCCGAAGTAGAGCAGGTCGGGCACGAACAGGCGGAAGTGTCGGCTGAGCGCCACCACCTGCGGGTGCCACTGCCACAGCGCGTCGCTGCCGAAGCCGTGCAGCAACAGCAGCGCGGGCTTGCCGGGCGGACCCACCCACACGTGCATCTCGCCGAGGGGCAGCGTCACCACCTCGGCCTCGAGCTTGGCGCGCCGCATCTGCCAGCGGCACCACTGCTCGGGCACGAACAGCGGCCGCGTGACCTCGTTCACGGCCGCGCGCACGCGCCGCGTCCACGACGGAGGCGCGATGGCCACGCGCTCGTTCGCGGCTTCGGGCCAAGGGCTCTGATCCGCGTTGCGGGGCAGGGGGGAGAGCGTGCTGGGGAGGGACTCGCTCGGCTGCATGGAAGGGGGTTGTATCCCCATTTGGATCCGAGGTCTACGTTGGGGACACCACGCCCCGCGCTCTAGAGTTCCACGCTCCCCAGCAGCGGGACGGTGCCGATGCGCACGCTCGGGTCCACGGCCGTCAGACCGTCCACCAGCCGCGGCATCTGCATGGCCGGGAACACCTTGGCGCCCGCGCTCATGGGCGAGAAGAAGTTGTCCCAGTGCGACAGCAGGATGGCCCCCGGACGGATCGCGCCCATGACCCGCGGACAGAAGCGGGCCGTGGTGGTCCAGCCGGCCACGCACATCAAGAGCAGGTCCACGTCGCGCTCGGGGTAGGCGTCCAGCAGGTCCGCGCTGCCCAGGTGATAGAGCCGCTTGCCCGCCACGCGGATGTCCACGCCGAACACGGCGCCGCAGCGGTAGTGGCCCGTGCGCAGCGGCACCTGATCGCAGTCCGAGATGTCGCCGGGCATGGGGATGCGGCCCAGCAGGATGGCGGCGTGCACGCTGGGGATGAAGCGCAGCTCGAACGGGCCCACCTCCACCGTGGTGGGCTGGCCGCGGCGGGACTCCACGTCCATCACTTGGGATTCCGCGACCCCTTCCATGCGGCACAGGTGCACGCACGAGCGGGAGCCGAACACCTTGGCGCCGGTGTTGCGCGCGATGGCCGGCACGTCCAGCACGTGATCGAAGTGCGTGTGCCCCGTGACGATGGCGTCGGCCTTCGGAGCGAAGCGCCGCACGGCCTCGGCGTCGCTGGTCAGCGGGCCAGTCGCGCAGGCGCGCAGGGAGGCGCGCGTGACGTACGGGTCGATCAGCAGCGTGAAGCCCGCGTGCTCGATGCGGAAGCCCGCGGTGCCGAGCCAGCTCACGCGGATGGGGTCACGCCCCGTGGGCACGTCGAACGCGCGCGGGCCGAAGGCGATGTCTTCTGGACGCATCGCGCGAGCCTACACCGCTGACGCCCGCGCCGCGTTCGTGGAATGATGCGCCGCCATGACCCGCTATGCCCTCGTCCTCGCCCTCTTCGCCGCGCTGTCGGGCTGCAGCGACGCTCCCACCCAGCCCGCCGAGCCGGCCCCGCCTCCCATCCCTCCCGAGCTGCCCCCGCTCCCACCCGCGCGCTACGGCTTGCACGAGTGGGGCCTGTTCGGCGTGGACGCCACCTCGCCGGGCACGGCCACCATCGGCACCGTCGTGTCGCACCCGCCCGCCGTCGCCGGGCTCGACGCCCCCGCCGCGCTCGACGCGCTCGACGCCCTCGAGGAGCAGGGCCGCGCGATCCCCGCCGACATCCCCGTGCACGACCCGCGGCGCTTCGGCTTGCAGGCCCAAGGGGGAAAGCCAGTCATCTATCTGCACGTGCTCGAGGGGGCGCCGCACGTGCAAGTGTCCGTGGGCGTGCGGCTGCCCACCGATGGCCTGCTCGAGCACTGGCCGCCCACCACCGTGACCAACGGCATGCCGATGTGGAACGTGAACCTGACCCGCGGTGCCTGCGTCTCCCCGCTCACCCCGCCCAGCAGCGAGTCGGAGGCGTGCCGGGGCGTGCGTGACGCGTTCTGCGAAGCCGCCGAGATCCCTCGCTACTACGGCGCCAACGACACCTGCTTGCGCATGACCGAGACCGAGAGCGAGCTGCTGTTCTACCGGGGCGCGGGGCTCGACGCCTCCTCGTTCCCCCTCGCGCTCGGTCGGCAAGGGCGCAATTGGACGGTATCGCGGCGCACACCGGCGGCCATCGAAGGGCCGGTCCTGCTCGTGGAGCTGGTGCGCGGCCAGCCGCGCCTGCGCGCGTTGACGCCCCCCGAGTACCCCATGCCGCCCGAGGACGACGCCGGCATCACGCCGGACGCGGCGCGTGAGCTGCTGCGCAACGAGGCCATCCGCCGCGGGCTGCTTCCCGCAGAAGCTGACGCGTTCCTCGATGCTTGGTCACCCGCGTACTTCGGCCCCTGCCTGCGCACGGGTCCGGTGGCTCACGGCGAGCCGCCCGTCTCCCTGGCCGAGGCGGGGCGCGCGCTGCTCTACTTCGCGCCCGAAGAGGTGGTGGACACAGTGCTGCCGCTCGAGCTCACGCCAGCCCCCGCGGAGCGCCACCGCGTCTTCTTGGTGCGCTACGTGGACCCCGCGTCGCGCGTGAGGCGGCCACGCTGACGCTAGCGTTCGCCATCGGCTCCCGAGACAGGAGGGGCGCGCTTCGGTACCCTCGCGAGTCATGAAGATCGAGCTCGACCGCGGCGAGTGGCCTCTCATCATCGTCCGGTGGCCGGGCGGCACCCTGAGCGACGAGCTGATCGAAGACTACTTGCAGCAGTCTGAAAGTGACCTCGCTCGGCGCGAGGTCCACTGCATCCTGCACGACGCGCGCGGCTCCATGGGGCTGAGCGCGCAACAACGAAAGCGCTTCGCCGACCACCTGCAGCGGCACCACGGCAGCATCGCGGAGTGGTCCGCAGGGGTGGCCATCGCCACGCCGAGCGCGCTGATCCGCGGGATGATCACGGCGGTGAACTGGATCATCGGCACGCCGTGCCCGCAGAAGCAGTTCGCCACCGCCGTGGAGGCGCGGGCCTGGCTGGCCGAGATGTATCAGCAGAAGACGGGGCAGCGCGCGCCGTTCGACCCGCGGGCGCTGCGCGCGTCTTGAACTACAGGCCGGCGAACGCCAGCGCGAGCGCGATGGCCGCGGGGAGCGCCTGGATGAACAGGATCGAGCGCTTCGCCGAGGCGGCCCCGTAGATGCCCACCGCGATCACGAAGACCAGCAGCATGCTGCGGGCGGCGAGTTCTCCGGTCACTTGCGCCCAGACGAGGCCGGCCGCGAGGGCGCCGTTGTAGACACCCTGGTTCGCGGCCAGCACCTTGGTGGTCTCGGCCTGCTCGGCGGTCTGCCCGAAGCGTTTGCGCACGTTGGGCGTGGTCCAGAGGAAGGTCTCGAAGACCATGAAGAGCACGTGGAGCGCGGCGACGAAGAACGTCGCGATGGCAGCGAACATGGAGGCAAGGATGGGGTTCAGGAACGAGCGAGGTCAACTCTCGTCCGAGTCGAGGTCACCGAGCAGGCGGTGGCCTTCGGGACACAATTTGATCGGAACGCGGCGTCGATGCACGGATGTCGTGCGAGGCTCCTTCATGGACTCGGCCCAACACCGCCCGCTGATCATCCTCGAGGGGACGTGTGGCGCGGGGAAGACCACTTTGCGGAACGCTCTTCCGTCCACGCTCGCGGGGCTCCGTGCGAGGCACATGTCGCAGCGCGAGACATACGCGCCCGTCGTCCCGGCGGAGGACTCGGGCACGCTCGATGCTGCGCTGCATGCTTCCTTGCTGCGGGAGATCATCGCCAGCGTGGCGCGTGAGGCCGCCAACTCATCCCAGATCCTGGTGGTCGACTCTCTCCACGCCACGCACTTCGTCCGTACGGGCACGCTCACCGTCGACGCGTTCCAGGAAGCCGACCGCATGCTGCATGCGCTCGGTGCCGTGGTCGTGATGCTCCGCATCTCTGCATCGAGCATCCGCAAGCGCACGGTCGAGGGGCGAAGAGGCACCGGGTTTCGGACGTATGCGCAGAAGTTCGGCGCGGATGAGGACGCGCTGACTCGCTACTTCGTCGGCGAGCAGGAGCGTCTCATCGCGGTGCTGCACGAACACTCGTGCTTGCCTCTCGTGGTGCTCGACGGGGAGAGACCCACTGCGGAGTTGGTTCTCGAGATCGAACTTCTGGCTCACACCCACGCCGAGTCAACGTCGAAAACGTCAAAAACAAGCACAATTGGCGCTCCGGACTGAAGTCTGTCGATTCGTCACAAGTCGATGGCGAGCAGGGACCGTTCGGAGGGGTCGGGTG
>CAZEAA010000130.1:0-14348 GCA_964510015.1 uncultured Sandaracinaceae bacterium
CCGTCACCTTCCAAGCCAGCAAGGCCATCGTCATCGCCACCGGCACGCAGGTCATCCGCATCCCGGGGTTCGAGCCGGACGGCCAGACCATCATCACGGCGCGCGAGGCCGTGTCGCTGCAGTCGGCGCCCAAGAGCATGTGCATCATCGGCGGCGGGGTCATCGGCCTCGAGCTGGGCATGGTCTACATGAAGCTGGGCACCAAGGTCACCGTGGTGGAGCTCACCAACCAGCTCCTGCCCGGCGTGGACCTCGACATGGTGAAGGTGGTGCAGAAGCACCTCAAGAAGGGCGGCGTGGACGTGCGCCTCGACACCAAGGCGTCGGCCGTGGAGAAGACCGCGAGTGGCGTGCGCGTCACCGTGGAGGCCGCTGGCAAGACCGAGACCATCGAGGCGGAGACCCTGCTGGTGGCCGTGGGCTTCAAGCCGAACTCGGCGGGCCTGGGCCTCGAGGCCGTGGGCGTGGCGCTCGACAAGCGCGGCCACGTGGTGGTGGACCAGCAGCTGCGCACCAACGTGGACGGCATCTACGCCATCGGCGACGTGACCGGCGGGCCCTACCTGGCGCACAAGGCCTCGGCCGAGGCCGAGATCTGCGCCGAGGTGATCGCAGGCCACAACCGCGCCACCGACTGGCGCAGCATCCCCGCGGCCATCTTCACGGAGCCGGAGATCGCCACCGCCGGCATGAGCGAGACCCAGGCCGTGGCGGCCGGTCGCAACATCAAGATCGGCAAGTTCCCGTTCGCGGCGAGCGGTCGCGCCATGGCTGTGCGCGAGACCGACGGGTTCATCAAGACCATCGTGGACGCGGACACCAACCAGGTGCTCGGCGTGGGCATCGTGGGCCCCGAGGCCAGCGACCTGATCAGCGAGGCCGCGCTGGCCATCGAGATGGACGCGTTCGCGGAGGACGTGGCCCTGACCATCCACCCGCACCCCACCCTGGGCGAAGGCATGATGGAGTCGTTCAAGCACGCCATCGGCGAAGCCGTCCACGTGATGAACAAGAAGTGATTCCGCGCGAGCCACGCCACATCGATGTGTACCGCGTCGGCGTCATCGCCTACGACGCGGCCCACACGCTGCAGCGTGAGCTGGTGGAGGCGCGCAAGGCCGGCACCATCGGGGACACCTTGCTGCTGCTCGAGCACCTGCCCGTGCTCACCCTCGGACGCGGCGGCAAGGCTGACAACATCCTCTTCAGCCGCGAGGTGCTGGCGGCGCAGGGGGTGAGCGTGGAAGAGGTGGGCCGCGGCGGCGACGTGACCTATCACGGACCCGGGCAGCTGGTGGGCTACCCCATCATGGACCTGCACCCCGACCGGCTGGACGTGCGCAAGTACGTGGCCTCGCTTGAAGAGACCATGATCCGCGTGGCGGCGGACTACGGCGTGAAGGCCGGTCGCATGGAGGGCTTCAACGGGGCGTGGGTGGACGGCGAGCGCAAGATTGGCGCCGTGGGCGTGCGCATCAGTCGCTGGGTCACCATGCACGGCTTCGCGCTCAACAACACCACCGAGCTGTCGCACTTCCAGCTGATCATCCCGTGCGGCATCACCAACAAAGAAGTCACGTCCATCGAGCGCGAGACCGGCCAGGGGGTGCCCATGCGCGAGCTGGAGGAGCGCGCGGCGCACCACTTCGCTTCGATCTACGAGGCGAGCGTGACGTGGCACGAGGGGCCGCCGGTGGTCCCTGAACCGGCCGCCTGAGCAGGGCCGAGCCCGCGACGGCTGAGTCAGACCAGGATCTTGCGGGCGTTCTCCTGCATGGCCTTGGCGTCTTCGTCGCGACCACCGGGAGTCCCGGGCAACGCCACGTTGTCGGGGACGGCGACCCCACGCTGCACGGCCGGACGCGCCTCGAGCTGTGCGAGCCAGCGGCTGAGGTGCGTCAGGTCCGAGACGTCCACCCCCGACCAGGCGTGCGTGCGGGCCCAGCTGAAGTTCGCGATGTCCGCGATGGAGTAGTCGCCCACCAGGAACTCGTTCTCCGCGAGCCGCCCGTCGAGCACCTCCAGCAAGCGCCGCGACTCCTTCTGATAGCGCTCGATGGCGAACGGGATCTTCTCGCTCGCGTAGCGGAAGAAGACGTTGGCCTGCCCCATCATCGGCCCCACGCCGCCCATCTGGAACACGAGCCACTGCACCACCTGCGAGCGCCCCTTCACATCCGCGGGCAGGAGCTGCCCGGTCTTCTCGGCGAGGTACAGCAGGATGGCGCCGGACTCGAAGACCACGAAGTCGTCGGCACCGTGGTCGATGATCACCGGGATGCGCCCGTTCGGGTTCAGCGCCAGGAACCACGGTTCCTTCTGCTCCCGCTCGCCGAGGGCGATGGGACGCACCGTATAGGGCAGCCCCAGCTCTTCGAGCGTGATGGACGCCTTCCAGCCGTTGGGCGTGCCCGCGGTGAGCAGCTCGATGGAGGGTGTGTGCGCGCTGGTCATGGAGGCTGTGTCGCGCCCACGGGCCCAGCGTAACCAGCCCGGGTCAGGGCGTGCAGACGCCGCCCGTGCAGGTCTCTCCCGCGCGGCACTCCGACGTGGCCAGGCAGTCGCTGAAGCACGCGGAGCCCGGGGTCAGCGGGTCGCCGTCGATGTCTCCGCAGGCGTAGCCCAAGCGACAGTCCAACGGCACCTCGCACGCCTCGAGGCACACCCGATTGCCACCGCCGAGCAGCACGCACGCGCTGTCGGGGCCGCACAGGTCGGCGGGCATGCCCACAGTGCCGCAGTCGAGCACCGAGCAGTAGCCACCCGGGTAGCCCGACGTCGCCAGGAAGCACACCCCCTGGCCGAACGGCGAGTAGCAGTCGTCGTCGTCCGTGCAGGCCGCGCCGATGTTGGGCTCGGTCACGGCGTTGTACACGCCGGGCAAGCAGCCGCCGTTCATGGGCACCGCCGCGCTGCGCCCGTCCCACACGCACGCGTAGCCTTCGCGGCAGCCCTGCGTGTTGTTCAGGTAGGTGGACGTGTCGCCCTGCGTGACGCCCGTGCCCAGCGTGCAGCCCGCCAAGCACGAGGGGAAGCCCACGCCGCGGCTGTTGCAGACCGAGCCGGCGCCGGCGCAGCCATTGCCCTCGAAGTCGCAGCGGTACTTGCTGCAGTAGCCGCCCGGGAAGTCGAAGCGCACCTCGTCGAGGCAGCGGCCGTTCGCTTCACACTCTTCGTTGAACTGGCAGGGGTCTCCGGCCACGGCGCCCGGGGTGCCGGGGTGCTCGCAGCGGAAGGTGTCCATGTTGCAGTACGCCTCCGAGCCCACGTGGTGCACCAAGCGGTCGCCGGTGCCGGCGTCCGCGTCGTAGCGCTCGATCATCCCGTTCATGTTGGTGTCTTCGCGGGAGGTGCGGCACTCGTCGTCGGAGGTGCAGCCGGTGCTGCACGCGCCACGCAGCTCGTCGCACTCGTAGTTGTTGCGGCAGAGGTCGTTGTCGTCCGCGTTCGGCGTGCACTGCTTGAGGCACACGTTGGCGTCGCTGAAGATGTCCGCCGCGCACACGCCACACACCGCATCGCAGGCTGCGCGGTCGGCCGTGCTGCAGCGCTGGGACGTGGCCAAGACGGCCGTGCAGTAGTTCCCCGGGAAGTCGACCAACTCGTAACTCTCGGTGCCTCCGTCGGGGAGGTCCACGATGGGGTCGCGGGCGCCGCCCACCGGCGCGCGGAACTCCCGGATGCAGGCCAGGCCATCGTTGCACTGCAGCCCGTCTCCACGGCAGGCGCCGCCGATCTCGCCCGCCAGCGCGCTGTTGGTGCAGACCGGGGGGCCCATGTCCGGCATCAGCCCGATGTCGCCTTGGTCGCGGAAGATCGGCCCGGTGTCGCCCCCGTCCGCGGGCTCGTCCCCCCCACCCCCGCAGCCCATCGACGAGAGCGCGAGGAGCAGCGCCAGAGACAGGAACACGGGGCGAAAATCGGTACGGCGCATGACCGAATACTCGCCCAGGCGGCGGAGCCGAGCAACCTCGGCGGCCCGGCCTGGGTTCACTTTGCCCTCGCTCAGCTCACTTGCCCCTGGGCATGAGCAGCCAGTAGTCGAGGTCCAGCACCACGCTCGGGTGGTACTTGCCCTCCACCTTGAGCGGCACCTCTTCGGTGGCCAGGTCCACGTTCTTCACGGCCACCAAGCGCACGCGCAGCGCGCCGCAGTCCGTGCGGCCGGGCAGCGGCTGCTTGTCCAGCACCTCGCTGTAGGCGTAGAGCGTGTCGCCCGCGAACGTGGGGTTGGCGTGCGCGCCGCCGTTCCAGGCCAGGATGCCCAGCGCGTTCTCGAGCCCGTTGTAGCTCAGCGCGCGGGCCACGCTGATGACGTGTCCGCCGTACATGAGGCGCTTGCCGAAGCGCGTGTTCTTGGCCTGGTGCGAGTCGAAGTGGACCTTGGCCGTGTTCTGGTAGAGGCGCGTGGCGATCGCGTGCTCGCTCTCCTCGATGGTCATGCCGTCCACGTGGTCGATGCGCTCGCCCACCTGGTAGTCGTCGAGGAAGGCGCGCCCGCCGGCCGCCCACGCGGGGAAGTTGGTGAGGTCCAAGTGAGCCGGCACCACCAGCTCGCTGACGGGCACCTGCTTCGGCATCTCGGGCTCGTCGTTGGCGCCCGTGGGGGTGTTGCCGTCGCGCTTGTTCACCATCACCCAGCGGTAGAACGAGAGCACGACCTCGCCGCGCTGGTTGGTGCCCGTGCTGCGCACCCACACCACGCCGTTCTTGCCGCTGCTGTTCTCCTTCTTGCCGATGACCTCGCTGACCGTGCGCACCGTGTCACCCGGGTAGACCGGCAGGTGGAACTTCACGGACGCGTAGCCCAGGTTGGCCACCGCGTTGAGCGAGACGTCGTTCACGGTCTTGCCGAAGACCATGTGGAACACCAGCAGGTCGTTCACCGTCTCGCGCTGGTAGCCGAGCGTGCGCGCGAACTCCGCCGAGCAGTGCAGCGGATAGCGGTCACCGGTGAGCCCCACGTAGAGCGCTTGGTCGCCCTCCGTGATGGTGCGCGGGACGGCGTGCACCAAGGTGGCGCCCGTCACGAAGTCTTCGAAGTAGTTGCCCGGGTTCGTCTTCAGCGACATGCCCGGGCGTCTACCACGTCAGAAGGCCATGTGCAGGGAGACCCCGCGCGGCCCCACCCCGGGGCTGAGCGCGAGCGTCCGACCGCGGCCCGTGTCCACGTAGTAGACCGCGTAGCGCTGCTTGCGCATCCCCAGGGCGAACAGCGTGAGGCCCACGGCCTGCACCCCCGCGTCGAGAACCGCGAGGCCCCAGCTGCCGTTGAAGAGGTAGTCGCTGTGGGCGTTCTCGAGCAGCGCGCCCACCACCGGCACGAAGACGCGTCGGCTGTCGAGGCCGCTGTCGATCATGACCACGGCCGGGAGCAGGTACGACCCCGCGAAGATGCCCACGCCGATGAACGACAAGACCAGCCGGCGGCGCTCGATCACCTCCACGCCGGGGGGTACCGGGTCGTTGGCGCCCAGGCGCTCGAGCCGGCGGCGGCCCTGATAGGGCTGCGCGTTCGGGTCCGCGTAGGGCTGCGCATAGGGCTGCCCGGGGTACGGCTGCGCGTACGGCTGGGCGTACGGCTGCTGTTGCGGGTACGGCTGCGGTTGCGGATATGGCTGCTGCTGAGGCGCCGGGTACGGTTGCGCCGGCGCGGGATAGGTCTGCGCGGGCGGAGGCGGGTCGCTGCTGTAGCCCGGCGGGACGTAGTACTCGCCTTCGCTCGGCGGCGGCGCCACGGGGGTTCCCTGCTGCGCGGCGGCGCGCGTGGGCGCGACCCCCCCGAGCACGCCCAGACCCACGATGATCACCAGCTGAAGGCCCGTCGACACCCGCTGTTCCATGAGCGAGAACGTAGCAGTCCGCGCGCGCACCGGCGACCTCGTCGCGGCCGCGGTCCACGCACGCTGGCGCACCCCGGGCTGGGTGGCCATGCTGCGGCCATGACTGAAGACGCCGCCTCGCACCTCTCCGACCCGACCCGCACCGAGCTCGAGGCCGCCGCGTTCCGGCGACTGGTGGCGCACCTGCGTGGCCGCACCGACGTGCAGAACCTCGACCTCATGAACCTGGCCGGGTACTGTGGGAACTGCCTGTCCTTGTGGTCCCGAGAGGCCGCCGAGGAGCGCGGCGTGGCGTTGAGCGACCCGGCTGCGCGGGAGATCGTATACGGCATGCCCTACGAGGAATGGAAAGCGAACCACCAGCGCTGACCCTGGTACGCTGCGGGCCATGAGCAACCAGGCTGCCGCGAGCGCCATCCACGCCGCGTTGACGCGCAACGTTCGGCGGGAGCACGGCTTCGAGTCCATGGAGGTCGAGGGCCGGCTGCCAACCGACCTCGCCGGGACGCTCTACCGAGTGGGCCCGGGCCTCTTCGAGCGCTTCGGTCGCCGCGTGAACCACCCGTTCGAGGCCGACGGGGCGGTCAGCGCCGTGCGCATCGGAGCGGGCACCGCCGAGGGCGCCGTGCGCGTGGTGCGCGGCCGCGGGTTCCAGGAGGAGGAGGCCGCCGGCCGACACCTCTACGGCAGCAACGCTCGCGTGGTGGACCGCCTGCCGAGGTCCCTGCGAGGGCAGCGCAAGAACGTGGCCAACACGAGCCCGCTGGTCTTCCAGGGCCGGCTCTTCGCGCAGGTCGAGCTCGCGCTCCCCACCGAGCTGGACCTCGGGCTCCACACGCTCGGCGAGCAGGACTTCGGCGGTGTGCTGCACGGCATGAGCGCGCATCCCCACCGGGTGGCCAGCCTCGGCACCACCTTCAACTTCCACGTCCACTACGGGCGCGACACGCGCTTGGAGCTGCTGGCCCTGCCGGACCGTGGGCCCGTGCGCTCCTTGGGTGGCTTCCCGCTCCCGTGGGCCGGACTCATCCACGACTTCGCGGTCACCGAGACGCACGTGTGCGTGTTGCTGTGTCCCGCAAAGCTGGTGACGCATCGCGCGTTGCTCCGCCTGGGCTCGTTCGACACGTGGTTCCGCTTCCACCCGGAGCTCGGCGCGCGCCTCTTGATCGCGCCGCTGTCCGCGCCGAGCGAGGTGCGCACCTTGCCACTCGAGCCCTTCTGGACTTGGCACATCGCGAACGCCTTCGCAGACGGCGACGGCGTGGCGATCGACCTGTCCCGCTATCCCGACCTCGACAGCCTCGCCGAGATCGGCAGCGGCAAGCTGTCGGCCCCGCCCAAGCTCGAGCGCCTCACGGTCCGCGGCGACGGCACCTCACGCTTCGAGCGCTTCACCGAGCAGCCCACCGAGTTCCCCGTGGTGCGACCCGAGCTCGTGGGCAGACGCCACCGCTTCGTGTGGTGCCAGGCCGAAGGCCGCGATGCGCCGAGCGGCATCCTGCGCGTGGACACGGAGACCGGCGCGCTCGACGGCTACACCCCCAGCGACGACGAGTGGCTGGGGGAGCCGGTGCTGGCGCCCTGCGGCCCACGCGAAGACGACGCCTACGTGCTCACGCACTGTCTCGACCGCGTGCGCGACCGCACGTGCGTCTCGGTGTTGCGGGCCGACCGTCTCGCCGACGGGCCCGTCTGCAAGCTGTGGTTCGACGCCCCGCTGCCCATCAGCTTCCACGGGGCGTGGGTGCCGGAGCAGCGCTGACGTCAGACGGGGTCCAGCACCACCACCGGGATCACCCGGTCGGTCCAGCGCTGGTAGTTGTCGTAGTCGAAGTACAGCTCCACCAGCTTGGGCCACAGCTCGGCTCGCTCGGCGGCGCTGGCCACACGGGCGCGCGCGCTGAACTTCTCGCCCATGATCTGCACCTCGCACTCGGGGTTGGCCTGGATGTTGAAGTACCACGCTGGGTTCTTGGGCATGCCGCCCGTGGAGGCCACCACCACCACGCTCTTCCCTTCCCGAAGATACAGCAGCGGGACCACGCGCTCCTCGCCGCTCTTGCGGCCGGTGGTGGTCAGCAGGCACACGGGGACGCCGTGCGGGAAGGCCGCGCCCACGCGCCACTTCGAGCCGATCAGGCCGTTGGTCTTCTGGTAGACCCAGACGTTGGCCTTGGTCATGCGGTTCATGAACGGCTTGACCCAGGGCTTGTCGAGACCCTCGGGACGCTCGCGGACGACGGGTTGCTTGGACATCGCTCGGTTGTGAAGGCCCTCTCCCAAGGGTGCAATGCGGCGCATGCGAGACAGAGCGCAGCCCGGAGGGGCATACTCGCCCCCTGACGACGGAGGCCCCCATGCTCGCGATGCACACGCTCGAACTCCCCGCTGCCACCGATCCCGAAGAGGTCCACCGGGCCGTCGGCCGCATCGCCACGCAGGAGACCGCGGGCAAGGCGCACACCGTCTTGATTCAGGAGCCCTCCCCCGCTCGGCACGTGAACGCGTCGTCCAAGGGTGCCGTGCTGGGGCCCGCCGGCTTCTCGCTGTCGCTGCACCGCCTGGCGCCAGGCGACGTGCTCACCCCACCGGACGAGGCTGCGCGCCTGGGCGTCTTCATCGTGGTGCGGGGCCAGCTCGAAACCCCTGCCGGTGAGGCCCTGCCCCCGCGCAGCCTGCTGCTCGTGGAGCGCGGCGAGCGCGTGCGCCTCGTGAACGGCGACCAACCGGCCGAGGTGCTCCAGCTCACCTTCGTGCCGCGCACGGGACGTCCGCTCGCTCGGGGACGGCGTATCGCGCGGCAACGAGACCTGCGCCCGCTGCGCTCGCGCCCGCCCTTCTCGCTGGTGCCCAGCGAGATTGGGGACTTCCTGAGTCCGCGGGACCTCTATCTCGCGCTCGGGCCCACCTCACGCGGTCCGGTCGGCTTCCAGGTGGCGGGCCCCGACGAGCTGGTGGCCGTGTTCGTGCAAACCCCGCAGGGCACCGGGCCCGCGCTGCACGTGCACACGAAGAGCACGGAGATGTTCTGCGTGCTGGAAGGCCGCTTCGAGATCCGCTGGGGCGACCATGGCGAGCACACGGCCACGCTCGGGCGGCTCGACACCATCGCCATCCCGCGCGGCCTCAATCGGGCGTTCAAGGCGCTGGACGCCGGCGAGAACTGGATCCTGCCCATCGTGGTCGGCACCAACGACGAGGCCGAAGACATCTTGTGGCTCGAGCACGTGTTCGAGGCGGTGCGCTCGCGCCATCCGCTATTGGCGGCCATCGCGTCGCGCACGCGGCTCCAGGTTGGGCGACGCGTGGGTTGACGCTCAGGCGCAGACCGTGGTGCAGCGGAACCCGTCCACGTACGTGACGGTCCCGGGCTCGAGCGACAGCTCCGCCTCGACCTCACAGCTGGACCCGCATCCGTTGACGTTGACACTGCCTCCCACCCGCGCGCGGCCGGGCAAGACGTTCAGCAGCACCTGGTCCGGCTCTTGGGTGCCGGGGCTGAAGACGCCGCCATCCACGTAGTGGTGCGTGCCTCCCCGCGTGGTCCTGATCAGCGGGTCCAGGTTCTGCATGTCGTCCACGAAGTTGGCGATGACGATGGCGCGCGTGGGGTCCGCGGTGAGGTCCTCCGATGCCAACCAAGCGTCGAGAGCGGCCTGCGAGATAAGCGGCCCGTAGCTCCCGGTGACGGGCGACCGCGGCTGGATGTGCACCGGATAGCCGGGCGCTTCGATGCGCACCAGCCCATTGCGGTAGATCAGCTCGAACGCGCCCTGCTCGTTCGTGACCGCACCGTACGAGATGCAGGTGCCCAACACCGTGATGGTGGCGCCGGGGATCGGCTCGCCCGTGAGCGCGTCGCGCAGCACCGTCAGCGAGTAGGGGAACGAGCGGTTGTGCGAGCACTGACCCCCTCCACATGTGGCTTGTGCCTGACACGGCAAGCCGCAGCCGTCGCACGCCGCGGGGCTGGTGCACACGTCCACCTCGCAGCCGTCCGTGAACACCCCGTTGCAGTCCACGCGCGTCCCGTTGCAGCCGGTGATCACGCACTCTCCGTTCTGGCACAGCGCCTCCGAGCCGGGCAGCGTCGCCTCGCACACGGCCGCGCCGTTCTCGTCGATGGACCCGTCGCAGTCGTCGTTCACGGAGTTGCAGAACTCGGTGGCCTCGGGGTGGATCAGGACGTTGCCCTCGTTGCAGTCCCCTCCGCGGGTCACGCGCCCGGTGGCAACCGTGCAGGTCATCGTCGGCGTCGCGGCGGCGTCCCCCCAGCCGTCGTTGTCCGCGTCGGGCCACGACGGCACCAGCACGCCCTCGTCGATGCGAGTGTTGCAGTCGTTGTCGAAGCCGTCGCAGACCTCGGGAGCGAGGCGGTTGACGTTGGGGCGCGTCTCGTCGCAGTCCGTCCCACACACCGCGCCGTTGCAGCAGGCGTCGTCGATCGCCTGGTCGTTGTCGAGGTCCACGTCGCCCAAGGTCGCCGGGTCGCAGTCTTGATCCACGCTGTCGCAGACCTCGAGGTTCCCGGGGAAGCGGTTGGGGTCGTCGTCGTCGCAGTCGTTGCCACCGCAGGCGATGGAGCGCGCGCTGTCTCCGTCCGCGTCGTCCTCGCAGCTCCCGCAGCTGTCTTGGGCCTCGTCGCACACGGCGGCTGCGCAGGGAGGCGCCTCCGCGTCGATGCAGCCCCGCTCGTCGGCCAGCGCGCTCGCGGGCGCGCACATCTCCACGCCGTTGCAGAAGAGGCCGTCGTTGCAGTCGATCGCGCTGTCGCAGGTGTTCACCTGCGGACTGTCCGAGCCGGCGTCCTCCGGCGCCGCGGTGCCGCCGCAGCCCGAGGCCACGGTCCCGAAGAGAAAAGTGAAGAGCGAGGCGGTGCGACGGAGGCGGGTGGTCACTGGAAAAACGTACACCCATCACCGTACGGGATGAAGCGCGTTGATGGGGTCCAGCGGGCGAGCCGAGCGAGCGCTCGTCCGCGCGGGCTTCACATGACTTGCCACCCGCGCGTGCATCGGTTACGTACGTCGCCCGTCCCGGCTCGCCGGACCGTCAGGGATGCTTAGCTCAGCTGGATAGAGCATTGGCTTCCGAAGCCAAGGGTCAGAGGTTCGAATCCTCTAGCATCCGCCACCACCCCCCGCGCTACCCTGCCCTCTGCATGACAGCCAACTTCGCGCTCCTGGGCATCGGCGGCTTTGTCGCGCCACGTCACCTCAAGGCCATCGCCGACAACGGCGGGAACCTGGTGGCGGCCTGCGACCCGTTCGACTCGGTGGGCATCTTGGACAAGCACTTCCCAGACGCCGCCTTCTTCACGGAAGTGGAGCGCTTCGACCGCTTCCTCGAGAAGCGTCGGCGCGAGTCGTCGGCGGCCGCCGTGCAGTACGTCTCGGTGTGCTCGCCCAACTACCTGCACGACGCCCACTGCCGGCTCGCCATGCGCCTCGGCGCGCACGCCATCTGCGAGAAGCCGCTCGTGATCAACCCGTGGAACCTCGACCAGCTGAGCGTGATCGAGGGGGAGACCAACGCGCGGGTCTACACCGTGCTCCAGCTGCGTCTGCTGCCTTCCCTGATCGCGCTCAAGGCGCGGCTCGCCGAGGACGCGGCGAAGGGGGTGCGGCACCAGGTGCTGCTCAGCTACGCCACGCGGCGCGGCCGCTGGTACGACGTCTCCTGGAAGGGGGACGAGGCCAAGTCGGGTGGCTTGGTCACCAACATCGGCATCCACCTGATGGACCTGATGGTCTGGCTGTTCGGCGCGGCCCGCGAGGCTGAAGTGCACCAGCGCGAGCGCGACCGGGTGAGCGGGTACCTGTCGCTCGAGCACGCCGACGTGCGCTGGCTGCTCTCCACCCGCACGGCCGACTTGCCCATGGCGGTGCGCGATGCGGGCGGGCACGCCCATCGCACGCTCACGCTGGACGGCGACGAGATCGAATTCTCGGGCGGCTTCACCGACCTCCACACGCAGGTGTACAGCGAGATCTTGGCGGGCCGCGGGTTCGGGATCGAGGACGCACGCCCGTCCATCGAGCTCTCGCACCGCCTGCGCACGGCGGACCTCGTCACCCCTCGCCCGGAGCGCGCTCACCCTCAGCTCGTCGCCGAGGCGTCGTGAGCGGAGGCGAAGGCACCCCGTACGTGGCGCACCCCAGCGCCTACGTGGACCCGCCGGTGCAGATCGGCGCCGGCACGCGCATCTGGCACTTCTCGCACGTGATGGGCGGCGCGGTCATCGGACGCGACTGCAACTTGGGACAGAACTGCTTCGTGGGCAGCGGCGTGGTGCTGGGGGACCGCGTGAAGATCCAGAACAACGTCTCGCTGTACGGCGGCACGGTGGTGGAAGACGACGTGTTCCTGGGGCCTTCGTGCGTGCTCACGAACGTGACCAACCCGCGCGCCCAGGTGGACCGTCGCAGCCTCTACGAGCCCACGCTCTTGAAGCGGGGCTGCTCGGTGGGCGCCAACGCCACGCTCGTGTGCGGCGTGACCCTGGGCCGCTACAGCTTCGTGGGCGCGGGCGCCGTGGTGGCCGCCAGTGTGCCCGACTACGCGCTGGTGCTCGGCGTGCCGGGCCGCGTGGTGGGCTTCGTGAGCCGTCACGGTCACCGCCTGTTGTTCGAGGACGGCCGGGCCACCTGCCCCGAGTCGGGCTTGCGCTACGTGCAAGACGCGGATGGCGTGCGCTGCCTCGACGTCCACGAAGACGCGCCGCTGCCCGAGCACCTGGCGCGCGGCGAGCGCCCGCACGACGAGTGGAAGCCCGGCGCCGCGAGCAAGGTGGACCCCTCGTGAAGGTCCCGCTGCTGGACGTCACGCGCATCCCGGCGGCCCTGCAAGCGCAGCTCGAGGCGCGCGCCATCGAGGTGCTGCGCAGCGGCGAGTACATCCTCGGTCCCGCCGTGACCGCCTTCGAGAAGGACTGCGAACACGCGCTCTCGGTGCCTCACGCGCTCGGCGTCTCGAACGGCTCGGACGCGATCCTGATGCTGCTGATGGCGCTCGGCGTGGGGCCCGGCGACGAGGTGATCGTCCCGAGCTACACGTTCTTCGCCACCGCGGGCGCGGTCTCGCGGCTCGGCGCCACCCCCGTGTTCGCCGACTCGCTCCCGGACACGCTCAACCTCGACCCGGCCGAGGTTGAGCGGCTGATCACCCCGCGGACGCGCGCCGTCATCCCGGTACACCTCTTCGGGCTGGCGGCCGACCTCACCGCGTTGCGGCAGGCGGCGGGCCCCCTCCCCATCTTGGAAGACGCGGCCCAGTCGTTCCTGGCGCGCTTCCAAGGCCGCCCCGTGGGCGGCATCGAGACGGCCGGTGCGTTCTCGTTCTTCCCCAGCAAGAACCTCGGCGGCTACGGCGATGGTGGCCTCGTCACCACGCGTGATCCCCAGCTGGCGGAGCGGCTGCGCATCCTGCGCGCGCACGGGAGCGAGCCGAAGTACCACCACGCCGTGGTGGGCGGGAACTTCCGCCTCGACGCGCTCCAAGCCGCGCTGCTGCACGTGAAGCTGCCGCGGGTGGAGGCCGAGCTCGAGGGTCGCCGGCGCAACGCCGCACGCTACGCCGAGGCCTTCGCGGACCTCCACGACCTGCGGCTGCCTCCCGGCCACCCGGAGCACACGTTCAACCAGTACGTGGTGCGCTTTGCTGACCGGCCCACCCGCGACCGCGTGCAGCAGTCGCTGTCGCGCGCCGGCATTGGCACCGCCATCTACTACCCCATCCCGCTCCATCGTCAGGCGTGCTTCGCGGGCGTGGCGAGCGGGAGCCACTGCCCGGTGGCCGACGAGGCCGCCGCCACCAGCTTGGCCCTGCCCATCTTCGCCGCCCTGCGCGAGGACGAGCAGGACTACGTGGTGGAGAGCCTGCGCAGCGCGCTACGTCCGCGCGCCTGACGCGCGAGGGTCTTGGCGTAGACCGCGAGGGTGGCCTCGGCCACGTGAGCGCGCGACCACTCGGCCAGCGCGCGCTCGCGGCTGCGGCGGCCCATCTGCGCGCGCAGCGCAGGGTCCGTGGCCAGCTTCTGGATGGCGTCGGCGAGCCCGAGGCCGTCACGCACGGGCACCAAGAACCCGTTGTCTCCGTCGCGCACGATCTCACGGCAGCCGGGCACGTCCGCGGTGACGATCGGTCGGCCACACGCAGCGGCCTCGATCAGCGAGAGCGGCGCGCCCTCCCGGTAACTGGGCAAGCACGCGATGTGGCACGCGGCCAGCTGCTCGGGGATGTCGCTGCGACGCCCCAGGTGCTCCACCAGCCCCTCGGCTTCCCAAGCGCGTAGGGTCTCGGCCGGGATGGTGCTCGGATTCTGCTGGTCGGGATCCCCGATGAGACGAAAGCGCACCACCACCCCGCGCTCCTTCAAGATGCGCGCGGCCTCGGCGATCTCACCGATGCCCTTGTCTACCAGCATGCGGCTGTGGGTCATCACGATGGGCACGCCATCTGGCTCGGGGACGGGCGCGAAGCGCTGGGTGTCCACACCAGACC
>CAZEAA010000131.1:0-14324 GCA_964510015.1 uncultured Sandaracinaceae bacterium
CGCGTGGGCATGACGATCACCACCCGCGCTCGCGCTACTCCGTCTTCGTCTTCGGTCTCGTCGGCCATCGCGCGGTAGAGGTCGGCCGCCTCGTGCTGCACGAACAGCGGCGTGAGCGTCTCCTGCTCGATCTGCTGGGCCTCGGCCTCGCCGCGCGCGCGCACCTCGCGGATGGCGGCGTTCGCCTCGGCGATCTGGCGCTCCACCTCGCGGCGCTGGCGACGCTGCTCGGCGGCCAGGTTGGCCACCACGCGCTCGGTCACCGACGACGGGTACTCGATGTTGCCGATGCTCAGCGACAGGAACTCGAAGGGCTTGTCGGCGTACTCCTCGCGCAGGCGCGCCAGGATCGTCTCACCGATGTTCACGCTCGCGTCCTTGATGGCGAAGGCGTCGTGCGTGCGCACGGCCTCGCGGGTGGCGGTCACGTACGGCCTCCGCACGTTGGTGGCGAACCAGTCCGTGCCGCTGTAGCGCTCGATGACCTCACGCACCGAGCCCGGCCGCAAGCGGATGCGCGCGTGCACCTCGAAGGTGACCTCGAGGTTGTCGAGGCTGAAGATCTGCATCTGCTCGGTGTACGTGGCCGCGCGCATGTCGAGGTTGATGGCCTCCTGCCGCCAGCGCCAGCCCGTGGACGTGGGCCCGCGCTGCACCTCGATGAACTCGCGCTGCCCGAACACCAGCGGCTGGTGGAAGACGTAGCCCTCGGAGCCCGGCGGCGTGTAGGGGTTGCTCCCGCCCACGAGGTGCGCGATGCCGGACGCGAGGAAGAAGAAGAGCGCGAGGGCGAAGAGCACCGGAGCGCGGGAGTCGGACATGCGGCACGGTACCAGGGTTTGCCGGCCAGTAGCTTGGCTGCCGTGCGCCGATGCCGATACCCTGCCCGCGATGTTCAAGAAGATCGTCCTCGGCGTCCTCGGCGCCTTGGTGCTCGGCGTCGCGGGGCTCTCGGCCTACGCCGCCACGCGCCCCTCGCACTACACCGTGACGCGCAGCCGCGTGGTGAGCGGCACGCCCACCGACGTGGCGCCGTTCCTGACGGACCTGCGGCAGTGGATCCGCTGGAACCCGTGGGACGCCATGGAGCCGAGCTCCGTGAAGGAGTACTCGGACCCGGCCAGTGGCGTGGGCGCCTGGTACACGTGGCGCGGCGACCAGACCGGCGCGGGCCGCATGGAGATCACCGCCATCTCGTCCACGCGCGTGGACTACGCCATGCACTTCATGGAGCCCATGGACGACCGCGCTGTGGTTTACATGACCATGACCCCCGAGGGCGAGCGCACCAACGTGAGCTGGACCATCGAGGGCGAGCTCGGCTTCCCGGGCAAGGTCATGGACGTGCTGATGGGGATGGACGCCATGCTGGGCGCCGACTTCGAGCGCGGCCTCGCCAAGCTGGACGAGCTGCTCCAGGCGCAGTAGTCCATGGCGCGCGCTCCCATCCACGTGCGCGCCGCGCGCCACTTGAAGCTCAGCCCCCGGCGGCACCAGCGTGGTGCGCACCTTCGAGCTGCACCCGCGCACGTGGTGGGGCGGCCTGCTGCTGCGGCTGATCGCGCCGCTCATGCGCCGGGCGGTGGACCGGCACTTGGCGGACATGGACCGCGCTGCGCGCTGACCGTCACGGCTCCACGGCCAAGTACGGCCGCGCCTGCTTGATCACGATGCGGTCGTCCGAAGTCACCTCGATCTCGATGTCGAGCCGCAGCCCCGGGGTGTCCGGGTACACGTTCGCGGCGAAGTGGTCGTGCACCGTGAAGAGCAGCGTGGCCAGCGTGGTGGTCTCGCCCGCGCTGTAGAGCGGTGCGGCGTTGGGCGAGAGTGACGAGGGCACGACCACCTGCACGTTGGTGGCGTTCGCTCCGTCACGCCGGAAGGTGAGCGTCTCGGGCACGGCGCCCGGGTCGATGGGCCGCACGATGCCCACCTCGCCCAGCTGCGAGACCACGCGGTAGACCGGCAGGCCCGCGTCGGGGCGCAGGTGCGTGATGGCCACGGACTCCTGCCGCTCCAGCACGAAGGTGGGCTGCACGGCGATGCCCATGTACACGTCGGTGTGCGGGATGCCGTAGTACTCGCGCTCGTCGTAGGCGCGCAGGTTCCAGAGGCTGCGCCACACCTTCACCAGCGCCTCGGTGATGGGCTTCTCGTCGGTGAGGTCGCCTTCCAGGTCCGCGATGATGTCGGCCAGCCACCAGCGCTCGGGGTGGGCGGTCTGCTCGGCGCGGCGGCGCGTCAGCTCTTCGTTGATCCACTCTTCGTGGGCTTCGCTCAGGCAGTGCGAGGGGCCCACGGTGTCAGCGTCGAGGTCGTCGCCCAGGCACCCGGTCTTCGAGTCGTAGAGGCCCGCGCCGCTGAACTCGTCCAGGTCTTCGGCGTTGGTGCTCGAGCGGAAGCGGATGAACTGCGTGGTGACGCCGTCGCCGTAGACTTCGCGCAGGCGCGCCTCCAGGGTGGCGAAGAAGCCGGGCTGCAGCTCTCCGTCGCGGATGGCGTCGCGCAGGTCGTCGAGCGCGTCGTCGCGATAGCTCCGGTCCGTGTCCACCAGCGGGTCGGCCAGCAGCGCGGTCACGTCGGCGTCGAGGCCGTTGTGAACCATGAAGTCGCGGTACGCGCTGAACGGGATGCCGAAGCCTTCCACGCGGTTCGCGGCCGGCAGGATGGCGTGCAGCTCGCCCAGGTTCGCGGCCTTGGCGCCGTAGGCGATGGCGTCGGCGTGCACCATCGTGTCCATGCCCTCGAGCGCGGTCACGGTGAGGTCGCTCGTGACGGGGCCCACCATGGGGCTGTGCGCGTCCCAGTAGGCCTGCGCGTCTTCCAGCGTGGCGCTCTCGAGGGTGAGCGCGGTCTCGGTGGCCACCACGTGCACCAGCTGGTCTTCGAGGGCCATCACGCGGGCGTCCGTGTAGGCGCTGGTGAGCATGACGTTGGGCAGGCCGCGTTCGCGCAGGCGCAGGTTGCTGTGGCTCAGCGAGCTCTGCGGCAGCGTGCTGATCATGCCGGCCAGCGTGGTGAGATCGGGCGGCGCCGCTTCCAGCACCAGCACGTCGCGCGAGCCGTAGTCCTCGGGCACGGCGGTCCCGGCGGGCACCACGTGCAGGTAGCCGTACGTCTCGCCCACGCTGTAGGCCTCGTACTCGCGCTCCACCAGGTCGGCCGCAAAACGCACGGCCACGCCGGCCGCGTTGAGCTCGGCCACCAGGGGGCGCACGTGGGCCTCTTGCTCCGGGGTGCTGGGCACGAACACCAGCGAGCTCGCCGTCAGCGGCGCACAGCCCTTGAGGCGCCGATCCAGCTCCACGATCTGCAGAACGCTCAGGTTCTCGTCGGGCTCACGCTCTTGGTAGGCGTAGTAGATGTAGATGCCCGGGGTGCCGCTCAGCGGGTGCGTGATGCGATCGCGTCGCTCGATGGCGCCGCCCCACGCCCGCCGCGTGGCGTTGTGCAGCACCCAGTCCACGTAGGTGTCGAAGCTGAGGTCGCTGTACTCGGGGAACACGCGCCGCAGGAACTGCGCGTGGAAGGGGAAGCGCCGCGAGTTCTGGAACAGGCACTCGGCGTCCTCCACGAGGGGCTCGCGTCCGTCCACGCGCGTGAGGTACTTCACCACGCCATCGGCGGCGAGGCTGCCGTACTGCGCCACGGTGTCGATCTGCTCGAGGTAGTCGGGGCCGTCGTCAGCGCCACCGCCGTCCACGCCCGCGTCGCCGCTGGGCAGGCCACTGTCGTTGGGGCTGCCGGCCCCGTCGCCGCCACAGCCGCCGAACAGCGGGGCGGCCAGCAGGGCGAGCAGCGCGAGAGAGCAAGAGCGGTTCATAGGGGGCCTCGCAGCAAGCAGTGGTTCAGGTCTTCGGGGGTCACGTCGCAGGACACGAAGCGCAGGGTCATGGGCGCGGCGTCGTTGATCTGCAGGGTGTCCTCCCACGTGGCCGGGAAGTCCAAGTTGATGAAGCGGCTGACCACCACGTAGGTGGCGTTGCCCTCGGCGGTGGCCGTGTCGTTCCAGTTGTGGTGGCCGAAGTCGTAGGCCAGCTGATCGCGGTCGGTGATGCACTCCACCACGCCGTTGCGCTCGATGCCGAAGCGCACGAGGTCGTACGGGAAGGTCTCGCCCACGGAGGTGCGGTCGCCCGGCTCGCGCGCGAGGCGCACCTCCACGCTGCCGTCCTCGCTCTCGAAGACGAGGGTCCCGACGAAGCTGCCGTTCGGCCGCGGGGCCAGGCCCGCGAAGCACGCGTCGAGGGTCAGCTCGCCTGCGTCGCCGGTGCTGGCGTCGTGGGTGCCCGCGTCGCCCGCGCGGTGGGATTCGCTGCAGCCCGGCTGCGCCATCAAGAGCAGAAGCGCGACACCAGCGGACGCGAAGCGCGGTGTCATTGTCCTTCTCGCTCCCAGGTGTGGGTGACCACGTCGAGCTCGCGCAGCCGGTTGAGCGCGCAGTCTACCGCGTGGGCGGTGTCGGGCTGGTAGTCGTCCCACGGCTCGAGGCCCTCCACCTCGATGCCGCACACGCCGTCGATGGGCTCGTCGAAGAGCACCGCGAAGTGCCGCTCGAAGTGGTGGTGCGACGGGCTGTAGACCAGCTTGAAGAAGTCGCGCTGGTCGAAGGCTTGGCCCTCGAACTCGCCATGCGCCCGCACGAAGGCGGCCGGCTCGGTGCTGGCGGGGCTCTGCCCGATGCGCAGCTCGAAGTGCACCTCGGCGCCGTCCTCGAGCGTGACGTGGTGCTGGTCCAGCGTGGAGTCCTCGTGCGTGCAGGAGTCGAAGTGCAGCGCGCCGCCTTCGCTGCAGTCGCTGGTGGGGCACAGCTCGAACCAGAAGGAGAAGCCCGTGTCGCCGAAGGGCGCGACGGGGCTGCCGTCGAGCGTCATCTCGGGGAAGACCTGGCCACGTTGCGTGGGGTTGAAGTCCCCGGACGCGCTGCCCGTGCTGAGCGCCTGCTCGAAGTGCAGCTGATGGTAGGTGTCGCCCTCGTACACGCTCGATGAGTGGGTGACGCTGCCGGCCGCGCTGGTGGTGGTGGGCCCCGGGCCGCTCGCGCGCGCCACGCACAAAGGCAACCGGAACGCGTGCGTGTCGCCCTCGGCGGGCAGGCGGTAGGTGCCCGGCACGATGCGCAGCAGCACCTTCGCCGCCAGCTCCTCCTGGAGGGTGCGGCTCTCGTTGTAGCGCGTGCAGTAGATGGAGTCTTCGGTGGCGGTGAGGGCCATGGGCCACTCGGGGTCGCCCACGAAGTCGCTGGCGGCCGGGCAGTGCGCCCAGCGCTCACCGGGCGGGCCCGCGTCGGGCAGGCCGCCTTGGTCCTCGGTGATGCCTTGATCCCCGCCGGCAGAGGAGCTGCCTCCGCACCCACTGATTGCTGCGAAGAGGAACAGCAAGGCAGGTGCGGAGGCCGACGGGAGCGGACGGATAAGCATAAGAGCCTTCAGCTTTACCGCTGGCTGGGGCGGCGCCCACCGTGCGGGGTGGGCTCCGCGCGTCATTCCGTATTCGCCCGGTATACGCGCCGCGACGGGGGCGTGCGTTGAGGGGGCCCGACCGTCAAAGGCCCAAACGAAGGCCCAGCCGCTGCTGGGCGGCGATGTCCTCCACGCCCCGCTCGTAGGCCTGTGTCGTGAGAGCAATCATCCCTGCGGTCACCACGGCGGCAGCGACGCCACCGAGAACCGCTGCCCCACGGGCGACGTGCAGGGCTACCTCGCCGACCTCGACGGCGAGGTGACCGATTTCCGCGCCCTGAACCAGCGCATGTGAGTCGGCGTCTTGCTCGCGGCGCGCAGCTCCCGCTGCAGCCACGCCTTCCGACGCTCCTGCCAGATTGGACCGCCGGGCCGAGCGCCCCGCTGCGCCCGGAAAGTCCGTGACCTCCCACCCGGCCTGCCCGCGCATGTGTCCCATGAACCTCTCGAGAGCGACGAGGCTCCTGTCGATGGTCTGCTGAGCGCGCACGAGGTCGCCGGCGTCTCCGCGGATGCCGAGGGCTCGCGCCTGATCGGCCGCTTCCGTTCCCGGCTGTGCGTTGCGAAAGCTGGGGAGGAGCTCGGGAAGCGCTTGGCGCATGGCGAGCAGAGCATGGGTCTGCGCGTTCACGCGGACCTGAGCGTCCTGCACGATGCCGAGCCGGATCCGGTCGCTGGCCACCGAGTCGACGATGCTGGAGACGCTGCCCGCGTCCGTGCCGGTGATCAGGGAGTGCAAGCCCGTGGCCTGCCGCTCGAAGGACGCCTCGAGATCACTCTCGAGGCGCTGGTCGTCGGCGTTCGCCAGCGACGAGAGCATGGCCGGGTCCCGACCCAGCTGGACGCGGAGCGCGGCACCGCCTCCTTCGAGATACGTGGCGGCCGCCTGGTCCACGGCGCGCTGATACGCCACCTGGCTCGCGCGCGGGGCCGCGGGCGCGCTCGCCTGCTGCAGCGTGTGCACGTCATCGGCGGCCTGCCGCCGCACGTCCGAAGCAGGCGGCGTCGCAGCGGGCGCTCGGGCAGGCGCCGACCCCGCGGGGGGAGCGGCAGCTGGCGCGGGGGGAGTGGACGGAGCGGTGTTCTTCGCGATGGGCGCAACCATGAGGGGTCTCCTTGTGTGGGCCCCTTGTCGAGCGTGCCGCGCCCAGATTGCGTGCTCCGAGCGATCTCGCGCCGACTCCGACTCGCGTCAGGAAGCCCGCGCTTCGCGAGCCATCCGGTCGAGCCGCGCGATGACCTTGTCGGGCCCGAGCCGCAGGCGCTCGTAGCCCGCGGGGTAGCTCGGGTACTGGCGGAAGAGCGGGTGGTCCCACAGCCGCGCGGTCTCGAAGGGGTTCACTCGTCATCGACCGCGTGGCGGCCGTGTGCCTCGAGAACGAACCTGGCCTCGCGCCGCGCACCGAGGAGCTGTCCGAGGTCATGACACGCCTGGTGCTGTCGTTCCTGGTGGTGCGCGAGACCGAGCCCCGCAGCAGCGACGAGATGCGCGCCTTCCTGCGGCGCTGGCTGCTGCCAGGGCTTTTCGCCCCAAGGGAGGTGTGCTAGGAGCCACCGCACTGAGCCTCATGGGGCCCAGGAGGAGTGGCCGAGCGGCCTAAGGCGGCGGTCTTGAAAACCGCTGAACGAAAGTTCCGGGGGTTCGAATCCCTCCTCCTCCGCCATCTGATTGCGCCATCCGATTTGCCTGGAGAGACCGATGTCCGAAGCCGTTGAACAGATCCTCGCCAACTACGCCGGCGAGACCCCCGGGGTGCTCGGGAACCTGCGCCGCATCCTCAACCACGGCCGCCTCGGCGGGACCGGCAAGGTGGTCATCCTTCCGGTGGACCAGGGCTTCGAGCACGGCCCCGCGCGCAGCTTCGCGCCGAACCCCGTGGGCTACGACCCCAAGTACCACCCGCGCCTCGCGCTCGAGTCGGGCTGCAACGCCTACGCGGCGCCGCTCGGCTTCATCGAGGCCGTGGCCGCCGAGTACGCCGGCGTGCTGCCGATGATCCTCAAGGTGAACAACAGCGACGGCCTCGGCGAGCCCGCGGCCCCGTGCTCGGCGCTCACCTCGGCGGTGGACGATGCCGTGCGTCTCGGCTGCTCGGCCATCGGCTACACCATCTACCCGGGCAGCGCGCTGCGTAACGAGCAGTACCGCGACCTGCGCGACCTCATCCGCGAGGCGCGCGCCGCCGGCCTGCCGACCGTGCTGTGGAGCTACCCGCGCGGCAACCTGCCCACCGAGGCCGAGACGGCCGTGGACGTGGTGGCCTACGCGGCGCAGATCGCGGCGCAGCTCGGCGCGCACGTCATCAAGGTGAAGCCGCCCACCGCGCTGGTGCACCAGAGCGCCGCCAAGAAGAACTACGAGGGCATCGCCATCGGCACGCTCTCCGAGCGCATCGCCCACATCATGCAGGCCGCCTTCGGTGGCCGCCGCATCGTCATCTTCTCGGGCGGCGCGGCCAAGGGCAGCGAGGCCGTGCTCGAAGAGATCCGCGGCATCGCGGGCGGCGGCGGCAACGGGTCGATCGTGGGCCGCAACGCCTTCCCGCGCAGCCCGGACGAGGGCAAGAAGCTGCTCTCGGACATCATGGCGATCTACGAGGCCGCCGCGAAGAAGGGCTGAGCCACGCGCCGCGGAGCGAGTTGCTTCGCCCGCGACAGCGTGTGATTCTCCCTGGATGCAAGGCGTTCCGGGAGATCGAGCATGAGCACGCGCGTGGTGGCGTGGGTGGTGACGTTGGCGCTCGCCTGGGGGGTGGGCGCACAGTCCGCCCAGGCGTGCAGCTATGGCAACGAGTTCTTGGGAGCCAACCCGCCCAGCGCCAGCACGCTCCCGTCTGGCAGCGTGTACGTGGCCCTGCGCTACGCGTTCCCGCCCCAGAGCCTCGAAGGCTTCCACGTCACCAACGCGAACGGTGATGACATTCCGGTCAGCGTCACGGCCGTGGGCGATGCGGTTCTGCTCCGGTTCGATGCCAGCGGCGCCGACGAGGTGTCGGTCTTCGGAGATCTCGGTCAAGGGGGAGATGGCCTGCTGGCCACCTACGACGTGTCCGCCGCCGCACCCGATCTGAGCGTACCCGCGTCACCGGTCGTCGTCCTGGGCGAGGCCACGTGTGAAGCCTGCCCCGAGCCACTGGACTCGTGTTGCAGCCGGGGAGACACCGAGGGGCGTCTGACCACGGCGGTCACGATCACCACCACCCAGCCGGGGATGATCCTCGGGTGGACCAACGACGGTGAGCACCTCGCCGGGGTGCTCACGCACACCACGTACGACAGCGCGCCCGCGTACTCCGGGCCGCGGACGAGGCTCCCCAACGGTGCCGACATCGTGGCGATGAGCGTCGCCGGCGTGCTGTCTGCGCCCGTGAGCTGGGAGCTCGAGGAGACGGGCCCCTGCGAGGTGGTTGCTCTCGATGCCGGTCCGCCGGGTGAGCGGGGCCCGTCGGGCAAGGGCTGTGCGGCTTCTCCCGATGCATCGACCGACTCCACGACCGCCTACGTCGCGCTCAGCCTCCTCCTTCTCGCTCGCCTTCGTCGACGCCCACGCAGGAGGCCGAACGAGATGAGCGTGATGGTAGTGGCGCTGGCGTGGTTCGCTGGTGCGTCTTCTGCGCGTGCCTGCCGCACGGGGGGCGAGTTCCGGAATGCCATCCCGGCTTCGGGTAGCGAGCTGCCCTCCGGGCAAGTGTACGTGGCGCTCGCTTACTCGTCGCAGTACCCACGGCTGGCGGGCTTTCGCGTCGAGAACGAATTGGGAGACGAGCTCGCCGTGACGTTCGTGCGGCGCGGTGACGCACAGCTGCTGCAGCTGGACACGACCGGCTCGAGCCAAGTGACCATCTTCGAGCTCAACGGGCTCGACGAGTCCATGGCGCACGCCATCATGAGAGCGACCTACCACGTGTCCGGTGACGCCCCCGACCCGACCATGCCGGCGCCGCCCGTCATCACTCTGGGTGAGGTCAGCTGCAGTCCGTGCCCCGCCCACTTACAGGGAGGTTCATGCTGTCCCAACTTCGTAACCCGCCTGAGCACCGAGGTGACGTTCCTGGCCGTGCAGAGCGACACCATCCTCGGCTGGCTGGACGGTGATGGACAGCTGGTGGGGGTGATCACCCACAGCACCTACGAGAGTGCCGATGGCTACTCGGGTCGGCCGACGCTGCCTCCCGAGGGCGCGCCCATCGTGGCGATGAGCGTGGCCGGCGTCATGTCGGCGCCCGTCACGTGGGCGGTCGAGGAATCCGGACCATGCAGCCTCGATCTGCCGGATGCGGGCCCGCCGGATGTCGGCCTGCCGGGTGAGCGGGGCCCGTTGGGCAAGGGCTGTGCGGCTTCCCCGGGCGCACCCACCGGATCCACGGCTGCCTTCCTCGCGCTCGGCGTGCTCGTCTTCCTGCGCCGTCGCCGCGCCCCGAGCCGCTGAGTGAGTACCGACTTCATGCGCTTCCACCACGCCAACCGCTGTGTATCGAGTCTGTTGATGCTGTCGGCGCTGCTCGGGATCGTGGGCTGCGGCGACTCGCCCGGCCCCTCGCCCAACCCCGGTCCCGAGCTGCAATGCGCCGACGGCATACCCACCATCGGCGTGGCGGGCGAGTCCGTGACGGAGGTGTACCCGCTCACGTGGGACGAGGAGGGCATCGCCACGGTGGACCTGCGGGTGCCGGACGACCTGACCGCGCTGGCGGTGGTGGCCGACGACGACGACCAGTACACCGCGTTCGTGGGCATACGTCAGCAGGGCCGCCAGTACGTCAATCTGCGCAGCGACCCACGCGGCACCGACGCGCCGTTCTTCCACACGTGGAACCTGGCGGCCGCGCTCACCTTCCCTGTCAACGAAGACACGTCCTTGGCACCGGGCTGCGTGCGCATCCGGGCCGTCTCGGAGCGCGGCACCGTGCCCGGGACGTTGCACGTGTCGAGCCGGCGTACCGCACCGGGCGGCACGCTGCGCATCGACCTGGTGCTGGTGGGCGACACCACGCTGCCGGGAGTGACCATGGAAGAGGTGGTCGACGAAGTGAGCGCGCTGCTGGGCGAGCTGGGGCTGGCCGTCGCGGTGGACGTGGGCGTGGCCACCGTGGCCGGCAACGAGTTCCCAGCGGTGGACGATGAGGGTACCTACGCGCTCCGGGCGTCGTACGTGCCGGAGGACCCCACGCGCATCCCGGTCTATCTGATCCAGGGCTTCCAGGACGAGCTCGACGTGCTGGGCTTCGCGGGCGGCATCCCCGGCCCCAACGGCGTGCCGGGCACACCGACCGCGGGCGTGATCGTGGCCGTCGACGCGCACCTCGGCGAGTTCGACGAGGTGTCGGTCATGCTGATGGCCGAGACCGTGGTGCACGAGCTCGGCCACCAGCTGGGCTTGTTCCACACCACCGAGTCCGACGGCGGCCTGTTCGACCCCATCGCGGACACGCCCGAGTGCCGGCCCGCGTTCGACCAGGACGACGACGGCGAGCTGTCGGCCGAGGAGTGTGAAGACATCGACGGACGCAACGTGATGTTCTGGGTGTCGGGGTCCTTCCGGCAGCGCGAGCTGAGCGAGTGGCAGCGGCGGGTGATCGAGCTGGCCCCGGTGGCACGATGATGCGCTCGTCCACACTCTCCATCGCACGCCTCGCGCTGCTCGCGGGTGCGCTGCTCACGATGACGGACACGGCGCTCGGCGTCTCCGTGCGGCTCTGCGCTTCCGTGGCCCACGCGCAGTTCGACGCCTTCGCAGACGCCCCGGCAGGCACCGAAGCGCTCGCGGCGCGCCTCCGGGCCCGGCACCGCAGCGACCTGCCCACGGCCGAACAGCTGGCCGACGCCACCCACGGCGCGCGCCTGCGCTGGCTGGCCGAGCACCATCCACTCGCCCTGGTGCGTGCGCGCGCGCTCCTGCTTTTGGCCGCCCACCGCGATGCCCGCACGCGAGCGCTGGTGCTGCGGGTGCTCGACAGCACGGAGCCTGTGATCGTGCGCGCGGCCGCGCTGCGGGCCACCGACGGGTGGCGCATGGACGCTGGCCTCGCGCGCCGCGTGCGCCGATTGGCGGACGAACGAGACCCCCGCCTGGCCGAGCCCGCGCGGAAGCGCCTCGGGCGCCGATGAGCCCGCTGCCCAAGGTGCCCACGGCGCCGACAACTGCGAGCCCGAAGACCAACTTGGTGGTGCAGGCCGTTTCATGTCAGCGTGAACCCGTGATGGATGCAAGGACGACACGGGGATGGGCGCTCGCGCTCGGGCTGGGGCTGCTGGTGTTCGGCCTGATGCCGACCGTGGCCCGCGCGGACGAGGCCACGGCGCGGCTGCACGACGGCGGCCTGGTCACCGGCACGATCGAGGTCTACGAGCCGGGTCGGCGCATCGTGCTGCGCACCGCGTCGGGTGAGGTGATCACGCTCGTGCCGGCGCAGATCGCCGCGCTGGAGATCACGCCCACGCCGGGGCAGGGCGCGGCCGACCCCGGGCTTCCGCCACCTTCGGCCAGCGAGCTCGCGCCGCCGTCCCCCACGACGACGCCCTACACCACCGACTCCCAGTTGGTTCCCGCAGCGCCCCCTCCGCAGCAGGCCTACGCGCCCGCCGCGCAACCTTATGCGCTGGTCCAGCCCCGGCAGCGTCTGCCCAGCCTCGCGGCACCGGCCGTGCTGATGGTCCTGGGTGCCTCCCTCATCACCGGCGGCCTCTGGATCCTGACGCACATGGATGACTCTTGGGATGACGATGACTCGAGCGCCGGGCGACGTCGCAGCGCGTTCGGCCTGCTGAGCGTGGGCGCGCCGCTCACGTTCGTGGGCCTGGTGGTGCTGCTCCCCATCCAGACGGGCAAGCGCGCCCGCCGCCGCGCGCTCTACGCCCGGCAGCTGTCGCTCAGCCCCGCGCTCGACCTCGCCGGGGGTCGCTACGGTATGGCCGGGACCCTTCGTTTCTGAGCGTATACGGTGTTCCTGGCGCTTTCGTGCCACGCGCGCGGAGATCGTCTACGCTGATCTCGGACCGATCTTCGTGGAGTCTCGATGCGCCGCTTCGTACCGCTGTTCCTTGCCCTGATGGCGCTCTTCGCGCTGACCCTCTCCGGCTGTGGCCGCTCGGTGCTGGGCGTGCCGGACCCCACCGCGGACGGCGGCGTGCCCGACGTGGGCCTCGACCTCGACATCCCGGACCTGCCGCCCCCGTTCTGCGGCGACCAGGTCTGCGGCTTCGGCGAGAACTGCGACTCCTGCGCCGTGGACTGCGGCGCGTGCATGGGCTGCGGCAACAACTTCTGCGACGACACCGAGTCGTGCGTGACCTGCCCCGACGACTGCGGGCTGTGCCCCGACTGCGGCGACATGACCTGCGGTCCCGCCGAGAACTGCCAGAACTGCGAGGTGGACTGCGGCGAGTGCAACAGCTGCGGCAACGACGTGTGCGAGGCCGGTGAAGACTGCTCCACCTGCGAAGGCGACTGCGGCGAGTGCCCCACCTGCGGCGACAACATGTGCCGCGCCGATGAGAGCTGCCTGACGTGTCCGGGCGACTGCGGCGTGTGCCCGCCCTGCGGCGACAACGTGTGCGGCATGGACGAGAGCTGCCTGACGTGTCCGGGCGACTGCGGCGTGTGCCCGCCCTGCGGCGACAACACCTGCGGGCCCACCGAGAACTGCGCTTCGTGCCCCGCGGACTGCGGCGTGTGCGAGCTGTGCGGCGACGGAACATGCTCCTTGGCCGAGACGTGCACGGGCTGCCCCGCGGACTGCGGTGTGTGCCCCACGTGCCCGAACGGCACCTGCGACGCGGGCGAGGGCTGCCTCAGCTGCGCGGCGGACTGCGGCGCTTGCCCCACGTGCCCGAACGGCGTCTGCGGTGTGGGCGAGACCTGCAGCACCTGTGCGGCGGACTGCGGCGCGTGCCCCACCTGCGGCAACGGCCAGTGCGGCGACACCGAGGACTGCAACACCTGCCCCACGGACTGCGGCATGTGTCCGGTGGAGTGCCCGAACGGGACGTGCGGCGCGGGCGAGACCTGCAGCACCTGCCCCGCCGACTGCGGCGCGTGCCCCACCTGCGGGAACGGGACGTGCGGCGCGGGCGAAACCTGCACCAACTGCCCGGGTGACTGCGGCGCGTGCCCGTCCTGCGGCGACATGACCTGCGGCGCGAACGAGGACTGCAACACCTGTCCCACGGACTGCGGCATGTGCCCGGTGACGTGCCCCAACGGCGTGTGCGGCCCGCTCGAGAACTGCACCACGTGCCCGGGTGACTGCGGCGCGTGCGTGACCTGCGGCGACAACGTCTGCTCGATGGGCGAGAGCTGCTCCAACTGCGAGGCGGACTGCGGCGAGTGCGGCTTCTGCGGCGACGGCTTCTGCGTGGCCGGCGAGGGCGAGACCTGCAGCAGCTGCGCCCCCGACTGTGGCCTCTGCCCCACCTGCGGCAACGGCACCTGCGCTTCGCCCGAGACGTGCAGCAACTGCCCGGGTGACTGCGGCCGCTGCATGGGCTGCGGCGATGGCGTGTGCTCGCCCACCGAGGACTGCGCGGGCTGCGCGCGCGACTGCGGCTCGTGCTCGGTGTGCGGCAACAACGTGTGCCAGCCGCTCGAGAACTGCGCCAACTGCCCGGGGGACTGCGGCGGCTGCGAGCCGGTGGACTGCGCGGACATCGCGCCCTGCACGGTGAACTGCTTGTTCCCGCCCACCAACGTGGCCAGCTGCGTGAACAGCTGCGGCAACGGAGCCTGCGCGGACGCGCTGTTCTTCGCGGACCAGTTCTTCAACTGTGCGTTCCAGCAGATCCTGACGTTCCCGCCGTGCCTCAACTTCCAGTGCTTCACGCAGCGCTGCAGCGCGCAGTGGAATGCCTGCAACATGTCTGGAA
>CAZEAA010000132.1:0-11524 GCA_964510015.1 uncultured Sandaracinaceae bacterium
GGCTACCCCAAGGGCATCTACGCGGGGGACATGAGCATCCCGGCGCGCATCATGGCCATCGCCGATGTGTTCGAGGCGCTCACGGCGCAGGATCGCCCCTACAAGAAGGGCAAGACGCTGTCGGAGTCCATGAAGATCATGGCGTTCATGAAGCGCGACAACCACCTCGACCCCCAGCTGTTCGACCTGTTCGTGACCAGCGGCGTGTACCGCGAGTACGGGCAGAAGTACCTGCCCGTGGACCTGATCGACGAGGTGGACGAGGCCTCCCTGCTGGCCTTCCAGCCCAAGGCGTTCGACGTTCCCGAGGAGCCCGTGCGGCGCCGCCGCTTCCTCGAGTTCCTGCCCGAGTACATGGAAGCCACGGTCGCGGGCGAGCTTCGCGGCCCCGCATCTTGATCGAAACCTTGCGGGCGCGTCATCATGGCGCCGTCCAAGCGCGAGAGCGCGAGAACCAAGCGCGAGAGCGCGAGAACCAAGCGCGAGAGCGCGTGACCTAGGCGCGAGAGCGCCCCGAACCAACAAAGGCGAACCCGTGTCTGCATCCACGTCCCCATCGAAGGCGCGCCCCGTAGCGCTCCTCACCCTGTTCGTGGCCCTGGCCATTGTCGGCACCGTGGGCTGTGGCGGCAATGACGCCGCCCCGCCCCCGCCCCCGCCTCCGGGCACCGGTGTGGCTGCCCCCGTCCCCGGCGTGCCCGGCGCTCCCGTCGCGGTGCCCGGCCAGCCCGTCGCCGTGCCGCCGCCCGGCGTCCCCGGTCAGCCCGTGGCTCCGGTCGCCATCCCCGCCGTCCCGGGCGTGGCGCCAGCCGGTGGTGACTCGAACTTCGGCACCATCTCGCTCGCGCCCGGCTTCATGCCGGACCCGCACGTGGCGGCGGGTGTCAGCGGCGGCAACATCGACGCGTCCACGCTGAACCCCACGTGCCGTGGCCACATCAGCTCGCGCCCCGACCACCTCTTCGTGGCGGGCGGCCAGTTCAACCTGGTGCGCTTCATCATCAACGCGGGGTCCAACGACACCACGCTGGTCATCCGCAAGCCCGACGGCAGCTTCCTCTGCGACGACGACGGCGCCGGGAACGGCACCAACCCGGCCGTGCAGGCCATGCTGATGCCGGGCACCTACCAGGTCTTCATCGGCAGCTACATGAGCGGCCAGAACTTCCCGTACAACCTCGCCATCACCGAGAGCCCCACCTTCGCGGCGGCCCAGGTCCCGCCGCCCTCGGGCGTGGCCCCGACCGGCATGCCCACGCCCGGGGTGGCCGTACCGACCGGCGGTGCGCCCACGATGGCCAGCCTCGCGCCCGGCTTCATGCCGGATCCGCACGTGCTCTCGGGCACCGCGGGCGGCACCATGCAGGCCAACCAGATGAGCCCGAACTGCCGTGGCTTCGTGTCCCCCACGCCGAACCACATCCTGAACACCACCGGGAACTTCGCCGGTCTGCGCCTGGTCGGCTCGGCGGCTCAGGACACCACGCTGGTCGTGCGCACGCCGGCCGGCACGTTCCTCTGCGACGACGACGGCGGCGGCAACTTCAACCCGCTCATCCAGGGCCCGGCGCCCGCGGGCAGCTACCAGATCTGGGTGGGCAGCTACGCCGCCGGCCAAGCGATCCCGTACCGCCTCGCGGTGACCGAGCGCCCGCAGCTGAACGCGCAGGGCTTCTGAGCCCGCGCTGAGCGCCGAGGGCGGCCCTTCGCCCGACATGAACACGCCCCTGTGGACCGCGGTCTACAGGGGCGTTCTTCGTCGTTCTTCATCGTGCTTCGTCGTTCCTCACGGGGCCTGCCCGGTCGGAGGGCTACTCGAGGCGCGCCCGAAGGTGCGGCGCGAGCGACGAACGAAAGTCCTCGCTGCCGAGCGCTCGCACGACGAGCTCCACCTCGTGTGCGGTGCGCGCGCTGACCGACGCCTCGTCGAAGGCCCAGGAGAACGCGTGGAGATTCCCGAACGAGGTGGGCGGGACGTCTGGCGCCGGGAGCGAGGTCACGAAGTCGGAGCTGGAGACCAGGGGTGCGCTCAGGCCCCGGTCGAGGGCGGACTGCGCTCGCGTCGTGTCGGCCACGTGGCACGCCGCGCAGTTCACCTCCTCGGTGGAGACGAGGTCGGGGTTCGAGATCCTCGCGAGCAGGTCGACGCCCTCCGTGAACGCGGCGGGGGTGAGCGCCTGGGTGCTGTCGGTCGCGAGCAGGGCGTCCGGAAACCAGGGGGTCGCGAAGGGCGTCCCGATGCGAAAGCCCGCGGAGCCCTGATCCGTGAACGAGTCACTGGTTCCCGCCACGCCCGGGATCCCCATGAGCGCGAAGGGTCCGTCGCCACCGCGATCGAAGCCTCCGAAGAACCAATTCTTGGAGCGGCCCGTGGCCATGAACGTGAAGCGCATGAGGGTGCCGGCTTCGCAGGCGCTCACCAGCGCGGCGCGAATGGACTCGGCGTAGGCGCTGCCCAAGCCCTCGCGCAGCAGGCCGGGATGAACCCCGAGGGGCCCGGGCTCGGTGCCCGTCGCCCGGAGCGCCACGAGCAGGTCCACGAACGACTCGTCGTCCAGCGTGTAGAACAGGTGAATGGACGCGTCCGAGAGGCTCGGCGGTTCGGGCTCGCTCGTCAGCGGGAAGAGGATCTGCGCCACCAGGCGGAGCTGCCGCTGGCAGGGCTCCACGTGCTCGAAGCACGGGTCGACCCGCGCCGACGTGACGCGCAGCCTGGGGTACACGTCGGTGTCACCAGCGCCCTCCGCCAGCCTCGGGAGGCCGACGTCGGGATCGCCCAGCTGCGCGAACAACGCCGCCGGAAGGAGCTCTTCACTCATCGCGATGAGCAAGTCCTCCTCACCCATCTGCGGGTGAGGGAACAAGATCGCGACGTCGTTGGCGGTCGGGGCGTACGCGCCCGCTCCGGACTCGTCGCCGTTCGCGCACCCGACGAGCGAAGCGAGCGTCAGCCACAGAAGCGTGAGCGACACGCGGATTGGAGTGCGGTGGTTCATGCGAAGAAGGACGGGCTGCTAAGTGGAAGGCGCCGAGGCGATCTCTTCGGCGAGGGGCGCGCTCGAGTCGGCATCACCACGCGACCAGCGGGGCCCACGGAGCGCGCCCGCCAACCAGCGCGTGCAGGCGCCGACCGCGAAGAGCGTGGCCGCGCCGATCAGCACCGGGGCGACGACGTAGCCATAGCCGAGTGCGCGGAGAGACGAAGGACCAATCACGGCGATGAGCGCCGTGGCGCCGCCGGGCGGATGCAGCGTGTTCGTGGCGCGCATCGCCAGCAGCGCGAGCGTCACCGAGAGCGCAGAGGCATACCAGTGACCACCCGGGAGCAGGGTCGCGACCGTGACGCCGACGAGCGCCGAGATCACGTGCCCCCCGACGACCGCCCGGGCGCGCGCCATCGGGCTCTCGGGCAGGCCGAACACGATGACGGTGGTGGCGCCCATCGACCCGATCAGAAACGTCTGGGTCGCGAGACCCGGCACTCGCTGCCCGGCGAAACCGAGCAGGGCGACCGCGAAGAACGAGCCGAGCGCGAAGACCATGGATTCCGGCTGGTTCGGCGCGCTGGGTCGCGAGGACGAGGGCTGCATGGGGGCGCGAAGATGGCATGCGGGTGGGAGCCGTCGAGGCGAATCCGCCCCCCCCGGGGCGTCGCGAACCTGGACCCGGTGTTCGAGCCCGGTCCTTGAGTGATCCTCGCAGCGGAGCCGATTCCGTGGCAACACCCGGGCTGCAACCCGCGAAGGAGCACGCGCAGCATGACCTCGAACGCCGACCTGGAGAGCCACTGCGCCGCCGTGCGCGCCGCGACGAACTGCGAAGAGGCGCTCACGCTCGCTGCGCCGCTGATCGAGGCGGCCAAAGACGACGCCGCCGCCGCAGCGGCGTTGGTCGACCTGGTCGGTGAGTGCTGGTTCGACTTCCCGGCGTCCGGGCAGCTCCTCGGCGACCTGCTCGAGCACGCCGACCCCATGCTCCTCGCCCAGATCGGGCGCGCCTCGGCTGCCGTGGTGGACATCGACGATCTCAACGCCGCGCCGGTCGCGCAGGGATTCTTCTCGGACCTCATCGGTCGGCTTCAGCGGGCCTGCGCGCTCGACCCCACGAACGCGGAGCTGGCCGCGGCCCTCGCGAGCGCCGCTCACCGCGGTGGACGGTCATTCGACGACGTCGCAGAGAGCGCGTTCGCGGCGGCCATCGTGCTCCAGCCGGACCACCCCAACCACCGCTACAATCGGGGCCTCTTCTACAAGACACGGGGGCGGTTCGGAGAGTCGGTGGAGGACAACCGCCAGGCCATCACGTTGGGCATCCAGACCGACGGCGCGAAGTGGAACATGGGCATCGCGGCGACGGCCAGCGGGCAGGGAACGCTCGCGCTCGAGACCTTTCGCGGCCTCGGACTGAAGCTCGAGCTGTCGCCCGAGGGACGCGCCGAAGGCACCTTTCCGAGGTGCAAGCTCAGGGTGGCGGAGCGGCCGATCGCGGAGCGGGGGCCCCAGCAGGACGACCCGGGCGCCGAAGAGACCGTCTGGCTCGAGCGCGTCGGAGCAGCCCACGGCATCGTCCGCAGCGTTCTCTATCGCGACCTGGGCGTGGACTACGGTGACGTGGTGGTCTTCGACGGCGCCCCCATCACCCAGCACGAGGTGGGCGGCCGGGTGGTGCCCGTGTTCCCTCACCTCATGACGCTCGAGCGTCGTCACTATCAGCGCTACGCCTTCGCCGGCGAGCAGCGGGAGCCACGGCAGGACGTCGTCGCGAGCAAGCACTTGCCTGCCGATTCCGTCTTGTACTCGCACACGGAGCAGGTGGTCTTCTTCTGCAAGACCTGCGCGAACGCAGGCTGCAGCGACGAGGGGCACGACGCCGAGCGCGAACAGCACACGAACGTGCTCGGGGCGCTGATGGCTCCGCGAGAGATCCCGCCCGCGGAGCTGCTTGCGGCGCTCGGCCGCGCGCTGGCCCAGACCCCAGCGCTGCGCGTGGCGTGCCCCGAGTTGTCCCGCGCGGCCGGCGCCTACGACGAGGAAGAGCAGCGCCGGTTCGAGGAATGGGCGGCGCGCGCCGCGCCGGAGGGGTGATCAGCGCAACCCCTCCTGCACTTCGTCGCCGTCCAGCAGCAGCCCGAAGAAGCTCGACGCGCCGAGGGTGAGCGCGCGGCTCTTGGCCATGCGGAACAGCAAGCCCAGCTGCACGGCGGTGCGGTTGATGGGCACCACGAAGTCCGGCACCAGCACCGGGTAGTCGCGCTCGAACTGCTCGAGGGACGACGAGACGATGCGCTCCGGCGGCATGGAGCCACCGATCAACTTCGCGACCTTGCGGCTGCGCGGGCTGAGCTTCTTCTCGTAGCTCTCGCTGCCCTCGATGCCGTTCACCAGCGTGACCGCCACCTTCACACCGCGCCGGCGGTACTCGGCCCAGAGGCTCTCGCCGAAGAGCAGGATGAACGCCTTGGTGCCCTGGAAGACGCTGTCGATCTCGAGCGGCGACAGGCAGTTGAGCGAGCTGATCAGGATCACGCCACCGCGCCCGCGCTCCAGCATGGGGGGCCCCAGCGTGTGCACGAGGCGCACCGGCAGCTCCGTGTTCATGCGGATCATGCGCAGCTTGGTGTCGAGGTCCATCTTGTCGAAGAGGTTCACCTTGTGGAGGTTCGCGTTGACCACCAGCAGCGAGATCTCGAGGTCCGAGACAGCGGCCACCAGCTTGTCCACTGCGCCGTCCACCATCAGGTCGAGGGCCACCACGCGCGCCTCGACGCGGTGCTCACGACGAATGTCGCTGGCCACGCGCTCGAGCTCCTCTTGGCGCCGCGCCACCAGCACGACGTTCATGCCCTTCTGGGCGAGCTGGCGAGCGAACTGCTCCCCGATGGTGGTGCTGGCGCCGATGACGAGCGCGTGTGATCCGAGGGTGGTCCGGTAATCCATGGGGCGGAGACTACGATCCAGGCGCTGACGTGGCCAGGCGGGTGGCGTGACCGAGCGGTGGCGTGGCCAGGCAGCAGCCTTTGCGCTACCTTCGCTGCCACATGCCCGCCGCCGACCCCGACCGCATCATCCACTGCAAGAAGCTCGACCAGGACCTCCCGGGTCTCCTCAAGCCGCCGTTCCCGAGCGAGCTGGGCAAGCGCATCTGGAACGAGATCTCGCACGAAGCCTGGGAGCAGTGGCTCAAGGAGAGCGTGAAGTTCATCAACACCTACCGGGTGGACCTGAGCTCGCGCGAGGGCGCCGACTTCATGGTGAAGCAGATCAAGATCTGGTGTGGCTTCGAGAGCGGCGACCTCGCCGCCACCGCGTGGACCCCGCCCAAAGAAGGCGAAGACGGCCACCACGGCCACAAGCACTGACCCCCGGGTCGCTCGCCTCTGCGCCGAGGCTAGCGCCCGCGCAGGAGCTGGAAGAACGACGAGAGCATCTGGTGCGTGAGGCCCCACACCACGCGCCCGCTCACGTCGTAGGCGGGTAGCTTCAGGCTGCGACCCGCCAGCTCGTAGTCGTGCGTGGCGTTGCTTTCGCCGCTGGCGAGCGGGCGCAGCGGCGCCCAGACCAGCTCGGCCACCTCGTAGTTGCCGCGGAACTCCGTGCTGGCCGGCACCTCGAAGACGTAGGGGCGGATGATCATCCCGGTGCGCAGCGACCGCGCGACCGCCTCGATGTCGTTCAGGCGGCCGAGCAGTGACCCGCGCGCGCCGAGGTCGACGCCCACCTCTTCGAGCGTCTCGCGTTGGGCGGTGACCAGCAGGTCGGCGTCCTGCGGCTCGTGGCGGCCACCGGGGAACGACATGTGCCCCGACCACGGGTCGCGCTCGCTGACGGCGCGCCGCATCAAGAGCACCTCGGGGCCGCTGACCTCGCCCGCTTCGCGCAGGATCACGGACACGGCGGCGCGCTTCTCCACCTGCGGTCCGTCGAGCGAGAGGGGCTCGTGCTGCGCGAGGCGCTCTCGGATGCGAGCCAGCTGCAAGGTCACGCGGGCAAGGTGAGTCGGCCCGCGCCCGCGAGCAAGCGGCGCGCCCAGAGCGGGCACGATGCCGTTTTTAGACATTTGGTGAATTGGGGTGACCCCGCGGGCCGGGCATGCGCTATGGTGCCCCGCATGAAACATGCGTTGGTCACGGGCGGCTGCGGATTCCTCGGCAGCTCCATCGTCAAGCTGTTGGTCGAGCGCGGCGTGCGCGTGCGCATCCTGGCCGTCCCGGGGGAACCCGACGACAACGTGCGCGGGCTCGACGTCGAGATCGTGCGCGGTGACTTGCGCAAGCGCGCCGACTGCGAGAAGGCCGTGGTGGGCTGCGACACCGTCTTCCACTGCGCCGCGGTCTACAAGTCGTACGCGCCCGACCCGACGATGATGTACGAGGTGAACAACGCGGGCACCTTCAACATGCTGGAGGCCAGCCGCCGCGCCGGCGTGGGCACCGTGGTCTACACCGCCAGCATCGTGGCGCTCGGACGCCCGCCCGCCGGCACCGTCGGCGACGAGAACACCGTCTACGAGGTGTGGGACATCGACTTCCCGTACAGCCGCAGCAAGTACCACTCGCGCAAGCTGGCCGAGGCGTTCGCCGACTGGGGCCTGGACGTGCGCGTGGTGTGCCCCGCCATCGTGTTCGGGCCGGGCGACATCGGGCCCACGCCGTCGGGCAAGCTGATCCTGGAGACGCTGAAGGGCGGACCTCCCATCCACGTGCCGGGCGGCGCAGCCTACGTGGACGTGCGCGACGCGGCCCTGGTGCACGTGCTGGCGGCCGAGCGCGGCAAGCCGGGCGAGCGCTACATCGCGTCATCCGAGAACCTCACCAACGAGCAGCTGCTGCAGGCCATCCAGCGCGTGGCGGGCAAGGAGCGGCGCCTCTATGCCGTGCCCGTGCCCGTGGCGCGTGCCATCGTGACCGCCATGAACAAGGTCGCCATCCGCATGAAGCAGGAGCCGCAGCTCTCGCTCGACTTCTTCGAGTACGGCCTGGCCGAGAGCTTCTTCAGCGCCGACAAGGCCAAGCGCGAGCTGGGCGCCACCTTCCGCCCGATCGACGACACCATCCGCGACGCCATCGCGTACTTCCGAAGCACGGGCAAGACCTCGTGACGCGTGCGGTGACCGTGGCCGCCGGCCGCGTGCTGATGGTCGGCTACCCCGCGGGACCCGTCCCCGAGCCCATCGCAGCCCTCGCGGCGCAGGGCGCGCTGGCGGGCGTGATCTTGTTCAAGCGCAACCTCCCGGACGTGCAGCACGCGCTCGAGGCCACCCGCGAGTACCGCGCGCTGCATGCCAAGGGCTCGCTGCCGCTGATCGCCGTGGACCAAGAAGGTGGACGGGTGGCGCGCTTGCGTGAGCCCGTGCTCACCCTGCCCGCTGCGGCCGAGCTCGCGAAGCGCGGGCCCACCGTCATCCGCGAGGTGGCCGCGCAGCTGGGCCGGCAGCTGCGCGTGCTGGGCTTCAACGTGGACTTCGCGCCCGTGCTGGACGTGGACACCAACCCGGACAACCCGATCATCGGGGACCGCTCGTTCGGGCCCACGGCGCAGGCGGTCATCGACTTCGCCCTGCCCTTCGCGGACGGCCTGCGCGACGCCGGGATCATTGCTTGCGGCAAGCACTTCCCGGGGCACGGCGACACGGACGTGGACAGCCACCTGGCGCTGCCCCGCCTGGCGCACGACCTCGACCGGCTGCGGCACGTGGAGCTGCCTCCCTTCGCAGCCGCCGCGGGGCGCGTGCCCGCCATCATGACGGCGCACGTGGTCTTCGACGCGCTCGACCCCACCGTGCCGGCCACGCTCTCGAAGCGCGTGATCACCGAGCTGCTGCGGGGTGAGCTGGGCTATCAGGGCTGCATCATCAGCGACGACCTCGAGATGAAGGCCATCGCCGACCACTACGGCAGCGGCGAGGCGGGGGTGCGCGCCATCGAGGCGGGCTGCGACCTGTTGCTGGTGTGCTCACAGGTGGACCGCGCCCTCGAGGTGCACGAAGCCCTGGTGCGCAAGGCCGAAGGCGACAGCGCGTTTCGGGAGCGGCTCATGGACGCCGCCGCGCGCGTGGACGCGCTTGCCGCCACCGTGCCGCCGCTCGAGACGACGGCGCCCGAGGCCTTGCTCACCGCGCTGAAGGGCTGAGTCCCGCGCGGGCTCGCCGTCTCCTGTGTAGCGATTCGTCGCCGGGATGGTCCGGGTGGCCCGCCATCGTCTATGCTGCGGGGAGCATGCGTGTCACCCGCCCCTCCTCGACCGCCTTCCTCCTCCTGCTGCTGGCAAGCCCCGCGCTGGCGTTCCCCTCGCTGGCGGCCGCCCAGATCACGCAGCCCAATGGCGTGGTCTACCCGGTGAACCCGAACAACGGCGAGACCCAGCTCTTCACGTTGTTCAGCAACCGCGGCGAGGACATCGACTGGGTGAACGATGCCAGTCAGCAGCCCAACACCTTCTCGCCGCTGTGCGACTTCTCGGCGACCGTGGTGCTGAAGCAGACCGGGTCGTCGCTGAACGTGGGCTGGTACAACGTGACCGGGGCCCAGCCGACCGCCGCGGAGATCTACCCCATCTTTCCGGGCGCCGTGACGCAGGGCATGTCGGTCACGGGCCAGGCCATCCGCGAGAACGCCAACTAAGCCGGCGGGCTGATCGGCTTCGCGCTCATTCGTAGCGGCAGTCCCGCGTACTACTTCACTGAGCGGCAGTACAACCCGGAGTGTACGGGCGGCCCGTGCGACAACGGCAGCCCCGCCTACGTGGGGCGCTGGATCATGAGCCTCAGCTACCAGTCCTCCCTGGTGAGCAACGCCTTCTACGTGGCGTTCGAAGATGGCGGCGCGAACGCAACCGGCTGGAGCAACGACGGCGACTACAACGACTACGTCTTCTACTTCACGGGCATCTCCTGCGCGGGCGCGGGCGAGGTGTGCGACGTGCCGGGCGCAGACGGCATCTGCGCCCAGGGCCTCACGCAGTGCGACGGCGCCGATCTCGAGTGCGTGCCGGTCAACGTGTCGACGGACGAAGCGTGCGATGGCCTCGACAACGACTGCGACGGGACCGTGGACGACGGCGACCTCTGCAGCGATGGGGAGCTGTGCACCAACGGCCGCTGCGTGGGCAGCTGCGACGAGTTCGGCTGCGGGAACCCGGCTCTGCAGTGCAACCTCCAAACGGGCGAGTGTTTCGACCCGAGCTGTGAGGACGTGACCTGCCCGTCGGGTGAGGTGTGTCGCGAGGGCAGCTGCGTGGGCCCGTGCGAGGGCATCGTGTGCCCCGGCGAGCAGGTCTGCCGCGTGGGCTCGTGCGTGGACCCCTGCGCGGGCGTCACCTGCGGCGCGATGAAGGTTTGCTCTGGCGGCATCTGCGTGGACACCTGCTCGTGCGCGGGCTGCGGCGCGACGCTCAGCTGCGAGGAGGCGACGGGCCAGTGCGTGGACCCGGACTGCGTGGACGTGACGTGTGCGGACGGCCTCTTCTGCAGTCCCGCCACGGGCGCCTGCGTGGACGCCTGCAGCGGCGCGGTGTGCCCGGATGGTCAGATGTGCACGATGGGCAACTGCGTGGACATCCCGCCCGTGGAGCCCACGGACGGCGGCACGACCCCGGTGGACATGGGCGGCAACGGCGGCACCGACATGGGCAACGGCGGCAGCACGGATGCCGGGGGCCAAGACGCCGGGGACCGCCCGCGTCCGGGGGTGGACAGCGGCTGTGGCTGCCGCGTCCCGGCGCCGGGTCAGGACGCCCCGCTGGGCCTCGCGCTGGCCGTGCTCGCCCTGCCCGTGCTGCTGCGCCATCGTCGCCGCTGAGCGCCGAGAAACATTGATACCGCCGTCGTATCCGGATTTGACACCCCTGCGACGGACTGGTATCGAAGCCTTCGCATGAGCTCCTCGCCGTCAGCCCCCCTGGCGATGCTCTTCGGTGGCGCGAGCCCTGACGAAGGGCCTGATCCGTTCGCCGAAAAGATCCTCGACGCCGCGTTCGAGCAGTTCCGGCTGCTCGGGATCCGGCGCAGCTCCGTGGACGACATCGCCAAGCGCGCGGGCGTGGGCCGCGTGACGGTCTATCGCCGCTTCGAGACGAAGGACAAGCTGGTGCAGGCGCTGCTGCTGCGCGAGACCATGCGCTCGGTGGAGCGCGTGGACGCCCGCACGTCCCAGCCCGAGCGCGTGGAAGACCGCATGGTGGAGGCCTTCGTGGCGGCCATGGAGGAGGTGCGCAATCACCCGCTGCTGCTGGCGCTGCTGCGCACCGAGCCCGAGACCATCCTGCCGCTCCTGACCGTGAAGGCCAGCATGGGCCTCGCCTTCGCGCGCACCTACGTGTCCAACAAGATGCAGGAGAGCCGCCGCGAGCTGGGGCTGCCGGACGTGAACCTCGACCCGGTGGCCGAGATCTTCGCGCGGCTGTCGCTGTCCATGCTGCTCACGCAGCGCACGAGCATCCCGGTGGACGACGAGGAGCAGACCCGCGCCTTCGCGCGCCGGCACATCCTCCCGATGGTGCTCTGGGACAAGCCGTGAGCGCCATCGCGC
>CAZEAA010000132.1:11624-14263 GCA_964510015.1 uncultured Sandaracinaceae bacterium
AGCCCGGCGTCAGCCACATCGTGCGCGAGCCGCTCGGTGTGGTGCTGGTGATCTCGCCGTGGAACTACCCGTCCTCGCTCGCGGTCGCGCGCGGTGTGCCATGATCGGGCGGCCTCGATGACCACCACCCGCTTCGCGCAGCTCGCCGCATTCGTCGCCCTCTTCGCGATCACGGTGTTGATGTGCGCGGGGGACCCGAGCCCGTCTGTTGCGGTGTGGACGCTGCTGTACTCCGGCGCGGCGGTGTTCGGCTCGCTTCGTCGCGCGGTCATCGCGGGAGCGCGAGCGCGTGCCCACCAGCGATCCGAGGTGGCTGCGCTCGAGCAACCCCTGCGTGAAGGTGCCTTCGTGCTCGCGGGCAAGGTGGCGTACGCCAAGGAGCAGCCCGAAGCCATGCGCGTGGAGATCACGCAGCACGGCACGGAGGTCGAGGGGTCGGGGGGGAGCTGGCGGCACAAGTGGACCGAGGTCCACCGTAAGCTGACCGTCCATCCGTTCTACGTGGTGCGGAGCAGCGGCGAGCGCGTGCGGGTGGAGCCCACGCCCGACGAGAGCCGCCTCTTCGACGAGCTCGAGAACAAGATCCTGGTCCAAGAGCACGTTCCCATCGAGACGAAGCACTCGGGGCCGCTGCGCACGCGGGTCGCGACCTTGATGCCCGACGAGCACGTCTGGGTCACTGGCCGACTGTCTCGCGTGTTCGACCTGGATGGCGGTGTCGCGGTCGAGACGGCCGGGTACCGCGAGAGCGCGGGGCCCAGCGCGTTGGTCATGCGCGGGGAGCCCACGTTGTTGGTGTCGAGCGTCTCGCTGACCGATCACTTTCTGCAGCGTTCGCAGAAGCACGTGAAGCACGCATTCTTCTTGCTGCTCGTCGGGAGCGTTCCCGCCGTCGTCCTCGCGCGCTACGTCGATCGCACGCAGGGGGAGACCGTGACGGCGACGGTCGAGGCCGTCTCGGAGGTCACGGGAGACGAGGGGAGGATGGAAGGCTACAGGGCCTACGCGAGACATGACCGCCGCACCTTCGAGAGCGACGTGCTCCGCCAATCTCCCGCGATCGGCAGCACGCTTCCCTTTCGCGTGGGCGAGTGGTCGGACAACCAAGGCAGCGTCGCGTGCATCGGAGCGGGAGAGCTCGGCCTCTCCTACCTCTTCTGCGCGTTCGCCATCATCGCGCACTGCACGTCCGTCGTGACGTCGATCAGCTCACTGCCTTGGTACCGCTCCGAGAAGGTGAAGTTCGAGGAGGGTGGACGGGGGCGTCTTCAGATGTCCTGAGGACGGACGGGTCGAGGCCAACCGATCAAGGCCTCCGTTGGACGCGGATGCGCGGGGGGATACACTCGCCGTCCATGACCGAGACGAGCGCCCTCCCCCTCCCGCCCTCCGCCATTCGTGTCGACGGGGCTTGGCAGTTCGGCCGCTACGCGCAGCCGTTCGCGGCGCCCGACTTCGGCAACCCGCTGACGAACCGCTTCCGCTTGAAGGAGTGGCACTACTCGAGCTTCGTCACCGACAGCTGGTTCTTCGCGGTGGGGCTCGTGCAGCTGGGCTACGCCGCCAACGCGTTCGCGTACCTGGTGGACCGGAAGCGGCCCACGCACCCGGCGCGGCAGTTCGAGGCCATCTCGCCGCTCGGCAGCGCGCTGCGCTTCGCGCCCAGCTCGGTGGGCGGCAGCACGCGCTGGCAGCGCCGCAACGCGCGCGTGGACTTCGAGTGGATGGCGCCCGAGTGGCGCGTCAAGCTGGACATCCCGTTCGAGGACGCGCCCCTGCGCGGCGAACTGCGCCTGCGGTCCGCGGAGTCCCTGGCGCTCTTGCACCCGCTCACCAAGGACCGCCCGGCCTACACGCACAAGGCGGCGGGCTTGCAGGCCACGGGTGTGCTGGACCTCGGCGACCAGCGCCTCGACTTCCGCGAGGCGTACGGGACGCTCGACTGGACGCGCTCGCTGGCCAACCGCGAGACGCGCTGGAAGTGGGCTTCGTTCGCGGGGCGCGACAAGGCCGGTGACATGGTGGGGCTGAACCTGTCGGCCGAGGTCTACGACGACGCGGAGGGAAACTCGCGCGAGAACGGCTTCTGGCTGAACGGGAAGGTGCGGCCCCTCGGCGGCGTGCGCTTCGAGCTGCCCAAGGACCCCGGGGTGAACGACTGGCGCATCGTCTCGCGCGAGACGTCGGGCGGCCGCCCCGAGCTGGAGCTGAGCTTCGAGCCCTTCGGCGCCCGGCGCCAGAACCTGGACCTGCGGCTGGTGCGCAGCGACTTCATCCAGCCCTACGGCGTGTTCCGCGGCCAGGTCCAAGGCCACGAGCTCGACCAGGTGTTCGGCGTGGTGGAAGACCACCTCGCGGTCTGGTGAAGCGCGTCTCGATTGCCGGGAGGCGTCAGGAGTCGTAGATAGCGGGTATGCCCGACTATCGCTCCAAGACGTCCACCGCAGGCCGAAACATGGCTGGCGCCCGTGCCCTGTGGCGCGCCACCGGCATGAAGGACGCCGACTTCCAGAAGCCCATCATCGCGGTGGTCAACTCCTTCACCCAGTTCGTGCCCGGCCATGTGCACCTGAAGGACATGGGCCAGCTCGTGGCGCGCGAGATCGAGGCGGCCGGTGGCGTGGCCAAGGAGTTCAACA
>CAZEAA010000133.1:0-14224 GCA_964510015.1 uncultured Sandaracinaceae bacterium
GTGGAGGACGACTGGGAGAGCCCGACGCTGGGTGCATGGGGCCTTGGCTGGGAAGTCTGGTGCGACGGTATGGAAGTCACCCAGTTCACCTATTTCCAGCAGGTCGGCGGCATCGAATGCAACCCCATCAGCGGCGAGCTCACCTACGGGCTCGAGCGCATGGCCATGTACCTCCAGGACGTGGACAACGTGTACGACCTCGAGTGGAGCAAGGGCGTCCGCTACGGCGAGATCCTGAAGCGCGCCGAGTGGGAGTGGAGCACCTACAACTTCGAGCGCGCCGACGTGGCGAAGCACCACGAGCTGTTCGACTTCTACGAGAAGCAGTGCATCAGCCTGCTGTCGCTCAGCGAGAAGCGCGCGAAGGGTGGGGCGCTGGCCTACGAGCGCGAGCCCCTCGAGCGACTGGTGCTGCCGGCCTACGACTGCGTCATCAAGTGCAGCCACTACTTCAACGTGCTGGACGCGCGCGGGGCCATCTCGGTCACCGAGCGTCAGCGCTTCATCGGTCGCGTGCGGCACATCGCGCGGGCCACCGCCGAGTCTTGGTTCTCGCAGCGCGAGGCCCTCGGGTTCCCGTTGCTCCGCGACACCAACACCGCGCAGGATGTCCATGCCTCGTGAACTGCTTATTGAAGTCGGCGTCGAAGAGCTGCCGGCATCCTTCCTGAAACAAGCGCTCTCGTCGCTCGAAGCCGCGGCGCACGAGCTGCTGGCGGCCGCGCGCTTGACCCCGGAGTCCATCGAGACGCTGGGCAGTCCGCGGCGCATCGGGCTGCGCGTGCGTGGCTTGCCCGACAGCCAGCCGGACCGCCAAGAGGTGGTGCAGGGGCCCCCGTGGGCAGCCGCCTTCGACGAGCAGGGAGCTCCCAAGAACGGCGCGCTGGGCTTTGCCAAGAAGCAGAACGTCCCGGTCGAGTCGCTCATCGCGGTGGAGACCGAGAAGGGCAAGTACGTGGCGGCCAACGTCTTCGAGAAGGGTCAGCCTGCCTCTGCCGTGCTCCCCGAGCTGCTCGGGGCGCTGTGCGCGCGCATCACGTTCCCGAAGTCCATGCGCTGGGGGGACGGCACGTTCGCGTTCGGCCGCCCCATCCACTGGTTGGTGGGCCTCTACGGCGCCGACGTGGTCCCGTTCGCGTTCGCCGGCCTCACGGCGGGCCGCAGCACGCGGGGGCACCGCTTCCTCGCGCCCGACTCCTTCGACCTCGCCGACGCGAGCGACTACGAGGCCCGCATGGCGGCCGCGCACGTCATCGTGGACATCGCTGCGAAGAAGCAGCGCATGCACCAAGCGCTGGTCGCCGCGGCGAAGGCTGCCGGCGGCGAGCTGCTCCCCGACGACTTCCTGCTCGAAGAGTGCACGTCGTTGGTGGAGGAGGCCTTCGTGGTCCCGGGCACCATCGCCGAGCAGTTCCTCGACCTGCCCGACGCGGTCATCGTGTCGGTGATGCGGGATCACCAACGCTACTTCGCCGTGCGCAAGGCCGACGGAACGCTGCTGCCCACCTACCTCAACGTGGTGAACACGGCGCTCGCCCCCGACAAGATCGCGAAGGGCAACGACCGCGTGCTGCGCGCCCGCTTGGCCGACGCGCAGTTTTTCGTGCGGGAGGACCGCAAGATCCAGCTCGGCAGCCGCATCGCGCGCCTCGATCAGGTCACCTTCCAGGCCAAGCTCGGCTCGGTGGGCGCCAAGATCCGTCGCGTGGAACGGCTGGCCCGCGCGCTCGCTCCCGCCGCTGGCGTCTCCGTCGAGCTCGCCTCGCAGGTGGCGCTGCTCTGCAAGATGGACCTCGACGCGCTGATCGTCTTCGAGTTCCCCGAGCTGCAGGGCCTCATGGGCCGCTTCTACGCCTTGGCAGAAGGCCTGCCGGCCGAGGTGGCCGACGCCATCGCCGACCACTACAAGCCCACCGGGGCCTCCGACGCCCCGGCGCCCACCGCGCTCGCCAGCGTGGTCGCGGTGGCCGACCGCGCCGACACCCTCGTGGGCTGCTTCGGCATCGGGCTCGTGCCCACTGGCTCGGCCGACCCCTTCGCGCTGCGCCGCGCCACGCTCTCACTGGTGCGCACCGCCGTGGACGGCGCCATCGACGTGGACATCACGGCGCTGCTCGCGGCCGCATACGACGGCTTCCCCGAGGGTGTGCTCGCTCCCCGCGCCGAGGTGCTGGCCCAGCTCGACGACTTCGTGCGCGCCCGCCTGCGTGCGTACTACCGCGAGCGCTTCCCCGGTGACGTGGTGGACGCCTGCGTGGGCGCGTGGCCCGGGGGCTCGCTGCGTGACGTGCAGGCCCGCATCGTGGCCGTGGACGCCTTCCGCACCCGCCCCGAGTTCGAGGCGCTGGCGGTGGCCTTCAAGCGCGCCCACAACATCACCAAGGACGTGGCCCGCAGTGAGGTGTCCTCTGCGCTGCTCGAGCCCGGCGCCGAGCAGGCGTTGGCCGAGGCCTGGAGCGGCGCACGCACGCGGATTGCCACGGCCGCCGCCGATGGGCGTTATCAGGACGCGCTCGCCGTGGTGGCCACCGACCTGCGCGGCCCCATCGACAGCTTCTTCGAGACGGTGTTCGTGATGGTGGAGGACGAAGCTCTGCGCCAGAACCGCCTCGGGCTGCTCGCCGAGATCGCCGACACGGTGAGCCGCGTGGCCCACTTCCATGCCCTTTCCACCTAGGGTTGCACGCGGCCTCGCGTATGCTTCGGGCGGACGCTGGTCTTCCCGAACATGCCTGCCCTGATCTACAGCTTCGATGGTCCGACGGACGAGTCGCTCGACGAGCTCTGCCAGCGCTTCGGGAACAAGGCCGTCGGCCTGATCGAGATGACGCGCCTCGGGCTGCCGGTGCCCGCTGGCTTTGCCATCAGCGTGGACGCCGGGCGTGCGCTGATGGCTCCCGAGGCCGAGTTCCCCGAGACGCTGCGCGCGGCGGTGCGCGAGGGCCTCGCCGGCGTGGAAGCCGCCACCGGACTGCGCTTCGGGGACGCAGACAGGCCGCTGCTCGTCTCCATCCGCTCGGGCGCGTCCGCGTCCATGCCCGGCATGCTGGACAGCGTGCTCAACGTGGGCCTCGACCGCAGCACGCTTCCGGGCCTCGCTCAGCGTGGCGGCCGGCGCTTCGCGCTCGACGCGTACCGGCGCCTGCTGCAGATGTTCGGGGACGTGGTGCTCGGCGTGCCGCGTGACGTGTTCGAGAAGCTGCTGGCCGCCGCGAAGACCCGCCTCGGCCGGCCCGCCATGCTGGACTCCGAGCTGGACGCCGACGCGCTCGAGGCCTTGACCACCGCGTTCGAAGCGCACCTAGCGGGCGTGCAGCCCACGCTCTTCCCGTGTGACCCGCAGCGGCAGCTCGAGCTGGCCATCACCGCGGTCTATCGCTCGTGGAACAACCCGCGCGCGCGGCGCTACCGCGGCCTCCAGGGCATCTCGGACGACCTCGGCACCGCGTGCGTGGTGCAGGCCATGGTGTTCGGCAATCACGGGCCGCGCAGCGGCGCCGGCGTGGCGTTCACGCGGAACCCCAGCACGGGGGAGCGCCAGCTCTACGGCGAGTTCCTGGCCGAGGCCCAGGGCGAAGACGTGGTGGCCGGCGCCCGCACGCCGTACTCGCTCGGCGCCAAGTCCGCGGTGCCAGGCCGCGAAGAGCGCTCGCTCGAGCGCAGCGACCCCGAGGCCTTCGCGCGGGTGGAGCAGCTGGCCGCCGCGCTCGAGGTGCACTTCCGCGACGTGCAGGACATCGAGTTCACCGTGGAGGACGGCCGCGTCTATCTGCTCCAGACGCGCAGCGCCAAGCGCACCGCGGAGGCCAGCGTGCGCATCGCCGTCTCGCTCGCCAGCGAGGGCAAGATCAGCCGCGACGAGGCGCTCGCCATGGTGGACGCCAACGCTATCACCAACCTGCTGCGCACGCGGCTTCCGTCACCGGACGAGCTCGCGGCGCGCGGCATTCGTCCCATCGCCACCGGCCTCGCGGCCAGCCCCGGTGTGGCCGTGGGCCGCATCGTCTTCGACCCCGAGGCGGCCGAGCGCATGGCCACGGAGGGACAGGACGTGCTGCTGGTGCGCCGCGACACCACGCCAGAAGACATCGTCGCCATGAAGGGCGCGCGCGGCATCCTCACCGCCGCCGGCGGCCTCACCTCGCACGCCGCGGTGCTCTCTCGCGCGCTGGGCAAGTGCTGCGTGGCCGGGGCCAGCACGCTCCAGGTGGACTACGCCACGGGCACGCTCACGGCACGCCCGAAGCGAGGCTCGGACGACGCGCCGCGCATCTTCACGGTGGGCGACACGCTCACGGTCGACGGCAGCACGGGGCGCGTCTACGCGGGGGCGCTCGACGTGGTGGCGGCCAGCACCCTGCCGGAGCTCGACACGCTGCTGAGCTGGGCCGACGAGCGACGCACCCTGCGTGTGCGCGCCAACGCCGACACCCCGCGGGACGTGCGCGCCGCGGCGGCCTTCGGCGCCGAGGGCATCGGGCTGTGCCGCACCGAGCACATGTTCTTCGCCGACGAGCGCTTGGCTGCGCTCCGCTGCGTGGTGCTGGCCAACGACGAGCAAGAGCGGGAGCGCTGGGTGGGCCGCATCGAGAGCATGCAGCGCGGCGACTTCGAGGAGATCTTCCGTTCGATGGCTGGGCATCCGGTCACCATCCGCCTGCTGGACTGGCCGCTGCACGAATTCATGCCGCGCGACGACGCCTCGCTCGCCGCCGTCGCCACCGGGCTTGGCGTGCCGCTGCGCGAGGCGCGCCGTCGTGCCGGCAGCCGCAACGAGGTGAACCCCATGATCGGGCACCGTGGCGTGCGCGTGGGCCTCACCATCCCGGCCATCTACCGAGCGCAGATCCGCGCCGTGCTCAGCGCCGCGGTCACCGTGTCGCGCGAGGGCAGGGCGGTGGCTCCCGAGCTGCTCATCCCGCTCACCGCCGTAGGTGAAGAGGTCCGCCGGGTGGCCGAGGCCGTGCGGGCGATCGCCGAGGAGGTCTTCACCGAGCTGGGGGCACGCGTGGGCTTCAAGGTGGGCACCATGATCGAGCTGCCGCGCGCCTGCCTGGTGGCCGGGGCCATGGCCAAGCATGTGGACTTCTTCTCGTTCGGCACGAACGATCTCACGCAGACCACGTTCGGCATCTCCCGCGACGATTCGATGCACTTCATCCCCGCCTACGTGGACGAGCTGGGGGTCCTGCCCCAGAACCCCTTTCGCACCCTCGACGTGGCCGGCGTGGGCGAGCTCATCACCATGGCGATCGAACGCGGCCGGGCGGCCCACCCAGGCCTCGAGCTGGGGGTCTGCGGTGCCCAGGGAGGCGAGACCCGCTCCATCCAGTTCTTCGCGGACCACGGGGTGGACTACGTCTCTTGCGCGCTCTCCCACCTGGTGGTGGCCAGGCTGGCGGCTGCCCAGGCGGCAGGCCGAATCGCTCGGGCCGCGGACTGACCCGCGGCGCTCACCCAAGGAACCACGAGGCGGCTGGGTAGGAACGCTGTGAATTGGCGTACCAGGGTGGCGTCCGAGCTATGCGGACTTGACGGTTTGTATATCCCCTGAGACGCTGTGCGAGCCTGGCATGGGTCCGTTCACCAGGCTATCTTTGCTACCACGTTGTCTTAATTGAAGTCGCTTTGTGTGTTCTCGCGGCTCCCGAGCCGCCGTAACGACCGCACCGCCCCCGACTGCGATGATGAGGAAACCGACATGACCCAAGAAGCGAGCAACCAAGCGGACCTGCGCGTGATCGAAGGCGAGACCAAGGGCCACGCGGACCCGCTCGTCGGGACCACCATCGACGGCCGCTACCTCGTCGAGCGCGTGCTCGGTGAAGGCGGCATGGGTCTCGTCTACCTCGGCAAGCACATCGTGCTGGGCAAGCCGCTCGCGGTGAAGGTCCTGCGTCCCGACGTGTCGAAGGACCAGGAGATCATCACGCGCTTCCGCCAAGAGGCGCAGAGCGCGTCCTCCATCGGTAACCAGCACATCATCGACATCTCGGACTTCGGCACCCTGCCGGACGGCTCCACGTACTTCGTCATGGAGTTCCTCGACGGCACCGACCTCTCGGGCGCCATCGAGAAGGCGCACCAGATGCCGGCCAACCGCGTGGTGCACATCGCCAAGCAGCTGGCTCAGGCCCTCGGCGCGGCCCACGAGAACGGCATCGTCCACCGCGACCTCAAGCCGGACAACGTCTACCTGATCAAGCGCGGCGGCGACACGGACTTCGTGAAGGTGCTCGACTTCGGTATCGCCAAGGTGGGCGGCAGCAACAGCAAGCTCACGCGCGCGGGCCAGGTCTTTGGCACGCCGCACTACATGTCGCCCGAGCAGTGCTCCGGCAGCAACGTCGACCACCGCACGGACATCTACGCCATCGGGGTGATGCTCTACGAGATGGTCACCGGCGACGTGCCCTTCGACGCCGACAACCTCATGGGCATCCTCACCAAGCACCTCTACGAGGACCCGGTACCGCCCACGCAGCGCAACCCCAACCTGCCGCGCGAGATCGAGGCCGTCATCCTCAAGGCGATGTCCAAGCAGACCGAGACCCGCTACCAGAACATGGCGGAGTTCTACGATGACCTGGTGCGCGTGGGTGAGGGCCTGCCGGCGCTCGCGATGGCCGACGGCACCGGCGCCTACTCCACACGGCGCGCGGTCCCCACGGTGGGTGGCATCACCGGGTCGCAGAGCGCGGCCCCCGCCACCAGCAGCAGCAAGGGCATCATCGTGGGCGTCATCGCCGCGGTCGTCTTGCTGGCCGCCGGTGGTGCGGCGTTCGTGATGATGAACCCCGAGCCGCCCGTCCAGCCCGTGGTGGTCGTCACGCAGCCGCCCGTGCCCGTGGCCGTCCCGCCGGTTCCCGTGCCCACGGGCGAGACCGCTCCGGCCACGCCCCCGCCGGTGGAGGAGTTCCTCATCGCCATCTCGTCGGAGCCCGCGGGCGCGCAGGTCTGGCGCGGCAACGAGTTCATCGGCACCACGCCGTTCCAGCTGCCCCGTCCGGCTAGCGAGCGCCTCGACCTCCAGCTGCGCCTCGATGGCTACGAGCCCAAGGACTTCGCCGTCTCGCCGCTCACGCGCGCCGACAGCATGAGCTTCACGCTGGACGCCGTCCGCCGCGGCAGCAGCGGTGGGCGCCGGCCGGGCACCACGACCAGCACTCCCGGCACGGTCAGCGCGCCGGCCGAGACCCCTCCCGCCATGACCACCGTCATGCGCCCCCAGGGTTCCGAGGTGCTGGACCCCTGGGCCAACAACTGAACGCGGAGCCCACGCTTCCATCCAGAGAAGGCCTGCGAAAGCAGGCTTTTCTTTTTTGGTGACGCGGGGCTTCGGCGCTGTTGCACAGCTTGGCCGACGCCGGTTGCTCCCCCCATGCGTTCCGACTACCTTGCGCGCCGATGTCAACCGACCCTGCCCCGTCCACTGGCCGTGTGCGCGCCGTGCGCCTGGCGCTCCTCAGCGGGCTGCTCGGAGGCTGCCTCAGCAACCCAGGCGCGCCGCCGCCCGAGGGTCTGCTGCTCTCGCCCATCGCCGTGGCCATGCGGCAGCCCGAGACCGGGGCGCCCACGCACCTAATGGTGCTGAACTCGAACTTCAACCTCCGCTACAACTCGGGCTCTCTCCAGCACTATGACCTGGCCGTGCTCAACCAGGCCATCGACGAGGTGTGTGTGGCTCCGCGCGCGGGCCTGACCAACGCCCAGTGCCGTGAGACCGAGGGTTGCGCGGTCGCCGATAGCTGCGTGATCGTGCCCGACATCCTCGAAGACGTGGACGACGCGGGCGGTCAGCTGCTCGTCACGCCGCGGGCTGGCCTGATCGTGAGTGAGGTGCGTGTCGGCAGCTACGGCTCCACCATCGCCCTCAACGAGGCCGGCGATCGAGCGTACCTCGGCATTCGCTCCGACGCGGACATCACCTACGTGGACGTGGACGTGGCGTCCGGAGGCCTGTCCTGCGGCGAGAGTTCCAACGTGGTCCATCGCTGCGGAGACGCCTACCGGCACGTGGATCAGTCGCTCGCGGCCGCGCGGGACATCGAGCTGCCCACCGACCCACTCGGCATCGCCGTGCGTCCGCTCGACGACCTGGTGGCTGGCGAGACAGGCAGCGCTGTGATGGTGGTGCACCGTGCGGGCGCCGTGAGCTACCTCATCGACCGCGGGGACGGCCTCACGCTCGTGGACACCTTCTCGGGTCTCGCCGAGGAGCTCTTGGCCGCGTCGCTCGGGCCGGACGGACGCGTCTGGATTCCCAGCTCCATCTCGCCGCTGATCTCACGCGTGGGCGTCACGCTCGACGGGTCGGCTGACGAGGTGGCCGAGGACGGCCTGGTCTACAACGCCGGCTTCGCGCGGGTGGTGGGTGTCACGGGCGACGGGACGCTGGACGCACGCGGCATTGCCTTCGACAGCAACGGCAACGCGCTCGTGCTCACGCGCTCGCCGGGCACGCTCGTCATCGCGGACGGCGGCCTCCAGCCGGATGGCACGCTCACCGTGGCGGCCAGCGTCGAGATCGGCGTCGGGCCTTCGCGCCTGAGGGTAGCCACGCTGCGCGGGCGGGAGTTCGCGTTCATCAGCTGCTTCGACAGCCGCGACGTCTACGTGGTGGACCTCGAGGCGCGGGAGCTCACCGCCGTGGTGCGCGGCATGTCCGGTCCGTTCGAGTTCGAGATCGACGTTCAGCGGGAGCGCGCGTACGTGGCCGACTTCCGCACCTCCGTGGTTCGCGTGGTGGACCTCACCCCCATGCTCAATTGCTACGACGAGCCCGGCATGACCGGCCGTGAATGCACACCCCAGCTGCTCGGCCTCTTGGGTCGTCCGACCGGTCTCGAGGGGGGCCTCTGATGTCTGCCACCCCGTACCGCGCGCCCGCGCTGCCCTTCCTCCCGCTGCTGGTCCTGCTGGCCATGCCAGCGTTGCACGTGCTGACCGCGTGCCAGAACAGCGGCTCGGTCATTCAGCCGCGCACCTTCGACCGGCCGGAGCGCGTCGCGTTCGCTTGCTACGACCGCGCCAACCTGCAGTTCGTCCCCGTCGCGGGCTGCAACGACGTGGTGCTCGATCGGGACAGCGAGGACTTCGCGTTGATCGCGCTGGTGACGCAGACCGCGCAGGGCGAGCTGGCCGCCGTGGACCTGGACCGGCGCCTGGTGCTGGACGCCGACGTGCGCGTCCCGGGCTTCACCTTCGTGCTGGTGGGCGAGAACCCGACGGCGGTGGTGGTGCCTGCGCTGACGGCGCGCCACGCCTACGTGGCCAACCAGACCAGCCGCACCATCTCTTGGCTTCCGCTCGCGCAGTTCCATCCCGATGCCACGCCCACGGCCGACGTCGGGGGTGAGCTCGCGCTGCCCGGCGCGCCTTCGGACATGGTGCTCTCGCCCGACGAGGCGTTCCTCTACGTGACGTTCCCGGAGAGCGGCACCATCGGTGAGATCGCGGTGGACTCCAGCAACCCGACGGAGCCGCTCACCTTCGTTCGCGAGATCTCGCTGGACGTCACGGTCCCGGCGCCCGTCGCCGAAGTGGCCGGGGACGCGCCCTATCAGCGCTACTGTCCCGAGGGCTTCGAGGCCAACATCGGGCGGCCGGTGATCGGCGCGCCGCGCGTGGCCACGCAGCTCGGCGCCACGGCTCGACCGGTGCAGCTGGTGGTGGACACCGTGGCGAGCCCACCGGTGCTGTTGGTGGCAGACGCGAACCTGCCCATGATCCATCGCCTGGTGCTGGACGACGCGGGCGCCGACCCCGCGCTGCTGCCCGCGCTGGCGCCGGCCGTGCCCACCCGCGAGGTGGTCATCACGCCGCCCGTGCCCACCGCCGTGGGCGAGCGGGCCGCGACGCAGCGCTACCTCTACGCCATCGACGCCCTCGACAACTCCGTGCTCGCCATGGACTACACGGACACCTCCGTGAACTTCGGTGCGGTGCTGGCGGTCAGCACGGGCCACGAAGCCAACGACCGCATCGCGACCCGCGCCGGAGTGGGCCGCCTGCGGGTGGTGGCGCCCAGCTACAGCGTCTCGGGTGGCATGGCCCCGGTGGAGTGCGACCCCAGCGACACGAGCCAAGCCGAAGACGCTCAGCCAGCCCAGCTGCGCGGCGTCTTCCTGCTGGCGGGGCAGATCGACGGCAACCTGGCCATCGTCGACGTCTATGACCTCGACGCGCCGTGTCGCGGTGGCATTGGCTGTGACGACCCCGCGGTCACGAACGACGTGCAGGTGCGCATCGAGCGGCATCGTCCTCGCATCGGCGCCGTCGTGGCGGACGAGCCGTCGCTGCTCGGCTTCCCCGTCCTGACGTTCGACGGAAGCGCGGGACAGATTCAAGAGAACGGCATCGCCACCACGGAAGCCGTGCCGCGCCTCGAGCCGTTCACGAGCTGCCCCACCGGCATGGTGCGCGCGTTCCCGGAGTCCGGGACCGCCATCGTGTGCGTGTCGGCGGACCCGTGGTCGAGCCCCTCGCAGACGTGGGTGGCCGACTGGCAGGCTCAGCTGCCCTTCGCCGTCGGAGCCGGACGCTTCGATGCCAGCGACGGAACGCTGTTCACCGGCGCGGACGGCAACTTCTGCAGCTGGGGCGTGCTGGGCGAAGACGACGTGGTGGCCTCCGCGCTCTCCGTCGACGACCCGCTCGCGGGCTACGTGGGGGACCGCCTGTTGTTCACCGGCGTGCTGAGCCCGTCCATCCAAGCGGCGCTCGCGGATACCGACTCGGAGTACGAGCGCTGCCGTCCCTTCCTCGACGAAGTGGAGCGCGACCCGGTCTACCTCGAGATCGTGGAGGCCCGCGAAGGCGAGCTGGTGCTGCGCCTGCCGGTGCTGCGCAACAACGCCGGCGAGCCCATCGACGGGCCGGCCCCGGTGGCGTACACGCTCGCCGACGTGCAGGCGTGCTTCCCCGGGGTCACGCCCTTCGCGGTGCACGCGCGCTCGGCGTACGTGGTGCGCAGCACGTTCGCGTCGTACCTGCATCGCGTCATCTCGGTAGGCGGAAGCTGCCGCGTGGACACGTCGCTGCCCTTCGACCCGGCCGACCCGCAGACCCGCGTGGAGGGCCGAGCGTTCGTGGGGCGCCCCTACATCAACCCGTACGTCGCGTTCCACATCGGCGCGCGCCGCATGGACGGCAACGCCCTCGCCTCGATGGAGGGCATCACGTCCACGCTCACGCTGGCCACGCGCCTCTTGCCGCCCATTGCGTTGGTGGACCTCGGCCGCATCGTGTCCGACGTCACGCTGACCCCCAATGGCCAGGACATGATCGTGCTCGACTCGGCCGCGTCGTCCTTGGCGCAGTACGCGCTCGACCCGCTCACGCGCATCACCACGGTGCAGTAGGACGGGGGACCGGTGGCCGCGAGCAAGGGTCACTCTCCCGTCATCGTGCAGTTCCTGCACGCGAAGGCGCAGTATCCGGACGCGCTGCTGTTCTTCCGCATGGGAGACTTCTACGAGCTGTTCTTCGACGACGCGATTCGCGCCGCAGAGCTGCTCGGCATCGTGCAGACCTTCCGCGGCAAGGAGCCCGACGGAACGCCCATCCCGATGGCCGGCGTCCCGCACCACGCGGCCACGGGGTACCTCACGCGTCTGCTGAAGCTGGGGCAGAAGGTGGCCATCTGCGAGCAGATGGCGGACCCGTCCACCGTGAAGGGGGTGGTGCCGCGCGAGGTGGTTCGGGTCATCACGCCGGGGCTGTGCCTCGAGCCCGATGCGCTGGACGACCGCGCAGACCACTACTTGGTGGGTCTGCACCCGGGGCGCGAGCGGGTTGGGCTGTGCGCCTTCGACCTGTCCACCGGGGCCCTGCGCGCCTGCGAGCTTCCGGACGCGCGAGCTGCGCTGGCCGAGCTGGTGCGCCTCGACCCGCGCGAGATCCTGCTGCCGTCCCTCGATGGCGCGCTGCACGACGCCGTGCGCGAGCAGCTGCCGGCCACCCCGCTGCAGCCCGCCGGGGCCGCCGCCGTGTCGCTGCTGGACGACGTCCTCGGCCCGGTGCAAGCCGCCGACACGCGCGCGGCCTTCGGACCCGAGGCGCTGTCCGCCATCGAGAGCGTGGTCGCCTACGCAGCGGCCAGCCAGCCCGGCACGGCGCTGTCGGTGCAGCGCGTGGGCCTCTACGACCCGAGCGAGCAGCTCATCCTGGACGAGGCCGCGGTTCGCAACCTCGAGCTGGTGCGCACGCTCGGCGGAGAGCGCCAGGGCTCGCTGCTGCATCACCTGGATGCCACCAAGACCGCGATGGGCGCGCGCCTCCTGCGCCGCCGCCTGCTGGCCCCGCTCACCGACGTGGCGCGCATCCGCAGGCGCCAGGACAAGGTGGAGGCGCTGGTCACGGACCCCACGCTGCGGGCCTCGCTGCGCACGCTCTTGGCGCAGGCGGGCGACCTCGAGCGCCTGGCCACGCGCGCGGCGATGGGCAGCGCCACACCGCGTGACCTCGGGCAGGTGCGCGCCACGCTCCTTGCTGCCAGCGACATCGCCGCGCTGCTGAGCCAGTCGGCGAGTGGGCTCATGGATGATCCGCTGCGTGAGGCCATGCCGCGCTCCCTTGCGCCGGCGCTGCACGCGCAGCTGGTGGCGGAGCTGGTGGACGACCCGCCCACGTCCGAGAAGGGCGGCGGCGTCATTCGGCAGGGCGTTGACCCCGAGCTCGACGAGCTGCGTGGCCTCTCCGAGTCGGGCAAGGACGTGCTTCTGGAGCTCGAGCGCCGCGAGCGCGAGAAGAGCGGCATCGGGTCGCTGATGATCCGCTTCAACAAGGTCTTCGGGTACTTCTTCGAGATCACCCGCAGCAACCTGGGCAGCGTCCCTCCGCACTTCATCCGCAAGCAGACCATCGCCAACGGCGAGCGCTTCGTGACCGAGGAGCTGGTGGTGCTGGAGGAGCGCATCCTCACGGCGGACGACCGCGCCAAGGCGCTCGAGGCGGCGCACTTCACGCGGCTCTGCGAGGCGGTTCGCGATGCGGCCAACACGCTGCGTGGGCTGGCCACGGAGCTGGCCGTGCTGGACGTGCACGCGGCCTTGGCCGAGGTGGCGCACCGCTACGACTACGTGCGACCCACCGTGGACAGCGGCAGCGGGCTCAGCTTGCTCGAGTCGCGTCACCCCATCGTGGAGAGGCTGGCGGCGGCGGGCGAGTTCGTGCCCAACGACGTGCAGCTGGACACGGACGGGCAGCGCCTGATGATCCTCACGGGCCCCAACATGGCGGGCAAGTCCACCGCCATGCGGCAGGTCGCGCTCGCGGTGATCCTCGCGCAGGCGGGTGGCTTCGTGCCGGCCAAGAGCGCCCACATCGGCGCCGTGGACCGCGTGTTCACGCGCGTGGGGGCCAGCGACAACCTCTCGCGTGGGCAGTCCACCTTCATGGTGGAGATGAACGAGACGGCGGCCATCCTGCGCGGGGCGACCGAGCGCTCGCTGGTCATCCTCGACGAGATCGGGCGCGGCACCAGCACCTACGACGGCCTCAGCATCGCCTGGGCCGTGGCCGAGCACCTGCACGACGCGGTTCGCTGCCGCGCCATCTTCGCCACGCACTACCACGAGCTGTGCGAGCTGGCCGAGACCCGTCCGGGCGCGGTCAACTTCAACGTGGCGGCCCGTGAGCACGGCGAGACCGTGGTGTTCCTCCACAAGCTGGTGCCGGGCAGCGCCAACCGCAGCTACGGCATCGCGGTGGCGCGTCTCGCCGGGGTGCCGCCCATCGTGCTGGCGCGGGCCAAGGCGCTCTTGCAGGACCTTGAGCGCGGCGCGGCGCTGCCCTCGGGGGCCCACGCGCGCATGCGGCCCGTGGACGAGGCGGGCAAGGCGCAGCTGTCGCTGTTCGTGCCCGCCAGCGAGGCCGTGCGGGGGCCCAGCGAGGTGGAGCGCACGCTGGCCGAGCTGGACGTGGACCGCATGACGCCGCTCGACGCGCTGGTGGCCCTTGCGCGCTTGCGGGGCCTGCTCGACAGGTCTTCGTAGCGCTGCCGGAAACGTGGTTGCTGGCAGAGCGCGAGACAGCATACTGCGGGGGCCAGCGCGGACCCGTCGGCCCCGCCGGTACAGAAGAGAGCCGATGTCCAGCCTCGTTCCACCGCACATACAGCGACTCGCGCCTTACATCCCCGGCACGCCCATCGATCAGATTCGGCGGGAGTACGGCATCGAGCACCCCGTGAAGCTGGCCAGCAACGAGAGCGCCATCGGCG
>CAZEAA010000134.1:0-14207 GCA_964510015.1 uncultured Sandaracinaceae bacterium
CCCTGACCCTGATGCCCCTGCTCGTCGAGTGGGTGGTGGACCGCCTCGAGGACGGGGAGGACGTCGAGCACGTGCGCCGCGACATCGAGGACCGCCGCCAGGCCATCCGCGAGAAGCGCGCCGAGCGCGACCGGGAGTTCGAGGCGCGCTTCGGGCGCAAGCCCAGCAGCGCGGTGGACCCGGAGGGCTGAGCGGTGCGCGCCATCATCCTCCACCCCATACACGCAAGCCCCGGCAAGCCCGGTGACGCCGCCGAGTTCGCGCGTGAGGCTCTCCGCTTCTCCACGCACATCGGCCGCCCCGGGGCCAACGTGGTGCGCTTCAACAACCACCTGGGCAAGGGAGCGCGCAGGCGCGAGGTCGAGCGCGCCATCGCCTCGGGCGGGCCCTGGGACGTCATCGCGCTCTTCTCTCACGGCCTCAAGCTCAGCGTGCAGACCGGGCACGGCGTAGAGCACGTGAACCAGCTGGCGGACGTCATCGTGGCCAACGCGGCGCCGCACCTGCGCGTCGAGCTCTACGCCTGCGACGCTGCGCGCGACGACGACAGCGACCGGCGCGACGACGTCACCGAGGCTGTGGGCGGCGACGGCGGCTTCGCTGACCTGCTGCGTGACGCGCTCGCCACGCGCGGGCTCACGGGCCACGTGGACGCGCACGCCAAGCCCGGGCACACCACGCGCAACCCGCACCTGCGCCGCTTCGTCATGGACGGCGGGCCAGGGGTCGGCGCCGAGTGGCTGGTGCCGCCGTCCGCTCCGGAGGAGGCCACGCCTGCGGAGGCCAAGGCCGCGCGCGAGCTCTGGCGCAGCTGGTCCGCCGCGCTCAAGGGGAGCCTGCGCTTCCGCTTCGGGCTGATGACGCGCGAAGAGATCCACGCAGAGCTGACCCGCGGCTAGGCCGAAGGTCGGACAATGCCTCTACCTCCCCATGGTCAACCCAGGAAGCTGGCCGCGCGCCCCGCGCAGCTCCGCGCCGATTGGTCACACGAGGACGAACGACCCCCCAAGGTGCCGAAAAACAAGGGCAAAGTGGCGGTTTCGTAAACCGTAGGTCGTCGGTTCAAATCCGACAGGAGGCTCCACCCAAGAGGCCCCCGGAATCCAAGTGGTCCCGGGGGCTTCCTTCGTTTCCGAGGAGCGCGTTTCCGAGGAGCGCGTTTCCGAGGAGCGGCGCCGGCGGTCGCGCTACCTTGCGCAGCATGTCCCGCCTCAACGACCTCCTCGTATCCCAGCTGGCGCGCCCGCACGGTCTCCTCACGGGGCCGATGAGCGCGCTGCTCAACCGTGGCAACCGGCTGATCACGGCGCACACCGTGGGCGCCCTCGACCTGCAGCCCGGCGACGCCGTGCTCGACGTGGGCTTCGGCGGTGGCGTGGGTCTCGACATGGTGCGCGCGCACGAGCCCGGCGCGAAGCTCGCAGGCGTCGACATCAGCGGCGACGTGGTGAAGCGCGCGCGGCCTCGGTATCGCGACGTTACGCTGGTGGAGGCCGGCGTCGAGGCCATGCCCTTCGAGGACGCGCGCTTCGACGCCGTGTTCGCGGTGAACGTGGTGTACTTCTGGCCCGACCTGCCGGCCGCCTACCGTGAGCTGCTGCGCGTGCTCCGGCCCGGTGGCCGTCTGGCCCTCGGCATCCGGCCTGCTTCGACGCTGGCGCGGTTCGAGTTCGCCAGCTCGGGGCACCGCGAGTGGAACCCCGCGCAGTACGCCGAGGCGCTCGCCGCCGCGGGGTTCGTGGCCACGTCGGCGCGGCGCATGCCCGACCCCGAGGGCGGTGCGTACGTGGTGCGCGGCGAGCGCCCGCGCTGACGTCCGAGCCCGACCGGGGGCGTTCGAGATTGCTGGCTTCTCCGTGGGGCCCCGCGCATCCTCGGGCGCATGCTCCGCTCAACGCTGGTCGCCGTCGCCGTGCTCCTCTTCACTTCGTGCTCCGATGACACGCTGCCTCCCTTGCCGGACGAGCCGGCGACCACGCTCGGCGTGGCGGCCGGACGCCCCGCCGACGTGCGCGTGCCGAGCGACTACGACTCGAACACGGAGTACCCGTTGGTGGTGCTGCTGCACGGCTACAGCGCGACGGGTGGCCTCCAGAACCTGTACTTCGGGCTGTCGAACCAGGTGACCGCGCTGGGCTTCATCCTCGTGATCCCGGACGGCACCGCCAACTCCGATGGGGCGCGCTTCTGGAACGCCACCAGCGCCTGCTGCAACTTCGAGGACCAGCCCGTGGACGACGTGGCCTACCTACGCGGGCTCATCGAAGAGGCCCAGGCGAACTACCGCATCGACCCGCGCCGCGTGTACCTCTTCGGGCACAGCAACGGCGGCTTCATGAGCCACCGCATGGCGTGCGACGCGCCCGACGTCATCACGGCCATCGTGAGCCTCGCGGGGGCGACCCACCTCGACCCCGCGGACTGCGACACGGAGACACCGGTGAGCATGCTGCAGATCCACGGCACCGCGGACGACCTCATCCTCTACGACGGCGTCGCCAACGCGATGGGCATCTTCCCGGCGGGCTACCCCAGCGCTGCGGAGACCACACGGCGAAGCGCGGAGCGGGCCGGGTGCGATCTCGACGCCGCCGAGGCGGGCGGAAGCCTGGACCTCGACACCAGCTTGGATGGCGCCGAGACGAGCGTGCTCGAGTACCACGCGGGCTGCGCGCGCGGCATCGACACGGCGCTCTGGACCATCGAAGGGGGAGGACACCTTCCGCCCGTCGATCGCGTGGCGTTCTCGACGGCCGTGATGGAGTGGCTCTTGGCGCACCGGCGCTGAGGTCGAGCCGCTCCATCCCAGAGAGAGCGCCGCAGCGTGACTCACTGCGCGGGCGTGACGCTCACGTTGTCGATCAATCGGTGACGGTGAAATCGGCTAGTGGGCCGGGGTCAGCTCGGCGACCAACGCACACACCAGCTCCACATGCGCCCGCACGCGATCCTCTTCGCGGCCACGCCATGAGCTCTCGAGGGTCAGCTCCCCGATGCCCAGCTCGTCCGCGTACATGCCCGTGTGCATCATTCCGAGAGTGAGCGCCCAGAGCCGCGTGAGCAGGTGGTTGGTCAGCGAGACCGGCGCATAGCCCGGCGCGGGCAGCGTGCGCCCGAAGTAGTCCGTCGTGGCGAGCCGCACCCCGTGCTCTGCGAGCTGGGCGATGGCCCTCTCCGCGAGGCCGGCCTTGACGCGGCGATTCACGAACACGAACGACGCGTCCTGCGGGCCTTCGTGGAGAGAGACGATCAGCTGGGGCCGGAAGTCGGCAATGACCTGCCGCACCAAGCGTGCCTCTTCGGTGTCGAAGCGCCGAAAGTCGCGATTGATGTCGAAGCCCTGGCCATTGAAGCGCGAGCCCTCCATGGCGCCGATGGGGTTCACCGGGGTGACGATGCCCACCGCGACGCGGGGCTCACCGAGGGCCACCAAGCGCTCGAGCAAGCGCGGCACCGACACGATGCCGGCGTGCTCGTTCCCGTGGACTCCGGAGAGCACCAGGAGGCGGGGCGCGCTGGCCGGCGCACGGTTCCGTAGCCACGTGATGGCGTGCTCGCGTCCGCGATACGCCACGCTGCCCAGGGTCTCCACGTCGAAGTGCTCCGCGTGGCTGCGCAGCTCGCGCTCGTGCGCGGACGGATCGTAGGGCAGCAGCTCCACCCGCATCTCGGCCTCGGCCGGCGCGGGGTAGCGGTGCGGCTGCCGCACCAAGTGGTACTTGGCGAACATCTGCAGGTCGCGCCGCAGCGACGCGAGGGACCGCTTCTGGGGCGGAGCGCCGCTCGGCTCGGGCGTCATGAACACGGGCTCAGCTCGCTGCCCGGGCGACGCTCTGCGGCTGACCCCAGACCATGTCGAGGAAGGCGCACAGCTCCTCGTCGAGGCGCTTCGGCATCACGCGCCACTCGGCGGCCGAGCGCGCCGTCACCAGGCGCCCACGTGGCATCTCGTCGGCCAGCTTGCCGGCGTCGGCGAAGGGGTGAATCGGATCCGCGGCGTGGCCCACGATGAGCGCCGGCTGGCGCAGCGCGCGGCGCAGCTCGCGCGGCGGGGCGATGCGCCCGAAGGTCAGCCCGTCCAGCACCGCGAGCGACGCCTTGGTGTCGCGGCGCAGCGTGTCGAGCCCCATGTCCACGATCCAGTGGGTGCGCGGGACCAGCCGCGCGAGGCGCGCCATCAGCCCCATGCCCAGCGGGTTCACGCGCAGCGCGAGCGCGAGCGGCACGAAGACCGCGCCCGCCGCGGCGATGCCCTTCTCGAGCACCGGCATCTCCACGAACAGGCCCCGCACCCGCTCGGGTGCGTGCACCGCCGCCTCGAGCGCCACGTTCGCGCCGAGCGACGTGCCGCCCACCACAGCCTGCTGCACGCCCAAGTGGTCGAGCAGCGCGATCACGTCGCGCCCGAACTGCGGCATGGAGTAGTCCGCCATGTCGTGGGGCTGTGCGGAGGCGCCGTGGCCCAGCATGTCCGCCAGGATCACGCGGTTGCCTGCCGCGGCCAGCATGGGCGCGAGCGCGGTGAACATGCGCACGTCCATCAGCAGACCGTGCACCAGCACGATCACGCGCGGGCCCGTGCCCAGCTCGCGGTACGCGATGCGGCGGCCGGCAAAGTCGAAAGACACGGGAGCGGGCAGTGACGAAGGCATGCGCGGCATTGTGGCAGCGGAACCGGAAAAGCCAAAGATCGGAGTCGGAGGCCGCGGCCGTGGCCTGAGTCGGGCTCCGACTCCGACTCAGTCTCCGACACCGGCTCCGACTCCGCCTCGCTGGCTACTTCACGTCGTAGGTGTGGACCACGCGGCGGCGCTTGGGTTCGTCGCCTTCGCCGTCGGCCTCGCCCTCGGCGTCCGCGGGTTGGGCGGGGGCGGTCGTCGCTACGGGTGCAGCGGCGGGGGCGGTCGTCGCCACGGGAGCCGTGGGGCGGGCTTGGGTCAGGCGGGCTTCTTCGGTGCGAGCCGCCTGGGCGGCGCGGGCTTCCTCGCGGGCGCGCTGCTCGGCCAGCTCGCGCTCACGGGCCTCGCGGGCCTTCTGCTCTTCCTTGGCGATGCGCTCGAGCGCCTCGCGCGAGGGCGTGGCGGGCAGGTTGCCGAGGCTGAGCTTGCCGAGGGCGGCAGCGAGGGCACCACCGGAGCCGCTCGCGGCGCCTTCCTGCGCGGTCTTGTAGTCGCGGAAGTCGTTGCGAGCCTGGACCTCGGACACCTTGGTGGCGCTGAAGCGCAGCTTGCCGCGCGACGCGTCGAGCAGGACCACCTGCAGGACCTCGCCGATGGGGTACGCACGGCGCAGGTCGCGGCCCTCTTGCACGTCCAGCTCGCGGGCGGGGACGAGGCCCTCGCCCTGCTTGGTCTCCACCACGATGCCGTGCGGCAGGTGCTTCACGACCGTTCCGTCGAGCACGGTGTCCTTGCTGGGCGCGGGCACGGGAGCCGCCGCAGCGGGCGCCGCCTGGAGCGCCTTCATGGAGAGCGTGATGCGCGCCGCGCTCTTGCCTTCGGGCGCTTCGATCTTCAGGACCTTCACCTCGACCTGCTCGCCGGCGGTGAGCACGTCACCCACGCGCTCCACGCGGCCGCGCGAGATCTCCGAGATGTGCACCAGGCCCTCGATGCCGCCCAGGTCCACGAACGCGCCGAACTTCTGGATGGACGTGACGGTGCCGCTCAGGATGGCGCCCTCCTTCAGCTCGCACAGGCGCGCACGGCCCGCTTCGGCCTTCTCGAGCTCGATGACCTGGCGCCGGGACACGATGACCGAGCGGCCCTCTTCCTTGATCTCGAGGACCATGAAGCGCGCCGTCTGGCCCACGAGCGGCTCGAGCTCGGCCACGAACGAGTTGCTGACCTGCGAGGCCGGGCAGAACGCGCGCACCGCGCCGATGGTGACCTCGAGGCCACCCTTCTGCGCCTTGCTGAAGCGCCCCTCGATGGGCGTGCGCGTGTCGAGCGCGAGCTGCAGCTCACGCACGTCGATGCCACTGCCGCTGTGACCCATGGTCACCACCAGCAGCGGGCCATCGTTGCTGTGCGGGTCCACCACCGTGGCCTCGAGCTCGTCGCCGATCTTCACGCTGAGCGTCCCGTCGGGGCGCTGCAGCTCGATCTTGGCGACGCGGGCGTCGGAGCGACCACCGAGGTCCACGAAGACGCTGTCCGCCCCGATGTGAACGATGCGGCCGCGCACGCGCTCCCCCTTGGTGAGGCGTCGCACGGACGCGGGGCGGGACTGCTCCATGAAGGACCGGAAGTCGTCATTTGTGGACATGGGGCGCAGGGTTTGCCGCCAAATCGGCCCGACTTCAAGGCGCGAGGGGGGGCCAGACCGAATGTGGGGTAAAATGGCCATCTCGAGACCCGCCATGCAGTACACCGTCACCACACCTCGCTCTCGCTCGCTCACGCTCTGGCCCTTGCTGGTGGCGTTCACGCTGCCCGCTTGTGCGACGTCCGCCGGACCGACCACCGTCGGGGGCGCCGAAGCATCGAACGCGGGGAGCGACGAGACCGCCTCGGCGGAGCCCGAGCGTTCCCCCGGCATGCGCACCGTGACCGCGGCCTCCGAAGGGGTGATGGGCGAGCCGTGGGACTTGCGTGGCGAGCTGCCTCCCGACGCCGAGGCGGTCGAGTTCGGGGAGGAGGACTGGCTCGGCGAGGTCCTCAACGTGCGCTCCCGCGGGAACGGCACGGTCTTGCGACTGCGCGTGTGGACCACGGGCGATGGCACCGTCGACGACATCGGCGACCCGAACTACGTCGTGGCGGGCATCGCCCTCGAGGTGATGGAGAACCCCAACGGGTCCACCATCTCGTGGACGGTCGATGACGCCGATCCGCGGCACCCGCACCTCACCATCGAGGTGGCGTGGCGCCAGGGGCAGAGCGACATGGGTCTTCGTCTCGACGGGATCATCGACCCGGCCCAGGGCACCGTCTTCGTCGAGGACTGAGGGACTACAAGCCGACCCGGAAGCGTAGTAGGGTGTGGGCCCCTACGAGGCGGCGCCGCCGTCCTGGCTCCCGGAGAATCGTCATGAAGCAGAGCGCCACCGAGCGTCCGAACCCCAGCTTGCAGCGCAAGGCCGCCGTCGCCCACGGCGCCGCGGTCGATCATGCGGGCGCCGTGCACGTGAAGCCGATCGAGAACTTCGATCTGAACCGCACCATCTTCCAGACCCTCGAGGGGGCCGCGCCGCGCTTCGTCATCAAGACCCGCATCGCGAAGGAAGCCCACTGGGACGCCCCGGCCGGCGCCGAGGTGGAGCGCGCGTACAAGGACATCGACATCGCGGCGAAGCTGCCGAAGGTGGACCCGGCGCTGCTGCGCTTCATGGCGGACGAGTGCGACTTCGACGTGGAGCACGCCGACGGCTCGTTCCTGGACCACCTCTACTTCTGCTTCGAGTACGGCGCGGCGCACTACCCCGAGCACTCGCCGCTGGTGCTGCTGCTGCACTCCATCCTCGGCACGGGCACCAACACGTTCGCCATGAAGGCCGAGCAGATCCCCAAGCTGCGCTCGCTCATGAACGAGTTCGACTGGAAGCACGTGGAGGCGTTCCCCTCGGTGCTGCGCCTGCTCTACGACCTGCCGCTGCGCGCCGAGCTGCGCGCGAACCTGCACCGGCTGGACTCGCTGAAAGAGGTGAGCTTCCGCCGCGTGATCGACAACGAGCCGATCACGATGAGCGCGGAGGACTTCTTCATCCAGCTGAACTTCCAGCTGATCCACCTGGTGGACTTCCTGCCCGTGGCCAACTGGGCCATGCACCAGAACGACACGGCCTTCATCCTCTTCCGCGACCTCTACGACCTGCTGGAGCGCGCGGGGAAGAAGGGCGCTCGGCTGCGCTACACGCCGGCCTCCGGTCCGCGCCGCTTGGTGGGTGAGGAGCAGGGCATCGGCGGTCGCCTGACCACGCTCATCCCGGTCAGCCTGAGCGAGAAGATGGCGGCCGGCTCGGTGCGCAAGTTCTCGCAGCGCATCGGGCACAGCCTCGACTACAAGCTCACCTTCGGCCGGTGACGCCAGCCGCACCCCGTGTGCTCCGCGCGCTCGACCCCGAGCGCGTGCGCTACCGCTTGGAGGAGGAGCTGCTCACGCAGCTCGGCAAGACCGCGGACTTCGACGGCCTCGCCGCGCGCTGGGCAGGCGGGTTCGACGCCACGCGCGCGCGGCGTGACCTGCTGGCCCGCTCGCTGCGGCTGTCGCCCAGCATGGCCCCCGAGGCCCACGCGGCCCTGAACGACAGCGCGCGCGTGCTGGGCATCAGGGGCGCGCTCGAGCTGTATCAGTCGGCCGGGCCCGAGAACGCGGCCATGCACCTGGTGCCGAGCCCCATCCTGGTCGAGGTGCAAGGGCACCTGCTCACCCAGCTGGACGACGCGGGCCTGCGCATGGTCTTCGGTCACGAGCTGGGCCACTACCTGGCGCATGGCTCGCACGGAGAACGCGGCGCGCGTCATGTGGCGGCGCGCGTGCTGGCCCGCGGTGGGCAGGGGGACGTGGGCGCCCAGCGCACGGCGCAGCTGCTGCAAGTGGCGGCAGAGATCACCGCCGACCGCTTCGCGCTGCTCAGCTGCCAGGACCTCGGTGGCCTGCTGCGTGCGCAGATGTCCATCACGACCGGGCTGCCCGTGGCGGCGCTCACCTGGGACACCGAGGCCTACCTGGCGCAGTGCCAAGAGCTGATGGAGGCTTGTCTCACGGGGAGCGACCAGGCCCGGCACGACACGCACCCCGAGCATCACCTGCGCGCGTATGCGGCTTGGCTCTTCAGCGAGACCGACGTCTACGCGGAGCTGACTGGACAGGGGCCCGGCACGCGCTCGCTCACATCCGTCGAGGACACGCTCGACCGGATCCTGAAGCGGCCGGAGCTGAACACCGACTACGACCCGCTCGAGCCGCCGCCGCTCGAGGTGCACGAGTGTGCGCTGGCGGGCGCCGTCATCGTGGCCTGGTCCGACGGGCAGCTGGCCACCGAAGAGAGCGAGCGCATCGAGCAGATCTTCGCGCCCCTGGTGCCGGACTGGCAGACGTACCTCGACCGCGACGCGGCGCACCAGCGCTTCGCCGACACGGCGCCCATCGTGCGGGCCGGCGGCGCCGACTACGCGCAGCGCTGCTTCGTGCTGCTGGTGCACATGCTCGGCGCGGACGGCACCATCGACGAGCGCGAGGTGGGCGCGGTGCTCGGCATCGGCGCCGAGCTGGGGCAGGCGGCCCTCTTCGAGCGGGGCATGGTGGCGGCGCTCGAGGCGCTGGGCGTGCGCATCGTGATCACGGACGTCCCGCCGCTGGTCATCCCGCTGCCCGCGCGGCGAGACGACGTGCTCGACGCGCTGGACGCGTTCCTGGACGGCGTGGGTCGACGCGGCGTGGGCAGCATCCCGTACCGCAAGCTGCTGCGACTCATCGGTCAGTCCGAGGTGAGCGAGAGCGCGGTGCGCGCCATCGACGGGGCCTTCGTGGCCCGGCAGGTGTCGGTCACCCCGGCGCTGCAGCGCGCGAAGCTGGACGACGTGCTGCAGCTCACCGCGCCGCCCCGCACGGAGGACACGGATGCGGCCGCCCAGGCGCCCCTCGACCCCTCGCGGCAACCGCTGATCCGAGGCCTCTCGCGGCTGCGTGATCAGCTCATCTCCGGCGATGGCCGCAGCCCATCGGTGCGTCTGCGCGTGCTCCGCAACGAGCGCGCCTTCGACCTCGCGCGCCTCGAGAAGGTGTCGCTGGGCATGGGCGAGCGGGCGCTTGAGCAAGCGCGCGCCGGGCGCGTGGCGCGGCTGCTGGACGCGCGCGAGGCGGGCACCCACCGCGCCGCCGAAGACTGCGGTGAGGCGCTGCAGAAGCTGGACCGCGCGCACCGCGACCGCGTGGAGGAGACGGGCTCGCACGACCTCTACCTGGGCTATCCGTTCCTCGCGGGCGCCGTGGCTCGGCAGACCAGCCTGGTGGCGTATCCGGTGCGGGCGCCGCTCCTGCTGTACCCGGTGCAGCTGGTGGGCGACGGGCGCGGCGCACGCAGCTGGAAGCTCACCACCAAGGACGACGAGGACCCCATCGTGAACCAGTCGCTGGTGCGGCTGATCTTCAACAAGCTACGCTTCGCCTTCCCCGACAGCCTGGCCGAAGAGCTGGACGAGCTGGCGGCGGACCGCGCCGGTGGCCTCGACGCCGTGCTCGCGAAGCTGCGCGACGTGGGGGTGGACATCACGGCGCGCTCGGGGCCGCTCACGCCCTTCGAGACGCGCACGGATCTCGAGGAGGGCGGGCATCGCCTGGAGCTCGAGGAGATCGCCGTCCTCGGCCTGTTCCCGCAGTCGAGCTCGGACTTGCTGCAGGACTACGACGCGATCATCCAGCAGCTCGGCGAAGAGGGGCTGCCCGTCACGGAAGTGCTCGCGGCCGCGACGGTGCTGCTGCCCGCTGCGCTGCGCGGCGACTACGAGCCGCCCCCGCCGGCGCAGACGGCCCACCCCCTGATGTCCGCGGACCCCACGCAGCGCCGCGTGCTCCACGAGTGCTTGCAGCACCCGGCCATGGTCATCGATGGGCCGCCGGGCACGGGCAAGAGCCAGGTCATCGCCAACCTGGTGCTGGACGCGCTGCGGCGCGGCGAGCGCGTGGCCGTGGTCTGCGAGAAGCGCGCGGCGCTCGACGTGGTCTACCAGCGCATCGAGAAGCTGGGCCTGCGGCACGCGATGGCGCTGGTGCACGACGCGCACGAGGACCGCAAGGCGGTGTACGCGCAGATCGCGGAGCGCCTCGAAGGGTTCACTCCCAGGCGGTTCGACGAGGCGGCCGCGTCGCAGCTCCTGCGCGAGCACGCGAGCACCTGCGAAGAGCTGGACGCTCGCCGCGGGGCGCTGGCCATCGAGTGCCCCAACGCGGGCCTGCGGGCCGGTGAGCTGCTGACCCTGGTGAGCGCCAGCGCGCCGACGCCGGGCGACGTCCCGCTCGAGCTGCCCGCGTCGCTGCGCGAGCTGTCGCGCGACACGCTGCGCGAGGTGCTCACCGTGAGCGCGGAGCTGCACGGCGACCAGGCCTACTGGGCGCGCGGGACCGCGTGGCGCGCCGAGCCCGGACAGCCCGAGCGCGTGAGCCTCGCGGATCACGACGACCAGCGCCTCGCCACGATCGCGACCCAGGTGGACGCGGCTCTCGACGCAGCGCGCGCCTTCGAAGCGCGGCGTGACGCGCACGGGGTCACGCCCGAGGCGCTCGACGGAGCCGCCGAGCTGCTGGCGCGCGAGGACACCCTTCGGCCCCTGCGCGCGGCCGTCGACGAGGGCGACGCACTCTACCTGGCGGCGCGCACCCGTGACGCGACCGACGAAGCGGTGGCGTCGTTCCGGGCGGCCGAGGGAGAGCTCACGCTGCAGCGCGCGGCCCTCGCGCAGTGGGACGAGCCCATCCGCATGGAGGTCTCTCCCCAGCTGGTGGCCGCCGTTAGCCTGCTCAGCCGCTACGCGGGGCGCTTCGTGCGCTTTTTCGTGTGGGGCTGGTGGATGGCCCGCTCCTTCGTGAACGCGCGCATCGCGGAGGCGTGGCCCGAGCGCGCCGGCCACCCGCTCGACGTCGACTTCCTGCGCTCCCTCGCGAGCCGCGTGCAGGCCGCCAAGGTGTGGAGCGCCGCCGAGAGCGCCATGCGCCACCTCGGCGCGGCGCCTGGCTTCCGGCACCGACGGGACCTCGAGGCCTACCTGCCGCTCGCCGCCCAGCTGGTGGTCCATCAGCAGCGCCTGCAGCGCTCGGGCGGCGCGCTCGAGGCTGTGGGCCTGCCGCGTCAGCTGGACCCCGCGCGGCTGCGCGAGTGGGACGCGCTGGTGGCCTCGCGGCGTGAGGCGCAAGCCCACCTCGACGCGCTGCGCAGCGCCATCGCCGTCATCCGTCCCTACTCGCCGGGTCTCGGCACCGCGCCCACGCGCGCTGCGCTCGAGGCCCTGCGCGAGCGTGTCGTGCGCGAAGGTGCCGCGGTGGCGCGCGCCGACGGTCGCTGGGCGCGCGCCAAGCAGCTCTTCCCGGCGCTCCCCGAGGCGCTCGATGCGCTGGTGCAGCACCGCGCGAGCGCCGACGCCACGACCTGGCAGCGCGAGCTGCTCCACGCCTGGGCCCGCGCCCAGCTCGCGAGGCTCGGGCCCAACGCCGCGCAGCTCGCGAGCCTCGGCACCGCGGGCAGTGATGAAGCCCAGCGCGCCGCCGTCACCCGGCTTGCCTCCCTCGACGAGCGCCTCTCGAAGGCGGAGCTCGAGCGCGTACTCGCCACGCTGGACCAGGCCCCGCTGCTGAACGTGCGCGCGCCCGAGAAGCACGCGCGCCGCTCCGCGGAGCAGTCGGTGTGGGAGAGCCTGCTCAAGGAGACCCGCAAGAAGCGCAGCCTGCTGGCCCTGCGCACGTTCGTTCGGCAGTTCGCGCCCGGAGGCCTCTTGGACGTGGTGCCCGTGTGGCTGCTCTCGCCCGAGACGATGGCCATCCTCTTCCCGCGCGAGCCGCTCTTCGACTTGGTGGTCTTCGACGAGGCGTCGCAGTGCACCGTGGAGTCCGGGCTGCCCGTCCTGCTGCGCGCCAAGCGCGTGGTGGTGGCCGGCGACGAGAAGCAGATGCCGCCCACCTCGTTCTTCCAGATGGGGGCGAGCCGCGACGGAGAAGACGGGGACGGGGAGGCCAGCGCCGAGGGCGCGCCCGCGCCGCCGAGCGAGGCGGACGAGCCCGCGCAGTCCAGTGAGCGGGAGGCGCGGGACATGCTCACCGCCGAGTCGCTCCTGACCCTCACGCGCAGCCGCGTGCGGCACACCGCGCTCGCGTGGCACTACCGCTGCCAGGACGAGTCGCTGATCGCGTTCTCGAACCACGCCATGTACGGCGGCAACCTGCTGACCATCCCGTCCCCGCGTCGCGCCGAGGCCGCGAAGGGCTTGCGCTTCCTGCAGATCGAGCACGGCGAGTACGACGCAGGCGTGAACGTCCCCGAGGCCGAGCGGGTGGTGGACCTGATCGCCGAGCTGCTGGCCGAGCCGAAGCCCCCCACCATCGGCGTGGTCAGCTTCAACCTGAAGCAGCGCGCCGCCGTGCTGGCTGCGCTCGACCGTCGCAGCGCGAGCGACGCCGCGTTCGCCGAGGCCTGGTCACGCGCGGAGGCCCACGAGCGCTTGGACGAGCGCCCCTTCGTGAAGAACCTCGAGGCCGTGCAGGGCGACGAGCGCGACGTGATCATCTTCACGCTGGCGCACGCCCCGGTGACCCGCACGCGCAAGAACGGCACGGCCGACGTCTACGTGCCCGCGCGCTTCGGGCCCCTCGGTCAGCGCGGCGGCGAGCGGCGCCTGAACGTGGCCATCTCGCGCGCCAAGCAGCGCTGCTACATCGTCTCCTCGTTCTCGCCCGAGCAGCTGAGCACCGCCGGCTCGAGCCACGTGGGTCCGCAGCTCTTCAAGCGCTACCTCGAGTACACGCAGTACGCGAGCGAGGGTCACGTGGCGCAGGCGGAGGGCATCCTCGACCGCGTGCGCGAGTCCCGTCGCCCAACGCACGTCGCGGGGCGTGCGCTGCCCATCGACGGCTACGTCCCGCTCGCCACCCAGCTGGGGATGGCGCTCGAGGCCGCCGGCATCGCACACGAGCTGAACGTGGGGACCTCGGACTTTCGGGTGCCCATCGCCCTGGTGGATCCGCTGGACCCCACGCGCTTCACGCTGGCCATCTTGGTCGACGAGACGGGCGGCGATGCCAGCGCCTACGACACCTTCGTTCATCGGCCCAACGTGCTGCGCGATCGGGGTTGGCAGGTGCTCCGGGTGGATGCCGCCACCTGGTGTCGTCGCCCCGACCAGGTCATCCGGGAAATCAAGGAACAGCTTGAAGCCCTCAGTATCAGAAAGTAGCCCGCCACTATTGACCACCGGGTGAATTAGAGCGATCGTGGAGACATGTTGGTCACCCAGCGTCAGTTCGATTCCACCGTGAGCGCGGCGACGGCTCGCGTCGTCGATCCCACCGAGGGTTTCCAGGGCCCCGCCAGCATGAGCTGGCGCATCGGTCGCGAGAACATGGTCTTCCTGGGCGGTGGCCGCGCCGCGCTCCTGCAGCTGGCGCACCCCTACGTGGCGCACGGCGTGGACCAGCACAGAGAGACCCGACACGACCCCATCGGGCGCTTCAACCGGACGTTCCAGCACGACTACAACATGATCTTCGGGTCACGCGCG
>CAZEAA010000135.1:0-14178 GCA_964510015.1 uncultured Sandaracinaceae bacterium
CGTGGTGGACACGTCGCTCAGCATGGGGGCTCCGCCGCTCGGCGCGGGCGCTCGTCAGGCGCCCCTCGAGCGCGCACGCCGGTACGTGCGTCAGCGCGCGTCGTCGCTGCCCGCGGGGGCGCGCGTCCTCGTGGTGGCCGCGGGCACGTCGCCCTCGATGCTGTCGCCGCTGACCGCCGACCGGGCCAACCTCGAGCGCGCGGCCGACGCGCTGCGCGTGACCTGCGGCGTGGCCGACCTCGCCGCCGCCATCGACCTCGCGGGAGAGCGTCTCGCCGGGGCGCCTACCGGCAGCGAGATCGTGCTGCTCTCCGACATGGCCCGCGACGCCACGCTGGACGTCCGCGGCCTGCCCGTGCCGCTGCACGTGGAGCGCATGATCGCGGGGGACGGCAGCGAGGCCCGTGAGAACAGCGCCATCATCGCGGCCGACGCGCGCCCGGATCCGAGCGCCGGCGAGCGCGACCACGTGGAGATCTTCGCGAGCGTCGCGAACTACGGCGACGCCCCGCGCGAGCTGTACGTCACGGCCTCGGCGCTCTACGAAGCCGACCTCACCGAGACCGACGGCGCGGACGACGCGCCGCTCTTGGCGTCGCAGCGCGTGGTGGTGGAGCCCAACCGCCCCATGCAGCTGGTGTTGCGCGCCGACCTGCCGCCCGACGCCGCCGGGCGCTCGCCGTTCGTGGTGCTGCGCATCGCGGGCGATGGTGACGTGGGCAACGAAGGCGACGCGCTCGCTGCGGACGACGTGGTCGTGCTCCCGAGCCCCGGGCGCCAGCGCCTGCCCGTGTTCATGGTGGGCGAGGTGCCCCTCTCGGTGGCGCGCGTCTTCGAGACCGACGAGAACGTGGAGCTCTTCCGCACCACGCTCACGCGCCTCGCCGCGGAGGGGGCCGCCGCGCCGCGCCTCGAAGGCCTGGTGGTCTACGGTGGCGACGTGCCGGCAGAGCCTCCCGGTGGCCCCACGCTGGTGGTGAACCCGAGCGGTGACGCAGCTTTCGGAGCGGCCCTCGGTGCGCGCGTCGCTTCCGCCTTGGTGACCCGCTGGCAGGAGAACGACCCGCTGCTGCGCTTCGTGACCCTCGCGGATCTCGAGCTGGGCAACGTGCGCCCGCTCGGCAGCGACGTGCGCGCGCTGGTGAACACGGCGCAGGGCGTGGCCATCGGCGTGCTGCCGCGCGTGGACGGGGACGTCACCCTCGTGGCCACCGACCCGGACGTGGGACCCTGGTCGCGCACGCCCGGCTTCGTCATTTTCTTCCGCAACGTGCTCGAGCAAGCGCGCGCCCAGCGCGCTGCCGGCGGCATCCCCACGGGCGAGGTGGGCGAGGCGCTGCGCGTGGTGGCGAGCGAGGGCACTCCGGTGACGGTGCGCAGCCCCGACGGCTCCACGCTCGAGGCCACGGCGCGCGCGGGGGTGGCGCTGGTGCCCGTGCCTCCGTTGGCCGGCGCGTTCGCGGTGCGCATCGGTGACCGCACCCAGGTGGGGCTGCGGCACGTGATGAGCGCCGAGGCGAGTAACCTCGGTCCACGCACGCGCTTCGAAGCGACACCAGAGACCACGGGGGGCGAGTCGGCCGCCGTCGAAGCCCCGTCGAGCCGCGACGGCAGCGTGGACGTGGAGAGCGCGCTCTATCCGCTGTTCGCCCTGGCGCTCTTGCTGGTCTGTGCGCTCGAGGTGGCCTGGGCCACGCGCAAGGGAGCCGCGTGAGTCGCCCATGATGCGCTTCGCTCAGCCGTGGTTGCTGGCGTTCGGGGTACCCCTGGTGCTCTTCGTTCTCTTCCGCCTGCGCAGCCTGCCCGGCTCGCTCGCGGGTGGGCGGCGACGCTTCGTGCAGGCCTGCCTCGCGGTGGGCGCCGTCGCCGCGCTGATGGCTGCCGCGGGCCTCGAGCTGGGGCACCCGGTGGACCGCATGGCGGTGGTGTTCGTGGTGGACCGCTCGCGCTCGGTGGTGTCGCGCGACGATCCGAGCGCCGACGCGCTCGATGACGTGCGGGCCGCGCTGCCCACGCTGGCCCAGGACGACGCCGCGGGCGTGGTGGTCTTCGCCAGCCGCGCCGCCACCGAGCGCCTGCCGTCGGCGCCGAGAGAGCTCGGACCTTCCACCGTGTCGCTGCCGCGCGACGGAACCGACATCGAGGCCGGCCTGCGGCGCGCGCTCGCGGACCTGCCCGATGGCTACGTGGGGCGCGTGGTGCTGCTCAGCGACGGAAACGCCACGCATGGCGACGCGCTCTCGGCAGCGGCCGCCGCGGCGGCGCGGGGCGTGACGGTGGACGTCCTGCCCATCGAGCGCGAGCCCGGCCTCGACATCGCCATCGAGAGCGTGCGCGCGCCCACGCAGGTGGCTGGCGAGGAGCCCGTCGAGGTACGCATCGTGACCCGTGCCACGCGCGCGACGACGGCCCGCGTGATCATCGACCGTGACGGATCCCCCTTGGCGCAGGCGGACATCGAGCTCCCCGCGGGTGAAGACGTGTTCGTGTTCCGCGACCGCGCGCCCGGCCCCGGCCTGCATCACTACGAGGTCTCCCTGGTGCCGCTGCGCGCGGGCGACGACGTGGCGACGCTGAACAACCAGGGTGGCGCCTTCACGCGCGTGGTCGGGCCGGCGCGCGCCCTGATCGTGGCGGGCGACACGTCCCACGCCGAGGCGCTCGCCGCCGCCACGCGCGCAGGCGGCCTCGACACCACGCTGGTCGGGGCCACCAACCTCCCCACGACGCTGGGTGAGTTCGGCGCCTACGACGTGGTGCTGCTCTCCGACGTGAACGCGCGCGCGCTGTCCGAGGCCCAGATGCAGGCCCTCGCGGCCTACGTGCGCGACTTCGGTGGCGGTCTCGTGATGCTCGGCGCGCACGACGCCTTCGGTCTCGGCGGCTACGCCTACACCGACGTGGAGGAGGTGCTACCGGCCACCTTCGACCTGCGTCGCCGTCGCGACCGCATGTCGCTCGCGATGGTCATCGCCATCGACCAGAGCGGGTCCATGGGGGTGGAGGTCAGCCCCGGCCGCAACAAGCTCGACCTGGCCAACGAAGCGGCCGCGCGCTCGGCGCTGCTGCTCAGCGTGAACGACCGCGTGGGGGTCATGCACGTGGACACTGCGGTGCACTGGACGCAGGCCATGACCAGCGTGCAGCAGCCGGAGGACATCGCGGCGGCGGTGCGGCGCGCACAAGTCGGGGGCGGCGGCATCTTCGTGGACATCACGCTCGAGGCCTCGTACGCCGCGCTGAGCGCGGAGAGCACGCAGCTGCGACACCTCCTGCTCTTCAGCGACGGAGACGACTCCGAAGAGATGACGCGCGCTCACGCGCTGGTGCAGAACGCGGCCACCGCTGCCGGCGGCGAGATCACCACGTCCATCGTCTCCATGGGCAATGGTGTGGACACGCCCCAGCTCGAGCGCCTCAGCACGCTCGGGGGGGGGCGCTTCTACATCGTGGAAGACATGACGGAACTCCCGCGCATCTTCACCCAAGAGACCATCGAGGCCAGCCGCTCGGCGCTGCGCCGCGAGCCCACCCCGGTGAGCCTGGGGGAGCGTGGCGCACCCACGGAGGGCATCGACGTCGCCAGCGCGCCTCAGCTGCTCGGCTACTCGTTGGTCAACGCCCGCCCCGAAGCGTCGGTGCTGCTGGTGGCGGGCGAGAGCGATCCGTTGTTGGCCACGTGGCAGCGCGGGCTCGGGCGCTCGGCGGTCTTCACCACCGACAGCGGTGCTCGCTACGCCGCGCCGTGGCTAGGCTGGTCGGGCTACGCGCCGCTGATGGCGCAGCTCGCGCGCGACGTGGCACGGCCTCGCCAGGATCAACACGCCCGGGTGCAGCTGACCTTCGAGGGGGCGGAGGGGCGCGTGGTGGTGGAGGCGCTCGACGCCGAAGGCCGCTACCGCAACCACATGACCATGCGCGCGCACGTGGCGGGCCCGCACGGCCAGAGCGAGGCGCTCACGCTGGTGCAGACCGGTCCAGGGCGCTACGAGGCGACCTTCACGCCGGGAGCGCCGGGCGCGTACTTGGCCACCACCTCGGCCGACGACGCGCTGGTGGGCACCTCGGGGGCCGTGCTCACCGCGGCGGACGAGCTGCGCGGCGTGGGCACCCAGCGCGCGCTGCTGGCCCAGATTGCGGCGCTCACCGGCGGGCGCGTGCGGGCCAACCTGGCCGAAGCGCTGCGCGAGCGACCGGCGCCGCGCGTGGCCTTCGACCCCTTGTGGGAGTGGGCGCTGCGTCTGGCGTTGCTCGCGCTGCTGCTGAGCGTGGCGGGGCGTCGCCTGGTGCTGCCCACGTGGACGCGTGTCCGAGCGGCGGCCGAGCGGCGTGGGCGCGCAGCGCTGCCCAGCGCTGCCGAGCAGCTGGCGGAGCGAAAGACCACGCGGCGAGCGGAGTCCGAGGCGCGCGCCACCGAGCCCTTGCCGCCAGAGCTGGAAGCGGCGATGCGGGCGCAGGCGGCGACGAGCCACGACCCTCCCGCGCGCGCTCAGCCGGTCACGCCACCGGAGCCGTCCGCTCCGGCTGCAGCTCCCCCGGCGGCGGACCCCAGCGCAGGGGCTTCGCTGGCCGAGCGCCTCCTCGCGAAGAAGCGCGACGGCGCGCCGAGACCGTAGGGGGTGACCCTCGCAACAATGGGATGCGCCCCACGTTCGATGAAACCGCGCTAGCCCAGTCACGATTTCCATCGACGGCGCGTATACGGTTTTCCTTCGTGATTCCGGGAGAAGACTTGACGTCAACGTCCCTGAATGGGATGGCCTGGTCTTTGCTTAGGCACTTGATGCCTGTTCATGACTGACCGTCCCACACTCGTTGTCTGCCAAGCCTGCGGTGCCGAACGCGACACTCGCAGCGGCTCCTGCGCGTGCGGACTGCGCTCGTCGTTTCCCCCGGCGGCCAGCGCCGACCCCACGCCGGTGGGTGGCCCCGATCGCTATGCGTTGACCGAGCAGCTGGGCCGTGGCGCGATGGGCGTCGTGTATCGCGCGACGGAGTTCCAGACGGGACGCACGGTGGCGCTGAAGATCCTCCACCGGAAGTTCCTGCCCGGCTCCGTGGAGCGCGTGCGCTTTCAACGCGAGGCGCAGGCCCTCGCCGCAGTCAACCACCCCAACGTGGTGCGCGTGTTCGACATGGGCTTCGACGCGGTGGGGCACCCGTTCGTCGTGATGGAGCTGCTGCCGGGTCAGACGCTGGCGCAGCTCATCGAACGCGGTCCGGTGGAACCGCGCATCGCCGTGGGCATCACGCTGGGTCTGCTCTCGGCGCTCGCGGCCGTGCACGAGGCGGGCATCGTCCATCGCGACATCAAGCCCGGCAACATCATGGTCGCGCGCGTGGGCGGCGAGGTGATGGTCAAGCTCGTGGACTTCGGCCTGTCGCGCCGCTACGGCGACGACGAGCGCGTGACGAGCTCCGGTGTGGCCCTCGGCACGCCCCCGTACATGTCGCCCGAGCAGATCATGGGCGAGCGCGTGGGGCCCAGCTCCGACGTCTACTCGGTGGGCTGCACGCTGTTCGAGCTGCTGGCCGGACGTCCGCCCTACGACATGCGCGAGTCCAAGAACGTGGCCGCGCTCTTCCGCCGCATCATCGAAGAGCTGCCGCCGCTCATCTCCGAGCTGCGCCCGGACGTCCCGGCGGAGCTCAGTCAGGTGATCAACCGCGCGCTTCATCGCGACCGCAGCGTGCGCTACCCGGACTGCACCACCATGCGCTATGCGCTGCTGGAGGCCATGGGTGACCAGCGCGGGTCCGGCGCTCCGGGTGCGCTGACCGCCCTCGTCGACGATCCCGACGAGGACGAGCTGAGCCGCGACGCCTCGTAACGCGGTCGGCCGATTCGCGTCATACTCCGAGCACTTCGCCCCCCTGCTGCTCAGGAGCCAACCGTGTCGTACTTGCCCCTCCGTTCGTCTTCCTCCTCGCTTCGTCTCGCGTCCGTGGCGGCGCTGTGCCTCCTCGCACCGCTCGCAGGCTGTGGCAGTGAGCCCGATGCCCACGCGGGCCACGCGGCGGCCGGCGAAGGCGTCGTGCAGCCGCTCCCCACCATTCCGGAATCGGCGCGCGTCTTCTTCGTGACCCCCGCCGACGGAGCGACCGTGGTGGGCAACGTGGTGGACGGCAAGGTCACCGTGCACGTCGAGATGGGCGTCGAGGGCCTCACCGTGATGCCCGCGGGCACCCTCGTCGACGGCGGCGGGCACCACCACATCGTCATCGACGGCGACCCGGTGCCGCGCGAGCAGGCCGTCCCCGCCGACGCGCAGCACATCCACTACGGCCTCGGCCAGACCGAAGCCGACCTGCAGCTCGAGCCCGGGCCGCACACCCTGCGCCTCCAGTTCGCCGACGGCGCCCACCGCTCCTACGGCAGCCAGGCGCACGCCATGATCCACGTCAACGTCGCGCGCGCCGACGCGGCCCCTGCACCGGCTCCCGAGCCGGCTGCCGAAGCGCCCGCCGCGGAGTAGTCACGCCGCTCAGGCGTCGCGGACCTGGATGCTCGTCACCAGCGCGCCGCTCGCCGTGAGCACGTCGCTCACCACCACGAACTTCGAGCCGGCGGCCTTGGGCACCTGCTCGCGCAGGCGCACCAGCGCTGCTTCGATGGTCTTCTGCGGGTCGTTGGACAGCGTCATGCGGAAGGGCACCACGCCGCGCAGCAGCGAGAGCTTGCGGCGGCTCGTGCTCATGTTCGTGAACGCGTAGATGGGCGTGCGCGCGGGCCGGTAGCTGGACACCAGCTGGCCGAAGAGCCCGCGGCGCGTCACCACGATGATGCCCGCGGCGTCCATGGCGTCGGCCAGGCGACACGCGCTCCGCGCGATGTGCTCGCGCTGCGTGGTGGTGGCGGGGCGATGCGTGAAGAAGCCCATGCCGGGCTCGCGCTCGATGCGGCGCGCGATGCGGTCCAGGATCTGCACGCAGCGGTCGGGATACGCGCCGGTCGCCGTCTCGCCGCTGAGCATGATGGCGTCGGCCTGCTCCATCACCGCGTTGGCCACGTCGGTCACCTCGGCGCGCGTGGGCATGGGGTGCTCGATCATGGACTCGAGCAAGTGCGTGGCCACGATGGACGGCTTGCCCGCGATGGCGCACTTCCGGACGATCATGCGCTGGATGACGGGCAGCTCCTCGAGGTCCACCTCCACGCCGAGGTCACCGCGCGCCACCATGATGCCGTCAGCCACCTCGAGGATGGCGTCGAAGTTGGCCACGCCCTCGCGGTTCTCGATCTTCGCGATCAGGCGCTGGTGACCGCCGGCCTTCTCGATCAGCTCGCGCACCTCGAGCACGTCCTCGGGCCCGCGCACGAACGACAGCGCGATGAAGTCGAGGTCCTGCTCGATGGCGAACTGGATGTCGGCGCGGTCCTTCTTGGTGATGGACGGCAGGTTCACGTGCACACCCGGCAGGTTCACGTGCTTGCGCGAGCCCAGCTTGCCGCCGTCGCGCACGCGGCACTTGAGGCGGTGGTCCTCCACGGCCAGCACCTCGAGGTTGATGAGCCCGTTGTCCACGGTGACGATGTCGCCGCGCTTCAGGTCGCGCACCAGGTCCTGGTAGTTCACGTGCACGGTGCGCGCCTCGGCGTCGCCCGGCAGCACCGAGAAGTAGAAGACGTCGCCCTTCTTGAGGTCGATGGACTCGCTCAGCTCGCCGGTGCGGATCTCGGGGCCCTGCAAGTCCATCAAGAGCGCCACCGGGTTGCCCAGCTTCTTGTTGAGGCTCTTGAGGTTGCGGATGGTCTTGAGGTGCGCCTCGTGGTCGCCGTGCGACATGTTCAAGCGCGCCACGTCCATGCCGGCGTCCAGCAGCGAGCGCAGGCCGGCAGTGGACCACGTGGCCGGGCCGATGGTGCAGATGATCTTGGTGAGGCGTTGCTCGGAGGCGCTAGGGGACGACATGCGGCTACCCTAGCAGCAGAGCCCGAGCCTCGTGCAATTCAGGGCGTTTCCACACCCCAGAGCGCGTGCACCCAGGTGCCCAGCACGGCCATCAGCGCGTCGCTCGGAGGCGCTCCGGCCCGCTCGTGCAAGGGCGCCAGCGTCACCAGCCCCGAGAGCATCGCGTGCACGGCGATGACCAGCGCTTGCGGTGTTACCGTGCGTCCGGCGATCGTGGCTCCCGGCGTAAGCTCCGTGGCGCGCGCGAGCAGGGGGCCATACCAGCGCTCCACCACCACCTCGAGCTCGGTGCCACCTGCGAGCGCCGCGTGCTGCACCAGCTTCGCGAGGTTGGGGCGCGCGAAGTACAGCGCCACCACGGCGGCGAGGTTCTTGGCGGCCGCCGCGCGGTCCGTCGGCTTCTCCAGCAGCGACTGCATGGCCTCGGTGTGCGGCGCCAGCAGCCGGTCGAGCACGGCGGTGTAGATGTCCTGCTTGCTGCCGAAGTGCTTGTAGAGGCTCGGCGTGCGGATGCCGACGAGATCCGCGATGGCGCTCAGGCTCGCGGCCTCGTAGCCCACGTGCGCGAACGTGTCCTCGGCGGCGTCCAGGATGCGCTGGCGGGTCGTGACGGCGGACGTGGGGGGTCGTGGCATCGGTCTTCCTCGCTCGGCCTTGATCTTCGGCGCGGGCTGGGCTACTCAGTGGTCAGCTAATGGCTACTAGCTGATAGCCAAGCTAGCGCCGACCGTCCCCGAACGCAACCGAGAGCATCTCATGCAGCAACGCCACGACAACCCCGTCTCCGCCATTGTGACGGCCATCCGCGAGAACCTCGGCAGCAGCAAGGCCAAGAACCTCATCCCGGGGGCGCTGCCCAGCGACCGCCTCGAGGGCCGCACCGTGATGGTGACGGGCAGCAACTCGGGCCTGGGCAAGGCCGTGGCCGTGGAGCTCGCCTCGCGCGGCGCCCGCGTGATCATGGCCTGCCGTGGCGGCATCCCGGAGGCCGGCGAAGAGGTGCGCGCGCGCAGCGGCAACCCGCAGATCGAGATGATCTCGGTGGACCTCTCGGACCTGAAGTCCGTCCACGCGCTGTGCGACAAGCTGCGCGACCGCGGCGAGCGCATCGACGTGCTGGTGAGCAACGCCGGCGTGGTGCCCAAGGAAGGCCGCAAGTCCGCGCAGGGCTACGAGCTGATGGTGGCCGTGAACTGCCTCGCGCCCACCGTGCTGGTGGACCGCCTCTTGAAGGACGGCGTGATCCCCAACGACTTCCACGGCAAGAACGGGCCCGAGCAGGGCAAGCCGCGCTCGCGCATCGTGTTCGTCTCGAGTGAGGCGCACCGCACCGCCAAGGCGCTGGACCTCCCGGGCCTCAAGCGCTTCGAAGCCTTCGGCATCAGCGAGGCCATGGCCTACTACGGCCGTAGCAAGCTGTGCCTCAGCACGTACGCGGTGGAGCTCGCGCGCCGCTTGAAGAACGCCGACGGCACGCCCGACGTGGCCGTGCACCACCTGTGCCCTGGTCCGGTGGACACGAACATGGCGCGTGACGCACCCGACTGGGCCAAGCCCCTGCTGAAGGTGGTGATGGGCCTGGCGTTCAACTCGCCCGAGAAGGCCGCCGAGCCCGTGACCTATCTCGCCGCCGCGAAGAGCATCGAAGGACGCACGGGGGTGTACCTCCACATGCGCGTGGAGAAGCCGTGCAGTGAGCTGGCCCTCGACCCGGCCCTGGGCAAGTCCGTGTGGGACACCACCCTCGAGATGGGGGCGAGCGTCTGATGCGTTTCTCTTACGCCGAGTCCATGTGCGACCCGAGCTTCTACATCCCGCTGGCCAAGGCCGCGGAGGAAGCGGGCTACACGTCGGTCACCATCCCCGACAGCATCTGTTACCCCGAGGACTCCGAGTCGAAGTATCCGTACAACGGCACCGGCGACCGCGCGTTCCTGTCGGACAAGCCGTTCATCGAGCCCTTCTCGCTCATCCCCGCGCTCGGCGCGGTCACGTCCACCATCCGGTTCACCACGTTCGTCGTGAAGCTGCCCATCCGCTCGCCGGTGCTGGTGGCCAAGTCCGTCAGCTCCGTGGCCGTCATGACCAACGACCGCTTCGGCTTCGGCGTGGGCCTGAGCCCGTGGCCCGAAGACTTCGACGTCACGTTCACCGACTTCAAGACCCGCGGCAAGCGCATGGACGAGATGATCCACATCATCCGTGGCCTGCTGCGCGGCGAGTTCTTCGCCTACGAGGGCCAGCACTACACGCTGCCCAGCATCAAGATCTGCCCCGCGCCGAAGAAGCCCGTGCCCATCTTGATCGGTGGCCACGCGGAGGCGGCGCTCAAGCGTGCGGCGTACCTGGGTGACGGCTGGATGTTCGCGGGCGGCGCTCCGGAAGAGCTCACGCGCTGCTTGGACCGCTTGGCGGTGCTGCGCCGCGAGGCTGGCCGCGAGAACGAGCCCTTCGAGATCCACGCGGGGTCGATGGACGCGTTCAAGCTGGATGGCGTGAAGCGCCTTTCAGACCAGGGCATCACCGACGTGATCGTGGGCTTCCGGAACGCGTACGACAACGCGCAGGACGTGCAGCCGCTGGACGTGAAGATCGGCGCGCTGCGCAAGTACGCGGACAAGATCATCTCGAAGCTGTGAGCGGCGGGGGACTGGCTCTTCACGAACAGCGGTCCCCGCGCTCAAACTCGGCTCTCCTCTGGGTCTTCGATCTCGTACACTTGGGGCTCCGCCCGGTGGACGCGCAGCGAGCGCGCCTTGGCTGCGGAAGCGTGGTCACCGAGAACGAGATGAACCCAAGCACCATCGAGTACGACGAGGGCAAGCTCACCTTGAGCATGCCGCGGCCCGGAGTCTTCGTCAGCGAGGTCATCGGCTACATGCGCGTGGAGGAAGCGCGTGCGTTCATCGCCTACGGCGACCAGATCCTGAATCAGCACGGCAAGCTCCGCGGGTTTCACGATTGGACGGCCGTGATGGGGTACACCAACGAGTGCCGCCTCGTGACCACGGAGTGGTCGATGCGCAGGCTCGCGCAGCTCGAAGCCGTCCACATCGCGCTCCACTCGCCCATGGTTCGCGCCGCGGTGGCGGTGGCGAACATCGGGCTCCGAGGGCGCATCACGATGCATGACTCGGTGGCGTCGTTGTCGGCGGCCGCGGCGCGCTGACCGCCCTCTATGCTCCCTATGCTCCACCAAAGGTGACGCTCAGCGTGGCGGCACCCGAGTCGGCCTCCGCGTTGCTCCAGCGGAGCTTCTGCGTGCTGCTCGGCGCGAGGCGCGGTGAGGTGAGCGAGAGCACCTGCGACGCTGCGCTCGACGCGGGGACCGTCACCACGGCGCTGGCTCCCGGCGCGAGCGTGGAGAGGTCTCCGGCGCAGCCTTCCTGAGTGCAGACCTGCACCTCGTAGGGGCAGTAGGCGACGCCGGTGTTCTCCACGGTGACGGCCAGGTCGCCACTCTCGAGCCGCGTCACGCGGGTCGCGGTGAACTTGTAGCCCATGAGCTGCGACGCGGTGAGCAGGGCCTCTCGGCCGATGGCGCCGTCGTAGGCGTTCGAGCCCAGCATGTAGTCGAGACCCAGGCGCGCGGCCTGTGCGCCGAGCGTCTCGCCGTTGCCGCAGTCGTGGGGCGGCGTGGTCCACGAGCCGTCGCTGTTGCACCCGTCCCAGAAGGCCTCGCCTCCCCAGCCGTGTTGGCGGTGGAGCGCGAGTTGTCTCGCTGGCGCTGTCTCCTGCCGCCAGTTGTCCGGGCCTCCGTGGTCGGCCTCGAGCAGCGTGTCGTCGAAGAAGCCCACGCGCGCGGTGTCCAGGGACGCATCCGCCGACCCGAAGAAGCCGTGGCTCTGGGCTGCGTCCAGCGACAGGCCGCAGAGCAGGTCCGACGAGTTGGTCCCGAAGCCGTCCAGGTAGTGCTCGATCATGCTCTTCTGGAAGGCGACCGACGGGAAGCTCGCCGCCGTGTACGGGCCGCCGTCCAGGTGGTGCTCGCCCCACAAGCCCACGAGCCCCATCTGGATGTAGGCCACCCGCTTGTCATCGCGGTAGCGCGCCGCGAACGCGTCGATGAACTGGAGGATGCAGCTCTGCACCGAGCCCATGTCCCAGCGCGGGTTCTCGAACGTGTCGCCGTCGTAGCTGAAGTCGCTGGTGGCGAGGTCCGAGGGCGCGTAGCTCCCGGCGCCGTAGCCCGGTCCGAAGACGACGGGGCGCAAGATGGCCTGATGCCCGCGTGCCGCCACGTTGGTGAGGAAGGTGTCCACGTCCGACCAGTCCGGCGAGCCGGCGCAAGTGGGATACACGTCTGACAGCCCGACGAAGGCCCACTCCATGGCGAGCACGTCGGCGTTCTCGCTCGTCTCCCAAGCCACGCCGCCGGTGAAGGGGTTCACGAAGCCATGGTCCGCGAAGGTGAAGAGGCGCGTGTTCGGGCCGGCGTCGGTGATGACGCCCGTGTCGGTGGTCGTGCCGCTGTCGTTGGTGGACGAACCGGCGGTGTCTCCGCAGCCCGCGACGAAGAGGACGGCGAGCAGGCTCGCGGTGACGGGGAGCTGTCTGGAGGCACGGCGGTTTCGGGTTGTCACGAGCGTGAGCGTAGCACCCGGCCTCGGTCGTTCCGCGCGCTGCATGAATCTCGACCCGGCGCGCGTTGGCTGGGCCACCTCACGCTGATACCGTCCCCGTATGCGTCCCCCCGCTCCGCGTCCCCTCGCGCCATGCTCGGCGTCCCAGCCAACTCATGCGCAGCGCGTGTTCCTGGCGGCGCTGTCGGCGCTGGCCGTCGTCGCCGGCGGCTGTAAGCAGGAGCCGTGCGTCGTTCCGATGCTTTCCCCACAGGCGTGCGGGCTGAACGGGCGCGGCGCGGAGGTGTTCGTCTGCGAGGGCTCACGCGTCGCGTCCTACTGCGACGACCCCGACACTTGCGTGGACGGACAGTGGCGCATGGGCACCGGCGAGGCCTGCGGCCTCAACCAGCGCGGCATGGCCCACGAGCAGTGCGTCGACGGCCAGTTCGTCCCGCGGTGTCAGGACCCGGACGCCTGCACCGACAACGAGGAGGGCCTCAGCGACGAGCCCTGCGGCCTGAACGCTCGCGGGCGACGCCTACAGACCTGCATCGCCGGGAGCTTCAGCGTGAACGCGCTCTCGTGCTCGGACCCCGACGTCTGCGTGGACGACAGCTCCTCCGTGCGGCTGTGTGGCGAGAACCTGCGCGGCGCCCGCACCACGACGTGTGTGGCCGGGGCCTGGGACGTGGGCGCCTGCGAGGTCCCGTCCACGTGCCTCGTCGGGGGTGAGTTCGACGCCAGCGCCTGCCCGGTGGTGCCCCCCACGCTGACCGCGCCGAGCGCCTGCCCCGACGTGAGCAGCAATGGCCGCAAGACCATCATGGTGGCGGGCGAGGCGCGTGAGTTCCTGCTGTTCTTGCCGCCGTCCCCGAGCGGCAAGCCGGTGGCCGTGCTGTGGCACGAGCTCGGTGGCAGCGCGAACGGCTTCGCCAACATCACGAACGCCTCCGCCCTGGCGAGCGCGCTCGACATGATCATCGCGATCCCGGAGATGTCGTACCAGTTCACGCTCGGCGCCATCTCGGCGCCGATGTGGCGCTTCCTCGATGCGTCCCCTCCCGGCCCGGACCTCCAGCTGTTCGACGACATGCTGGGCTGTCTGGACGCGACGCATGGCGTGGACAGGACGCGCCTCTACGCGGCTGGCGCCAGCGCGGGGGCGCTCTTCAGCACGCGTCTCCTGTTGGACCGCGCGGACGTGCTCGCAGGCGTGGCCATCCTGAGCGGTGGCACGGACGAGGCCCATCGCATCCTGAACACCGCCTACCTGACCCCGCGCGCCCCAACGCCCACCCTGGTGGCCTGGGGTGGGCCCACGGATCAGCTGCCGTTCGTGCCCGGCTTCACCATCGACTTCGCGGCCGGCAGCACGGCGCTGGTGGACCACCTGGTGTCGGACGGAGACAGCGTGGTCGCTTGTGACCACGGCGAGGGGCACACCGTGCCCGAACCCATCATCGACTTCGCCTTGCAGTTCCTCGTGGCCCAGCGCTTCGGCGAGCCCAACCCGTATGCGGCGGACGTGCCTCCCGTGCTGCCTACAGGGTGCATGGTCCGCGTTCCTTGAGCGGATCCGAGTCCGCCAGTCGCACTGGCGCGCAGGCGGGGCTGGACGTGGTTCCCTCGCCGTCGCCCAGCGCCTTAGAGCGTGATCCAGGATGGGCGGAAGTCCTGGCTTGTCTGAAGGGGCGCGGGCG
>CAZEAA010000136.1:0-14116 GCA_964510015.1 uncultured Sandaracinaceae bacterium
CGTAGGAGTCGAGCAACATGGCGCCCTTCGCAGAGAGCGCGTCTTGGCCGTCTGCCACTCGGAAGAGCCCCTGAAGGGTGGCCAGGCGTGTGCCTGCGAAGCGCTTGTCCTCGTCGCTGTCCCACTCGAACTGGTGGGCGATGGAGTCCGCCATGCGCCAGCCGTGGGCATAGCCGAACTGCGTGAGCACGGTGCGGGTGGCGGTGAGTCCGAAGTTGTCCACCAGGTACTTGCGCAGCAACCCCATGGCGCCCGCGTCCAGGAGCAGCGCACGGTGGTCCGCGAAGCGGATCACGCCGCCATCCGGGTCCATCTGCAGAAGCTCGCCGGCGTTCAAATCTTTCACTCTCATGATGTCGACTCTATCAGAATGATTATGTCGCGTGTTGGATTGATTGAATAAACGAGAAAATAGTCGAGGCGACTCATGAAACTATTGTGGTTATAGTGGATCGAATCGTGCATGGTGTTGCTCGATGGCGCTCAAATTTATCGTCAGTTTGTGGGCGTCGGACCTGGAGTTTCAGATGATGGCGCTTCGTGATGTTCGTGTTATCCGTTTTGGAGTCGGCTGCGACGGTGTTTGCTTTCGTAATGATGTGAGCGGGGCAGGGACCGTAAATTGGTTTGGGGAACCCTCGTGATCGTCTTTCGACGTGGAGGTGAGCGCCGGCAGCAGCGCCGCCATCGCCAAGAGGCTTGGCTCACCTTCCATCCGCACGACGAGGCGGATCGCCTGTCGCAGTCCTTCGGCCCGCTACAGACCCTGAAGGAAGGGCGCCTCCCGCCTCGGGCGAGAGGGCGACTGCCCATCGTCGACGTCGAGATCATCACCTATGTCCACGAGGGGACGCTGTTGTACGAGGACTCGGCGGGGCGCTCGGGTGTGCTGCGCGCCGGGGAGTTCCAGCGCACCACGGCCGGCCGGGGCATCCGTCTGAGCGAGAGCAACGTGTCCACCAGCCAGTGGGCGCACGTGTTCCAGATCTGGCTCGAACCCGCCACCACGGGGCTCGAGCCGGGCGACGCACAGCGGCGCTTCAGCAGGGCGCAGCGCCACGGTGGTCTGTGCGTCGTTGCGTCGCCCGATGGTCGCCGGGGCTCACTCCACGTTCATCAGGACGCGTTCCTGTACTCGGCGATCCTCGACGATGGCCACCACGTCGTTCACCCGATCGCTGAGGGCCGCAGCGCATGGCTGCACGTCATCGCTGGCAACGTGCGGATCGGTGAGGAGTCGCTCGTCGCCGGCGACGGTGTGGGTTTCATGGGCGAGCGCGTGGTGTCGTTCACGGCTACCGCCGACTGCGAAGTCCTGTTGCTCGACCTCATGGTCGACGGGGACGTCGAGGGGCAGGTGGGTGGTGCTTCATCATGACGCTCCATACTCGGTCAATCTGAAGGACGGGGCTCCTCCGTTCCTGCCTGGGTTCTAAATTCCCTCGTGTTTTGAGTGGTCGCGCGCGGTGGCACACGCAGTGCACAGCGCCTGCCGCGACTCACTCAGCGCAGGGACTTGGAATGACCAGATACGACTACGGCTTGTCAGAGATTGCTCGTTGCTCCTTTCGTGCGGGAGCCCTGCTCCTCGCCTTGGCCCACCTCAGTGGATGTGGCGGCCAACTGGTCGCCTGGCCGCCCGAGGATGTCGTGCCACCGACGGTCATCGCGACGGTGCCGGATGAAGACGCCTTGGGGGTGATGCGGAACCGAACACTGAGCGTCACGTTCAGCGAGGCGATGGACCCCGATACGTTGTCGGTGACGAGCTTCGTGCTGTTCGAAGGCGCGACGCAGGTCCTCGGCACCGTGAGCTACAGCGGTGTCACGGCCACGTTCGACCCCACGACCGACCTCGACCCCGCGACCGTCTACACGGCGACCGTCAGCCAGAGCGTCGAGGACCTGGCGGGGAACAACCTCGCTGCCGACCACACCTGGACGTTCACCACGGGCAGCCAGCTGGACGCGCAGCGCCCCGTCGTGACGTTCAGCGTCCCGATCGACGACGCGACCGACGTGGCGCCCGACGCAAGCTTGGTGGCGGTCTTCAGCGAAGCGATGGATGTGGCCACCGTCGACGAGACGACCTTCACCCTGGCCAACGGAGTAGACACAGTCCTCGGCAGCGTCACGCTCACGGGCGCTACAGCCATGTTCGACCCGGCCGGCACCCTCGCGTTCGACACGGAGTATACCGCCACCATCACCGCCACGGCCGCGGACCTCGCCGGCAACACCCTCCTGGCCGACTACGTGTGGACGTTCCGTACGGCGGCCGAGGTGCTGCTCGTCGCCCCCCGCGTGACCCTCACCACGCCTGCGAACCTGGCGGAGGGCGTCGCGCGCAACACCCCCGTGACGGCAGCGTTCAGCCAGCCGATGACACCGCTGACCGCCATGAACAGCCTCGTCGTGACGGAGGAAGGGGGAGACATCGTCCCGGGCAGCCTCGCCTACGACATGCTGACCCAGACGGTCACGTTCGTCCCCACGGGTCTCCTCGCGCCATTCACGGAGTACACCGCGCGGGTGATGACGACGGCGACCAACCTCGTTGGGACGGCGCTGGCGGTCGAATCCACGTGGACGTTCACCACGGAAGCGGTGGTGGAGCCGCGCGTGATCATCACCAGCCCCGTCGACCTCGCCACCGGTGTGCTCCGGGACGCCATCGTCAGCGTCACCTTCAGCGAACCGATGAACGCCGTCACGGCCCAGGCCAGCTTCAGCGTGCTGGACCCCGACGGAAACCCAGTGCTCGGCGACCTCTCGTTCGACGTGCTCAGCCAGACGCTCGTGTTCGTGCCCGATGACTTCCTCGAGGCGAACGCCACCTACACGGCCACCGTCACCAGCGACGCCACGAGCCTGCTCGGCGCACCGCTCGCGGCCGACTACGAGTGGGCGTTCACCACCGGGATTCAGGCTGCGGGGATGCTGCCCGTGAACCTCGGCAGCCTCACCACCTTCGTCGCTGCGGCGGGCGCGGGGCTGACCAACTCGAACTCGAGCGGCATGACCACGCTGGGCGGCGACGTCGCCTTGAGCCCCACGGGAACTTGCCTCGGGGATGGTCTGGTGTGCACGGCGCTGAACCCGCTGATCACGGGCATGCTGTTCGGTCCCGGCCTCGTGGCCGCCACGGCCAAGGCGGACTTACTCGTGGCCTACATGGACGCCGCCTCTCGGCCGCCCGGCACCTTGGTCAACGACATCTCCGGGTTGGTGCTCCAGCCCGGAGTCTATACATCCGCGTCGACGATGAGCATCGCCGTGGGAGGCACCGTCACGCTCGATGGGAACGGAGACCCGAACGCGGTGTTCATCTTCCAGGTCGGCTCGTCGTTGACGGTGAACAACAACGCGCAGGTGCTGCTCATCAACGGCGCCCGCGCCAGAAACGTGTTCTGGGCCATCGCGGCGTCGTCGACCATCGGCTCCAACGTCTCGTTCCTGGGCAGCGTCATGGCCGGAGCGTCCAACTCGGTGGGCACCGACTCGACCGTGGTCGGCCGGCTCCTCTGCACCACCGGCCAGATCACGTTGTTGTCCAACTCCATCACGCTTCCCCTCTGATCGAGAGAAACGAGACCCGATGAGAACCCCACTGACTCTCTCGCGCAGCTTGCCATCGCTCGCCCTGGCCGCCTGCCTCGCCGCGGCGCTCTGTCCCTCCAGCGTCGCAACGGCGCAGCCGATTGGCTACGCGCTGCACGTAGAGCCTGGCCTGGCCATCTGGCTCGACGACCCGCAGACCGACCGCTTCAAGCCAGGATTCTACGGGGCCATTCGCCCCAGCTTGACGCTAGGACGGTTCATCGCGCTGCAGCTCTCCTACGCAGCGCTCTTCACGCCCAGTCGCAGCCCGTTCACCGAGAACGGTGTCGGTCACTTCTTCATGGCCGGTGTCCGCGTGCGACCCCTGGCGGGAGTCCTCGAGACCACGAGCAACACGGCCGGCTTGTTTGCTGACGTCAACCTCGGCTACGTGCGCAACGGGGACTTGAACCGCTTCGCCTACGACATCGGCATCGGCTACGGGTTCGCGGTCTCCCCGACCATCTCCATCGGGCCCTACTTGCGCTACGTGCAGATCCTGCAGTCCGACGACACGCTGGCGGAGGATCCGAACGACGCGCAGCTGCTCGTCCTCGGTGTCGACATCGCCTTCGGCTCTGCGACGCGTACGGATGAACCCACGCGCGACTGCTCGCGCCCGGGGGAGTGCGAGTGCGATGACGCCACCACGGTCGCCTTCGCCGAGCCCGTGGACTGCGCGCCGGTGGAGGCGACTTGCGCCGACGCCGACCGCGACGGCATCTGCAACGAGGAGGACCAGTGTCCCACCCAGATTGGTCTCCCGGCCACGTTCGGTTGTCCCATCGACCCGTGTAGCGGCCGGCCGCTGATGGTGCTCGTGCAGTTCTCGTTCGACAGCTCGCAGATGCCCCTGGTCACCCCCAACCCCAACGACCCGCAGACGATGGACCCTGTGCTCGAGGCCGTGGCAGCCGCCGTGCTCGCCGATCCCACGTGTCGGGTGTGCGTCATCGGCTATGCCTCGGACGAGGGGCCCGCCGAACACAACATGACCCTCAGCAGCCAGCGAGCTGGCGCGGTCCAGAACTACATGGTCGCGCGCGGACTCGACGAGTCGCGCATCCCGTCGACGGGCTTGGGTGACACCTGCCAGCTGGTCCCCGAGCAGAGCCGAGTGCTCAACCGGCGCGTGGAGTTCCGGCGCTTGCTGGACGGCGAGTCGTGCCCGACCACCTGCGCAGGGCAGGTCCGCCAGGCGCCGCCCGCTGCGCGCTGAACCGTCGCGAGAACACGATGAACCAACCACTGAGAATCTGCCTTCGCCAGGAGGCCCTGTGATGAGCGACGACGACGAGCGCGTGGCCGACGACGACGAGCGCCAGCTCAGGCAACATGAGCAGGTGAAGGGTGAGGTGCGCGCCGAGGTGAACCGCGAGCTGCGCGTAGAGGCAGTGCAGCAGACCGCGGGAGACGCGAGTCAGGCCGCCGACGTGGCCAAGCAAATGAAGGAACGAGCCTTCCAGGAAGTCGCTTCCAGCGAGGCCACCCTCACGCGCGCGCGCCGCTCGAGAGGTGCGTCTCAGATCATCGACTACGCGTTCTACGTGCTCTACGCGGCGATCCTCGTGCTCGTCGTGCTCGAGCTCGTGGGGGCCAACTCGGGGAGCCCCTTCATGCGCTTCATGAACGCGGTGACGGGTCCGTTGTTGGCACCCTTCCGTGGCCTGATGCCCAGCCTGCGAGTGGATCGCTTCCAGTTCATGGGCTCGTACGTGGTGGCGCTGGTCATCTACCTCTTGGTGCACAAGGGGGTCACTGGCGCGCTCAAGCTCTTCGCGGGCAGGGCGGCTGACGCCTAGAGCGGGTCTCGTACGTCTCGCGGCATCCCGTGCTCGTCGAGCTTGGCGAACTCGCGCGCGAGGAAGTCGATGAGCGCGCGCACGGACGGAAGCAAGCCTCGTCGCGAGGGGAACACCAGGTGGACGAGGCCATGCGGCAGCGTCCACTCGGGCAGCAGCGGCACCAAGCTGCCCGCCGCGATCTCCTCGCACATCACCATGCTGGGCAGCTGCGCGAGGCCCACGCCCGCTACGGCCGCCGCGCGCAGCGTGACCATGTCGTCGGTCACCAGGCGCGGGGCGTGCCGATAGCTGGCGTGCGCCCCACGCGCGTCGACCAGCTCCCACACGTGCTCCGACGGCGCCGGACCGAAGCCGACGCTCGGGAAGCGCGCGAGGTCGTCGGGATGCTCGGGCGTTCCGTGCGCTGCCAACAACGCAGGCGCCGCCACGATGCGCCACGCCCGCTCGGCCAGCACGCGCAGACGCAGGTCAGTACTGGGGAGGGGCGGGGTGCGCGCGCGGATCGCCACGTCGAAGCGCTCCGCGATCACGTCCACGCGGCGGTTGGTGGCCTCGAGGTGCAGGGTCACCTTGGGGTTCTCGGCCAGGAACTGCGCCAGCATCTGGTCCACGCGGGCGTGCAGCAGGGTGATGGGGCAGCTGAGGCGAATTGCCCCACTGGGCTCTGCGGCCGCACGGTCGATGGCGGCCTGGGCGGCCTCGGCCTCCACCCCGAGGGCCTTGCAGTGCTCGTAGTAGTCCTGCCCGAGCTCGGTGACCGCGAACCGGCGCGAGGAGCGCTGCAGCAGCCGCACACCCAGCCGGTCTTCCAGCGCCGTGATGCGCCGGCTCAGCGTGGACTTGGGGACACCCAGCGCTCGGCCCGCCGCCGCGAAGCCGCCGTGGTCCACCACTTGTGCGAAGTAATAGAGGTCGTTCAGGTCTTGCATGCTGGCGGCTCCGGTCTCCGCCCAGCCTGACACGCTGGAGACGCCGCGTGGTTCCAAATTTGGAACGATGCGACCAAGTTTGCTCACCTGTTGGCCGCTTCGTCCCGTGAATAGACTCAATCCCATCATGAAGAACATCCAACGGGTCTACAGCGCTCCTTCCCCTCACTGGGTGGGCGACGGCTTTCCGGCGCGCTCCCTCTTCAGCTACAACACGCTCGGCCAGGCGCTGAGCCCGTTCCTCCTGCTGGACTACGCGGGCCCGGCGGACTTCTCCGCCAAGCCTCCGCGGCGGCGCGGCGTGGGCGAGCATCCGCATCGCGGCTTCGAGACGGTCACCATCGTCTACGAGGGCGAGGTGGAGCACCGCGACTCCGCGGGCGGCGGCGGCGTCATCGGCCCCGGTGACGTGCAGTGGATGACGGCCGGCTCCGGACTGGTCCACGACGAGTTCCACTCGGCGCCCTTCACCGAGCGCGGCGGTGCGCTCGAGATGGTGCAGCTGTGGGTCAATCTGCCGAAGGCGAGCAAGATGACGCCTCCGGCCTACCAGGCCATCACCAACGCTGACATTCCGGTGGTCGCTCTTCCGGGCGACGCAGGTCGTGCACGCGTGATCGCGGGCGAGCTGCTGGGCACGGCTGGGCCGGCCAGCACCCACTCTCCGGTCAACGTGTGGGACCTGCGCGTGAGCGCGGGCAAGCGCGTGGAGCTCCGCGTGCCGAACGGTCACACGCTGGCGGTGGTCGTGCTGCGCGGCACCGTGCAGCTCAACGACGAGGAGATCCTGCGGAGCGGCCAGCTCGCCGTGTTCGATCACGAGGGCGAAGTGTTCTCGATCGAAGCCAACAACGATGCGACCGTACTGGTCCTGAGTGGTCAGCCCTTGGGCGAGCCCATCGTGGGATACGGCCCCTTCGTGATGAACACGAAGGACGAGATCCAGCAAGCCATCCAGGACTTCAACAGCGGCCGCTTCGGCCACGTAGCCCGGAGCCAACCATGAGAGCCTCACCATGAAAGCGCATCCATGAAAGCCATAGCCAAAGCCGGCGTCACGTCTTCCGGAGTCGCCTACCGTCAGGACATCCGCACGGGCAATCACCAGCTCGTCGCGGATGAGCCGCCGGACCACGGAGGACTGGACGCCGGCCCGGCGCCCTATGACTTGCTGCTCGCGGCCCTCGGCGCGTGTACGTCGATCACGCTCGAGATGTACGCGCAGAAGAAGGGCTGGACGCTCGGTCAGCTGCGCGTGGACCTCACCTTCTTCAAGAACAAGGAAGGGGAGAGCCGCATCGAGCGCGTGCTCCACGTGACCGAGCCGCTCAGCGAAGAGCAGTGGGCACGGCTGATCGAGGTCGCCGGCAAGACGCCCGTCACCAAGACGTTGCTGGCCGGAGCGCCCATCACCACCACGGCGGGTTAGCGCACTCGGGCCGCAGGACCGCGCGTTCGCTAGGTGGGCATGACGCAGGTGATCTCCACCCCGTGCATGTGGCCGCTGTTCAGGGTGGTGGTGGCCGTGACCATGGTCCCGGTCGCAATCGCCGCGAACTGCTCGGCGGTCACCAGCACGGTGTGCGAGTGGCTGCCGTTGCTCACCACGGTGTAGGTCTTGCTGTTGCCGGCCTCCACGTCCGCGAGGGGCACCTCGATGGTGTGGCCATGGTTGAACGTGACCCGCGCGCCGATGCTGCTGCACTCCGTGGGGCCGCCGTCACGGAGGGAGTCACCCGGGGTGCCGCCGTCGCTGCACCCGCTCGAGCCGAGGCCGACCACCACGGGGACCAACGCGCCGTGCATGATTCCAGACAAAAACTCCCGTCTCGTGGTGGTCATCGATCTCGTCTCCCTGCGGCCCCGCGTGGTGTTGTGAAGCGAGCGCGCGACGGACACGATACCGCTCTTCACGAGCCGCTGGGGCGCGCGATTTTCAGCGCGGGCTTCCGGCTCGTTGGCATGCAGCGTGCTTGGTGGTTCCGGTATGGCCTCCAACGACATCACCATCTACGACCGCCTCCGCGAGAGCCACGAGCGACAGCGGAGCTTCTTTCGCAAGCTGCTGCGTACCTCCTCGGGCCCCCAACGCGAGGTGCTGTTCCGCGAGCTGCGCATCGAGCTCGCCGCCCACGCGGCCGCCGAGGAACGTTTCCTCTACGCCGTGATCCTGATGCAGGACGCGGGGCTGAAGTCTTCGCGACACGCGCTCTCGGAACACCACGACATCGACGAGATCATCGAGGACATGCACAAGCTCGACGTAGCGGGCGACGCGTGGATGGGGAAGGCGCGCGAGCTGTCGCACAAGGTGCACCACCACCTGCGCGAAGAAGAGAAGAAGTTCTTCCAGGTGTCGGGAAAGCTCTTGTCCCAGACCGCGAAGGTGCGCCTCGGCCGCGAGTACGCGAAGGACTACCAGCGGCTCGTGGAGAAGCCTCTCCTCAGCTAGAGCGCTCGCCTCGCCTCGCCTGGGTCACTCGGGCTGCGGGGTGCGATCGGGCACGCACATACCCCCGCCGCAGTCGGACGTGCAGATGCTGCGGCCGGTGCTGGGATCGCAGCTGCAGGACGACGGCACGCACGCCACCCGTGTGTCGCAGCGCATGCCACTCGGGCAACCCGTGCGGCGACAACCGGAGCGATCCGGGCCGCAGGTGCGGGGCGGCGGATCGGGTCGCGGCTCCGGCGTTGCGTCGGGGGCCGACGGCGCGCTGAGCGCCAGGTGGAACGACACCCGCACGGGATAGCGCACGTCGGGCGGCCCTTGAACCGGCTCGTCCACGTAGGCCCCCTCCATCATCGGTTCGCGCGGGGGGACGGGCAGCGGCGCGAGGTCGAAGCGCGCCCGCGCGAAGGCGGCACGGACGCAGGCGGCGAGGGCAGGGGTGAGCGTGCCGCCTCGCGTGCGGGTCACGGCGACGCCGCTCAGGCGGCCCGTGCGAGCCAGGGTGGCGCGCACCTGGAGCTCTCCCACGAGTCCCGCGCGACGCGCCAACGCGGGCTGATAGCAGAGCCCATCCAGCTGGCTCACCACCTCGGCGACGCGCGTCCGCAGCCAGCGGCTGTTCACGGGCTGGCGTGCCGCGGTGGCGGTGATCGGGCCGAGGTCCACGCGTGTGTCGGGGACCTGCGCATGCGAGCCCAGTGTCGACGCGGTGAGGGTGGCGAGCACGAGCCCGGCCGCTACGAGCACGGGGGTGAGGCGTCTGGTGCGGGAACGCATGGCGCGATCGATACCACGAGGCGCCCAGGACGGGCTCACACGGGGCGGTTGACGCACAGCCCGTGCTCATATAATGAGTGCGCACTCACTCATGGCACGGAAGCCCACCATCACCGACGAACAGCTGCTCGAGGCCGCGCGCGAGGTCTTCGTGGAGCGCGGCGTCAACGCCACCACCGCCGAGGTGGCGCAGCGCGCGGGGGTGTCCGAAGGCACGCTCTTCAAGCGCTTCAAGACCAAGCACGAGATGTTCCACTGCGCGCTCGACATCGACGCGGAGGGCGAGGAGTGGGAGCGCACCATGCCGGAGCGCGTGGGCGTGGGTGACCCTCAGGAGCAGCTCGTGAAGCTGCTCACGGACGGTATCGAGGTGCTGCGCATCATCGTCCCGCTGGTGCTCACCTCGTCGGCGGACCCCACTACAATTCCAGCGCACATGCAGAACAAGGAGCCGTCGGCCATGCGCACGCTGCGGGTCCTCACGCGCTACTTCGAGGCCGAGATGCGGCTCGGGCGCATCCGCCGCCAAGACCCCGAGATCGCTGCGCGCATGATCATGGCGGCGGTGTGGCACTACGCGCACTTCGAGCTGATGTTCGGGTCCATGGGCATCGTGCCCATGCCCGAGGCGACGTTCATTCGAGGCGTGGTGGCCACGCTCTGGCACGGGCTGTCGCCCTTGCCGCATGGGGGTGCGAAGTCATGAAGCGTCCGCAGTCCGAGTCGGAGAGGGCCGGGGCCGTGTCTGCTCAGAAATTGAGTGCGTACTCACTCACGCTGACGCTGCTGGTGGTGGCGCCGGGCGGCGCCGAGGCGCAAGGCCTCGAGGCGCAGCTGCGCGCAGGTCGCAGTCACTCGGTGGACGGTCGCCTGGCCACGCTGCTGGATGACGAGTCCGCGGCGCGCTTGGCCCGCGCGCGGGCGAGCCTGCTTCCTTCGTTCACCGCCACGGGGACGTACCGCCGCAACCAGTACGAGGCCGTGGCCACGATCCCCGACGGGATGGGGGGCTTTCAGACCGGCACGTTCACGCCCTACACCCAGCTCGAAGCGACGCTGGTCATCGACGTCCCGATCTTGGACCTCACGGCCATCCGCACGCTGGCGGCGGCCCGTCAGAACCTCGCGGCGTCCGACGCGAGCCGCGAGCTCGCGTTGCTCGAGGTGGACCGCGCGGTCGCGCGCGCCTACTTCGACTTCCTGGCCACCCACGAGCTGGCGGCTTCGGCGCGCCGCTCGGCCGAGGTCGCGAACGCCAACCTCGCGATCATCGAGGCGCACCTGCAGGCCGGCATCTCGAACGAGCTGGAGCTCGAGCGCGCCCGCGCGGCCGCCGCACGAGCGAGCGAGCGAGTCGCGGACGCCGACCGCTTGGTGGCCGAGGCGCGCCGCCGCTTGGTGGTGCTCACGGGCGTCGCGCCCGACCCGGGCGAGGGCCTCGACGCTCCTTCGCTCGAGGGGGACGGAACGCTGAGCGACCACCTCGCCGAGCTGGGCGAGCTGCCCAGCGTGCGCGCGGCCGAGGCCAACGTGAGCGTGGCGCAGGCCGAGCTCTCGGCGGCTCGCAGCGGCTTCGCGCCCCGCATCAACGCCAGCGCCTCCGAGCGCTTCACCAACGGCGCGGGCTTCGGCTACAGCCCGGCGTGGGCCGTGGGGCTCACGGCCACGCTGCGCCTCGGCGCCGACACCGTGGCGAACGCGCGGGTGGCGCGCATCCAGGCGGAGCGCCGCCGCCTCGAGGCCGAGCGCGCGCGTATCGACGCCGCCAGCACCATCGAGACGGCCTTCGACGGCGTGGTCTCGCTCGTGGCACGGGTGGCCGCCACGCGCGCCGAGGAGCAGGCGGCCGAGCGCGCCGCCACCATCGCGCGCGACCGCTTCACGGCGGGCCTCGCCACGCAGCTCGACGTCCTCGCGGCCGACCGCGACGCGTTCACCGCCGAGGTGGCGCGCATCCAGGCCGAGGCGGACCTGCACTACGCCCGCATCCACCTGCGCATGGCGGCCGGTCGCTGGGAGGCACCGTGAACCCGATGCCCCTCGAGACCGCCGCCGTGCCCCGTCTCGTGCGCCTGCGCGCCATGGGTCGCCTCGGTCTGCGCATGATGTTCCACGACCGCCTGAAGTTCATCGGCACCATCTCGGGCGTGGTGTTCGCGGTGCTCCTCGCGGTGCAGCAGCTCTCCATCCTGTTCGCGCTGCTCAACCGCAACACCCAGTTCGTGGACAACGCGGGCGCGGACATCTTCATCGTGCCGCCCAACACGCGGCTCTTGCAGCCCGGCGAGAAGCTGCACGAGAGCGTGCTCTATCAAGCGCGCTCCACGGCCGGCGTGCTCGAGGCGCAGCCGCTGGTCTTCGCGGCGGCCACGCTGGCCAAGCCCGACGGCGGCTCGGAGTCGGTCACGCTCATTGGCTTCGAGAGCACGTCCCGGCTGGGGGCTCCTTGGAACATCGTGGGTGGCGACCCCCGCAACCTCGAGCAGCCGGACACCATCTTCCTCGAGGACTCGCAGCGCGAGAAGTACGGCGCCGTGAACGTGGGCAGCACGCGTGAGCTCAACAACCATCGCATCCGCGTGGGGGGCTTCACCTGGGGCCTCGTGCCCTTCGGTCCGCCCTATTCCTTCGCCGACATCGACCTCGCGCGCGAGGTCACGCAGGTGGCCGTGGACCGCATGAACTTCGTGCTGGTCCGCGTGCAGCCGGGCATGCGCCCCGAGGACGTGCGCGACGCCATTGCGCCGCGGGTGCCGGAGGCCCTGGTGCTCACGCGCGACGAGTACCACTCGTCCATCGTGACCACGCTCCTCAAGGAGCAGCTGGGCATGTCCTTCGGCATCTCCACGAGCTTCGGTCTGATCATCGGGCTCGTGATCGTGTCGCTCTCCATGTTCTCGTCGGTGCTCGACAACCTGCGCGAGTTCGGGACGCTCAAGGCGCTCGGCTGCACCAACGGAGACTTGAGCATCCTGCTGCTGGTGCAGTCCATCCTGTACGCGCTGTTCGGGTCGGTGGTGGGCCTCGGCTGGGTCACCAACGTGGTCGAGGGCATCCGCAACCCGCTGCTGGTGCCCATCATCCCGCACTACGTGATCTACGCCGCGCCGGTGGTGATGGTGGTGCTGTGTCTGTTCGCGTCCACGCTGGCCCTCATGCGCATTCGGCGCCTCGAGCCTGGGATGGTGTTCCGATGACCGAGGTCGCCCAACTCGCCATTGATGCGCGAAGCGTGACCAAGGTGTTCGGCGAGGGCGCGCTCGCTTTCAAGGCCCTTCGGGGCGTGGACTTCCAGGTGGAGAAGGGCGAGCTGGTCATGCTGGCCGGTCCCTCGGGCAGCGGGAAGACCACGCTGCTCTCCATCCTCGGCTGCGTGCTCTCGGCCACCGAGGGCCAGGTGAACATCGACGGGACCGACATCACCGGCCTGCCGGACACCACGCTCGCGTCCATCCGCCGCGCGCGCATTGGCTTCATCTTCCAGGGTCACAACCTGATCGCGTCGCTCCCCGCGCGCGACAACGTGGCGCTGGTGCTCGAGCTGCGCGGGGTGAAGCGCGCGAGCGCCCTCGCTGCCGCGGACGAGATGCTCGCGCGCGTGGGCCTCGGCGACAAGCTGAAGAGCCCGCCCGCGGACCTCTCGGGCGGTCAGCGTCAGCGCGTGGCCATCGCCCGCGCCCTGGCGGGTGACCCGCCGCTGGTGCTGGCCGACGAGCCCACCGCCGCGCTCGACGCCCAGAGCGGGCTCGTGGTGACGGAGCTGCTGCGCGAGGTCGCGAAGGAGCGCGGCGGCACGGTCGTGGTCGTCACGCACGACAACCGGATTTTCCACTTGGCGGATCGCATCGTCCACATCGAGGACGGCCTCATGAAGACCGAAGACGGATCACACGCATGACACGCTTCAAGAAGTACTTCCTGCCCGTGCTCGGCACGCTGCTGCTCGTGATGTTCGCCGTGAACATCGCGCGCTACCTGACGTCGCCATCGCCCGAGCGCGTGCGGGCCGAGGATCGCGAGGTGGGCGCTCGCGTGGTGCCCGGAAACGACGACGCCGATCCGCTTCCTTCCGGCCAGTGGGTGGGCGGCAACGGGATCGTCGAGCCACGCGACCGCGAGACCAAGGTCGCTGCGGCGGTGGCCGGACGCATCGCGCGCATCGCCGTGCGCGAGGGGGAGCACGTGGAGCAGGGCGCCGTGCTGGTGGAGCTCGAGAGCGCGGTGGAGCAGGCCGCCGTCGCCGTGGCCGACGCCGAGATCGCCGCGGCCGAAGCCGAGCTCTCGCGGCTCACGCGGGGCAGCCGTTCCGAAGACGTGGACGCCGCCAACGCCGAGGCCGAGGTCGCCACCGTGCGCGCCACGCTGGCCTCGAGCCAGCTCTCGAGGACGCGCGCCGCCAGCACCTCGGGGGGACTCTCGGCCGACGAGATCGAGCGCGCCTAGCGGCAGGCGCAGGCCGACGCGGCGTCTGCCGCGCTCGCCGATGCGCGCCGCCGTGCCGTGGTGCGAGGCCCACGCCGCGAAGAGATCGCCGCCGCGCGCGCCCGGCTGGTGGC
>CAZEAA010000137.1:0-14022 GCA_964510015.1 uncultured Sandaracinaceae bacterium
GCCGAAGCCGAAGCGGTTGTTGGTGATGGCCGCCAGCGAGCCCACCTGCTTGGCGACCAGCACGGGGTTGCGCACGGCCAGCTTCACCACGCTGGTGTAGAAGAAGATGCTCTCGGTCGCGCCAGCCATCGCGGCCGCCGCCACGAACGGGTCCATCCACGGCGTCTCCGCGCCCCACATGCGCTTGCCGTCGGTGGTGTAGGGGTAGGGCGCCGAGACCTCCTCCGAGAAGAAGATCGAGTCCGGCAGCACGATGGCGTGGTAGCCGATGCGCTCGGCGGCCTGCGCGAGGGGGATGTACTGGTTGGCCTCGCTCATCGCGACTGAGATGCTGAACTTCATGGTGGTCGACTCCTGGACGGGGGGAAGCAGGCCACAGGGTGGCTGCTCTCTGGTGGTCCGACTACTCGTGTTCCGGGCCTGCCAAGCGGCCATGTACGGGCGCCCTACTTGCGTTTTCAGGTGCCGCACCGCGCGTCACGGTTGGACGAGGCCAATCAGATGGTCACACTTCCTCGATTCCCTCCAACGACGATGTGATCGACGTCCAAGAGGCCGAGGCACAGCTGTCCAAGCTCCTCGAGCGTGCTCACCACGGCGAAGTGGTGATCATCTCGAAGGGTGGAAAGCCCTTTGCTCGCCTCTGTCCGCTGGAGACCTTGCCGCCACGGCAGTCCGGCTGGCTCGCTGGACAGCTGGGCAGGGCGTTCTTCGACCCCCTGCCGGAATCCGAACTCGCCGGCTGAGGACCTCCCCATCCTGGGCCATGACGAGGCCCTCTCGGACTTCGGGGTGCAGCTGATTTGGTAGGCCAATTCGCCGCCGCAACGTCAATTGACATGCGGAAGCACCAGACGTATCTTGCGCGACCCGTAAGTGCGAGGAATTCCGCAATCTTGAGAGGTTCGAGCTGATGGCCACGAAAAAAGCAGCCAGCAAGAAGAAGGCTACCGTCGCGCCTCCTGCGAAGTCCAAGCCCGCGAAGGCGGCGCCCAAGGCCAAGCCCGCGAAGGTGAAGGCCGAGCCGAAGGCGAAGGCTGCTGCTCCCAAGAAGGCCCAGAAGGCCGCGCCGAAGGCTGCGGCCAAGCCCGCCAAGAAGTCGTCCACCAAGCCCACGCCGGTGAAGGCCCCGGCCAAGGCGAAGGCCGAGAAGGCACCCAAGGCCGAGCCGAAGCCCAGCAAGGCCCCCGCGAAGAAGGCCCCCGCGAAGCCCGCGAAGGCGGCCGAGGCCCCGAAGCCGGTGGAGGCCAAGCGCGAGAAGCGTCCGTCCGAGCCGCCGCCCGCGCCGGAGCCCGAGAGCAAGGCGGGCAAGGGCAAGCCCGCAGCCAAGGTGGCCTCGCGCCCCAACCCCACGCTGCCGCAGCGCGACCCCAGCAAGCCCGCCGTGGAGGAACTCTACTTCCGCAGCGACAGCGCCTACTTGTGCGTCATCCTGAACCGCCGCACGCGCTTCATCCGCGTGGTGGACTTCCGCGCCGGCGCGCTCCCGGCCAAGCGCCTGTACATCCAGTCGGTGGCCAAGCAGGAGGGCATCCAGAAGGTCATCACGCTGGTCGAGAAGGACGAAGTGTCCAGCTGGACGCGCGTGGGCTTCGTGCGCGAAGGCACCATTCCCGGCTTCTACAAGCGCAGCGACGGTCACCTCTGCGGCTGCGTCATCGGTGAGCGCGTGGCCTCGGTCGAGGTCAGCGAGCGCGACATGCGCGTGGCCGACCGCACCATCGCGTCGGCCAAGAAGACGCTCGACACCCTGGACCCCAAGCCCAAGAACGCCATGGTCCAGGAGGTGGAGGAAGAAGAGGCGCTGAAGGAGCGCGACAAGCTCTGGAAGACCACCACCGGCTTCGGCGCGTTCGACGCCTTCGGCCGCGACGCCGCGCGCATGTACTACTCGTGCAGCTACAAGAAGGCGCCGGTGAACTACATCTCGGCCGAGTACGAGGACTGCTTCGGTCACTCGCTGGTGGAGATCCTGCGCCGCCCCGACGACCACGACGGCCTGCTCGCCGTGTCCTGGGCGCTCATGGAGATGTGCGAGGTCCTGAAGGACCGCGGCATCGTGGCCGGCTTCGCCTTCACGCCCAGCGAGGACGTGGAGATGGCGTCGGTGTACCTGGCCTGCGGCTTCCGCAAGACGGGCCTCTTGGCGCAGGGCGTGCTGGTCGGTGACCAGCGCCAGGACGCCATCCTGTGGACGCGCAAGCTCGCCAACCCGGGCGACGACGACGCCGCCACCGAATAGCGTTCGGGTGAAGCTGACGCAGCCGCGACTGGTCGCCGCGTTCTTCCTGCTGGCAGTGCTCGGCGGGTGGACGCCGTTCGTCCTGTTGCTCACGGCCAACCTCCCGGCCGACGAGTTCCGGGGCTTCTCAGCCGCGGCCTACTACTGGCACATGTTCCCGCCGCTCTTGGCCGCGCTGTTCCTCACGGGGCCCGTGCTGAAGCGGCCCGTGCGCGAGGCGCTGGGCATCACGTTCGGGTTCAATCGCTTCTGGGGCTTGGCCTGGCTCACGCCCACGCTGCTGCTGCTGGTGGGGCTCGGGTTCGGCTGGCTGCTGAGCGGTGTCGAGCCCATCCACACCCTCGAGCAGTACATCGCCTACAAGCGCGCGGGGGTCAGCCCCGACCAGCTGGCGCAGTTCGAGACCAACCTGCGCGAGCATCCCCCGGGGCACCCGTTCTGGCTGATCGTGCGCGGGCTGCCAGCGTCGCTGACCATCAACCTGCTGCCGGCGCTGGCCCTCGAAGCCGGCTTCCGTGGCTTCTTGTTCCGCGAGATGCCGGGCGGCTACTGGCAGCGCTCGCTGCGCATCGGCGTGCTGTTCGGGCTCTACATGGCGCCTTCGGCCATCTTCCACTTCGCGGACGCTCCCTTGCTGGGGGCCCTCGCCATGTTCGCGTTCGGGGTGCTGCTCACCCCGTCGCTGGTCTACCTGCGCGTGCGCGCGGGCTCGGTCATGGCCGTGGCGCTCTTCTGGTCCATGCTCATCACGCTGACGCGCACCGCCCTCGATCTGTCGGGCGGCGCGCCGTCGCTGCTGCGCCCCTTCTTCGGGGCGGGCGGCATCCTGGCTGTGGCGGTGCTGCTGGGCGCGCTCGCCATGCACGACCGCTACCTGGCCGAGCAGCGCCTCATGACGGAGCGCGCCCGGCCAGCCGGCTGACCCGCGGAGCCGATCAGAGCTCGAAGGCCTCGCAGAGCGTGGGCTCCGAGCACTCGCCGCTCACGCAGTAGCCCGTCTCACACTGGCCATCGAAGTCGCATCCTTCGCCCAGCTCGAGGCGCCTGCTGCACACAGGGACATCTGCGGCGTTGTTGCAGTACAGCCCGTCGTCGCACGCGAAGTAGGAGAGGAACTCGTCGCCTCCGTAGGAGCACGGCGAGTCTTCCGACCCGTCGCCCACCAACACGCAGCGCTCGGTGTTGCCGTCGCACGCGAGTCCCTGGGTGGCGTCGCAGAAGGTGTACGTAGCCTCGCCGCAGGCGTCGCCCACGCTGTCGGCGAAGGTGACCGTGCGGCACACGCCACCGGCGCAGAAGTACCCGACCTCGCAGACCTCGTTGGTCTGGCAGTCGCCACCCGCCTCCACGGGCTCTGCGCACACGCCACCGGCGGGGGTCTCCCGGCAGTAGAGCCCGTCGGCGCAGACCGCGAACGTGCGCGTCGACCCGTCGTCGTCCACGTTGCCGCACGCTTCACCGAGGTTCGCGCCCCGCGTGATGGTGTACTCGACGCAGATGCGCTCGGCTCCGTCGAACTCGCAGTTGCCTGAGCGGCACTGGTCGCTCACGAGGCAGCCCTGGCCCACCCCGACCTGGGCGGTGCACTCACCCGAGCAGGACGAGGTCAACGCGCAGTACGTGGAAGGTTGGCACTCGCTCGTCGCCTGGCAGTCCGCGCCAGCCTCGAGCGTGCCGGTGAAGATGCCCTGACACTCCTCCACCGCTTCGAGGCGCCCGAACGGGATGCAGTCGGCCACCATCGCTTGCACGCAGCGACGTGCCTGCGCGGCGTCGTAGTCGATGGTGCCCGCGTCCACGCCCGCGGCTTCGGCAGGCGTGCGGCCGAAGGCGGGCAGGCCGCTCAGCAAGTCCTCACACGAAGCGCCGTCCGTGCCCCGTTCGAAGAGGTTGACGACCAGACCCAGATCTTCACCCCACATGTCTGGGCAGTGACGGACCTGGTCGCACAGCGCGCCGACGAACTCGTCCCCCACGGAGTCGAGCGGCACCGTGCTGTTTCCCCCGCAGCCGGCCACGCCGAAGACCCCGATTCCGATCAACCCCACCCACCCAACGTTCTTACGCATGTTCTATCCTCCGAATGCACGGAGGATAGCAGCCGGAGAGGACCCTGGCGTCGGCTCAGCGCTCGAGAAAGATGGGGTTCGTGACCGCGAAGACCTCACGGCCCGGATGCACCGGCGCGAGCGTCGTCGTGGTGTTGCTGTAGACCGCGAACACCACCCAGCTGCCGGCGGCGCCGACGGGGATGTTCACGGTGTCGTCGTAGCGTTCGTTCGCGACCACGTCGTCGATGTCGAGGGTCTCGACCACCTCGCCGTCGATGATCACATCCATCACGAAGTCGCCCTGGATCCAGCTCGCGATCTGGACGCGCACGTCCACGCCCACGGTGGCCCCCACGCTGGTCACCGTCTCGCCCAGGCTGCCGGTGCTCCCGGTGGGCACGTTCACGTCCATGTAGACGCCGCCCGAGACGTAGCTGTGGCCGTTGTTGGAGGCGTCGCGGATCATGTCGTCGTTCAGCGCACGCGGGTCGTCGGTGCCGAGCGTCAAGCAGGTGCGCGGGTAGCCCACGGGCGACCCGTCGATGCCGTGGGAGTCGCTGCTGCCCACGGCGAACATGGGGCGGCCCGTGTTGAGCAGCGCGAACCAGTCGCGCACGGTGCCGTTGCGGTCGGCCTTCCAGCTGCTGCTGTTGAACACCTCGATCATGCGGAACTCGGTGTCCCAGGCCGCCAGGTTCTCGACCTGCCCCGTGAGGTTGTCGAGACCCACGTAGTCGAAGTAGTTCGCGCCGCCGCGCGGGTGGTTGATGATCACGGCCGGCTCCTCGGGGCGCGCGCGGGCGTTGTCGAACAGCTGAGGCGGCGTGAGGAACGTGATGGGCGCGTCGGGGTCCGTGGCGGAGGGATAGGTCTGCCACGGCTCGGTGCCGCCGTTCACGCCCGCGGTGGGGGTGAGCGGGATGACGCCGAAGTGACCGTAGAGCTCGAAGCTCGTGAGCTCGAGCGAGCTGAGCCCGTAGCCCCACGCGCCGAGGCCCAGCTCGACGATGAGCGGGTCGGTCAGCACGGCGTACTCGTGCTCGGAGCGCGCCGGGATGTCGAGGCCGTCGGCGATGGCCGAGCGCAGCTTCACGTAGGGGTCGTCCTCCGCGTCGTTGCTGCGGATCGTGTGCACGTGGTAGTCGGCGCACATCACGCCCGGCGTCTCGATCACGCGCGAGATGGCGGCGTTCACGTCGTTGGTGGCACCCGCCACCACGGTGATGCTCTGACGGAAGAGCTCGTACTCGGGCCCGCGCGAGACGACGACCTCCCAGTCACCGGGGGGCGCGCGGAAGGTCACCTCGCCCAGCGCGTTGCTGCCGCCGTGCCCCGTCGCGTACTCCACGTGCAGGCGTCCGCCCACGATGCCGGGCTCGCCGAAGCTGCCCGGGACGCTGGGCACGGTGCTGCTGCCCGCAGGCAAGACCTGAACGCGCACGGGGATGCGGTCGTTCGGGAACGTGAGGTCCGGGTCGGTGGCCACCACGTGGATGCTGCCCGTGGCGGCTAGCGTGAAGTCCTGGGTGGTGTCCGGCGCCGACACCGTCAGCGGCCCCACCACGGCGTTGCCGCGGCGGAAGGTGCGCAGCTGCACGTTGGCGTCCGCGCCCACGTGCACCGTGTAGGTGCCGTCGGCCGCGGTCAGCGTGCGCGTCAGATAGACCGGGGAGCCCGTGGCCGGCAGCTCCTCCACGTGCACACGCACCCCCGCGGCGGGCGTGGTGCCGTCGGCCTCGAAGACCGTGCCCGTGATGGCGCGCATGCTCACGCCCTCGGTGCGCGCGGCGGCGGCGAGGACTCCGTCCACACCCCGTCCGCCGATGTAGATGCGCGTGTAGTGGCGGCGGGTCTCGGTGGACGCCGCGATCTCGTAGCCCGCCGCCGACATGCCCGTGAAGCCCGAGGGCGCGATCAGGAAGCGCATGTCCTGGTCCGGGATGCGATAGGCCCAGCTCGTCGCGATGTCGTCGTCGAACGCGAGCATGGGGGTGTTCTCTTCGGCGTTGAAGCCGTGGCCCACCATGAACACGGGCATGCGCGGGCCGTACATGAAGCCGTGCAGGCCGCCGCCGTTCGAGGGGAAGGTGTCGTAGTTGGTGTGCGTCACGTAGATGTCCACGTGCTCCGCGCCGGGCGCGAGCTCGTAGTCGATGGCCGTGGGGATGCGGCTGAAGTCGCGGCCCAGCACGCGTCCGAGCAGCGCCTCGAGGAACGGCGTGCCGGCGGGGCGGCCCTGCGCGCGGATCACCGCGGGCTCGCCGTTGGTGCCGTCGTTGATCACGCCCACGAACTGGGTGACCACGCTCATGCGCCCGAGGAACACGAAGAACTCGCCAAAGTTGCCCGGCTCGAACAGCTCGCCGTCCTGCACCAACGCGATGCCCACGGGGCGCCCGCCCCACGGGTCGTAGTTGTCGGACGGGCCCACGTCCTCGATGACCATCGCGACCTTGTCGTTGGCCAAGATGAAGTCGCCCGCGGCCCACGCCTGCATGTTCGAGTGGAAGGGCGGCAGCATGTCGGCCGTCGCGCGCCCGGCCAGCGCCTGCGTGGCCGTGGCGGCGAGCGGGTTGCTCACACCCTCGTCGCCCTGGTCGAACCAGGGGCCGGGCGGTACCTCGATGGGTCCGCCGCCGTCCTCCGTGCCTTCGTCCGCGACGCCCTCGTCGAGCACGCCGGCGTCGTCGTTGCCGCCGTCATCGCCGCAGCCGGAGGCCACGAACGCGAGCGAGAGAAACCAAGCAGCCCAGCCGAGCGGCCGGGCGGGACAGGAGCGGAGCGAAAACATCGCGCGAGTGTAACGCGGAATCCATTTCTCCGCCCGATTGTCGCATCGGTCGTTCAGGCGTCACGCGCGGCGGCGCGCATGGGCTCCCGCAGCTTCTCGTCGAACAGCGCGAGCACGCGGTGCAGGGCGCGCTGCGTGGGGTGCCCGGCCTTGTCCACCAGGTCCTCGGTCAGCACGCTGTGGGCCAGCGGCGAGATGCCGTGGGGGTTCCCGAGGCGCGAGTCGATCTCGATGCCCTCGAAGCCCGCGCCCAGCTCGTCGCGCAGGCGGTCGAAGCGCGCCTTGGGACACAGCGGGTCGCCCGTGAAGCGCAGGCCCAGCACCGTCACGCCGTCTTCGCGCGTGCGCCGCTTGATCACGCGCAGATCGTCGTCGCTCACGTGCAGGCCGCGGCGCGCTTCCTTGTCCGTGGGGAAGGGCAGCGACGGCTGCGACAGCACGGGCGCCATCAGCCACGGGTCCACCATCAGCGCGAGCGCGAAGTTGCCGGTCAGGCACATGCCCACCGCGCCCACGCCGGGGCCGCCGGCCTCGTCGTGCAGGCGCAGGCAGAGGGCCCGCAGCATGCGCGTGACCTGGCTGCTGCCGCGGCTCGCCAGCACCGCGAACTCGCTACGGATGCAGGCGCGCGCCATCTGGCCGAGCGCGTAGCCCGGGGCCAGGGGCTTGCCCACCTCACCGAAGAGGTCCGGCATGAACACCGTGTAGCCCTCGTCGGCCACGCGCCGGGCGAACGCCTCCACGCGCGGGGTGATGCCGGGGATCTCGTGCATGACCAGCACACCCGGCCCGCTGCCGCGCCGATACACGTCCCGCGTGAGGCCGTCGTGAGTGAAGGAGAACGTGGTCCAGCCCGGCAGCGTCATGTCCAAGGTTGTACCAGAAGGCCCGGGCGCGGGTGGGCATGATACCGTCTTCCGTCTCGACGACCCGACGCCAGGAGCCATCATGAAGAAGCGCGAGAAACTGGCGATCATGCGCCAGCACTACCCGAACGCCCTCACGACCGTCGACGCCGTGAACCGCTTCATCGACTTCGTGGAGGGCACCCTCGACATCGAGCCGTCGCAGGTGATGCTGGCCGACAGCATCTGCAGCGACGACGTGAACAGCATCCAGTACCCGGCGCGCGCGGCCGAGTTCCTGGGGCCCTTCAAGATGGGTGGGCTCGACGGATTCCCCTTCACCGGGCTCACCGGCATGGGCGCGTTCGCGAGCCACGTGCCGGACGAGGGCGCGGTGGCCATCTACTTCGGGCCCCACATCGGGATCACGAAAGACGGCGCCGTGGGCGAGAACCACCGGCGCGGGCAGACGCGCACCACCAGCTGCTGCGGAGCCGCCAAGGGCGCGCTCGGCAAGCTCTCGCGTGACCAGATCGTGGACGGGCGCGTCAGCGAGCTGGACCACCAGATGAACACGCTCGAGCAGATCCTGTTCAAGGAGCGCGAGCGCATCCTCGGCGCGGAGTTGCCCCTGAAAGAGGCCACCGAGGTGATCTACGAGGCCATCGACCAGCGCATCGAGGAGCTGGTCGCGCTGACCCGCTACACCTGCAAGTACGTGATCCTCTTCGGCGCCATCCACATCAACAGCGACACGGACATGGGGTCCTACACGTCGCCGAAGCGCTTCACCGTGATCGACCTGGCCACCGGCGCTCGCGAGGAGCGCGTGGACATCCTGAACGCGCTCTGCGGGCTCTAGCGCGCGAGACCACGACCATGACCGAGCACTACGCCATTCGCATCACGCAGCCGGGAGGCCCCGAGGTCCTCGGGAGCCACCCCATCACGCTCGCGCCGCCCGGACCTCGCGAGCTGCAGATCGTCCAGCATGCCGTGGGGCTCGACTTCATCGACGTCTACCACCGCAGCGGGCTCTATCCGCTGCCCATGCCGCACGGCATCGGCCTCGAGGCGGCGGGGGTGATCACGGCGGTCGGCGAGGAGGTGGACGAGCGTGAGTTTTCATTGGGCGAGCGCGTGGTCTACCTGTCTCGACCGCCCGGCGCGTACGCCAGCGCGCGCAACGTCCCGGCCGAGCACTGCGTCGTGCTGCCGGCTGCCATCGGCGACGAGGTGGCCGCGGCCTCGCTGCTGAAGGGGCTCACGGCCGAGTACCTGGTGCATCGGGTGCAGACCCTCGCGCCGGGTATGCGCGTGCTGGTGCACGCAGCGGCGGGCGGCACGGGCACGCTGCTGTGCCAGTGGCTCGCGTCGTATGGCGTGGAGGTGATCGGCACGGTGGGCTCCGAAGCCAAGGCCGAGACCGCGCTGCTGAACGGCTGCCGCGACGTGGTCATCGACACCAGCGAAGACGCCAAGGACCTCCCCGCCCAGGTGCGCGCGGCCGGGCGTCAGGGACCCGTGCAGGTGGTCTTCGACTCCATCGGCCGGCGCACGTTCACGGCCTCGCTCGGCTGCCTCGAGCGGCGCGGCATGCTGGTCTCGTTCGGCAACGCGTCGGGGCCGCCCGCGCCCTTCGACGTGCTGTCGCTGTCGTCGCACGGCTCGCTCTTCCTCACGCGGCCCACGCTCTTCGACTACGTGGCCACGCGCGCCGAGCTGGTGCACGCCACCGCGCGGCTCTTCGACGCCATCGCCAGCGGCACGCTGCGGGTGCCCGTGCACCAGCGCTGGCCGCTGCGCGACGCCGGCGAGGCGCATCGGGCGCTCGAGGCGCGCGAGACCACCGGCGCCTCGGTGCTGATCCCGTAGCCGCCGCTCGACCGTTCTCGTAGCGTTCGGCCGTCGACGTCGACCAAGCTGCCTCGTGATCCCGCACCCGCCCATCATGCCGCCGCCGGCCCCGCAGAAGAGCTTCCGCCAGCGCTTCGCCGCGCTCGCGAACGTGCCCCCGTTCCTGCGCCTGGTGTGGGGCATCAACCGGCAGCTCACGGTGGCCAGCGCGGTGCTGCGCCTGCTGCGCGCGCTGCTGCCGGTGGCCACGCTCTACGTGGGCAAGCTGATCATCGACGAGGTCATCGCGCGCGTGGAAGCGGGTGGCCTGCCCACGGAGCTGGGCGCCGCGCTCACGAGCCCGCTGCTGCACCCGCTGTGGACGCTGCTGGCGCTCGAGCTGGGGCTCGCGGTGCTGGCCGACGTGCTCGGCCGCGTGGTCTCGCTGGTGGATGGTCTGCTGTCCGAGCAGTACAGCAACGCCATGGGCGAGCGGGTCATGGAGCACGCCGCCACGCTCGACCTCGAAGACTTCGAGGACAGCGAGCTGCAGGACCAGCTGGACCGCGCGCGCCGGCAGACCATCGGCCGCACGCCGCTGCTGGGCCAGCTGTTCGGGCAGGCGCAGGACGTGGTCACCGTGCTCTCGTTCGCGGTGGGCATGGTGGTCTATGCGCCCTGGCTCATGCTGCTCTTGCTGCTGGCCCTCATCCCGGCGTTCCTGGGCGAGGCGCACTTCAACGCCGAGAGCTACACGTTGGACTTTCGGCGTACGCCGGAGCGGCGCGAGCTCGACTACGTGCGTCAGACGGGCGCCAGCGTGGACACCGCGAAGGAAGTTAAAATCCTCGGGCTGCACGCCTTCCTGGTGGAGCGCTTTCGGGTGCTGGCTGCGCGCCTGTACGAGCAGAACCGCGGGCTCGCGCTGCGCCGCGCGGGCTGGGGCAGCCTGCTCACGGGGGTGGGCACGCTCGGCTACTACGCGGCCTACGGCGTCATCACGTGGCGCACGCTGCGAGGCGAGTTCAGCATCGGCGACCTCACCTTCTTGGCGGCCTCGTTCCGGAGGCTGCGCACGCTGCTCGAGGGGCTCTTGAGCGGCTTCTCCGCGCTGGCCGGGCAGGCGCTCTACCTGAACGACCTCTTCGGGTTCTTCCTGGTGCGCCCCGAGATCGTGTCCCCGCCGAACCCGCGCCCCTTCCCCGCGCCCATCCGCGAGGGCTTCCGCTTCGAGGGCGTGGGCTTCCGCTACGACGGCGCCGAGCGCTGGGCCGTCCGCAATCTCAGCTTCGAGCTTCCCGCAGGGCAGGTGCTGGCGCTGGTGGGCGAGAACGGCGCCGGCAAGACCACGGTGGTGAAGCTGTTGGCGCGCCTCTACGAGCCAGACGAGGGGCGCATCCTCTTGGACGGGCACGACCTGCGCGAGTACGACCTCAGCGAGCTCCGCGCGCACGTGGGCGTCATCTTCCAGGACTTCGTGCGCTACCACCTGAGCGCGGGCGAGAACATCGCCGTGGGGCGCATCGACGCTGCGGCCGATCAGGCGCGCATCAAGCGGGCGGCCGAGCAGAGCCTGGCCGACGAGGTGATCGCCAAGCTGCCGCGCGGCTACGAGCAGGTCATCGGCAAGCGCTTCCGCACCGGCGTGGAGCTGAGCGGCGGCGAGTGGCAGAAGATCGCCATCGCGCGGGCCTACATGCGCGACGCCGACGTGCTGATCCTGGACGAGCCCACGGCCGCCCTCGACGCGCGCTCCGAGTTCGAGGTGTTCCAGCGCTTCAAGGAGCTGAGCCACGACAAGACGGCCGTGATCATCTCGCACCGCTTCAGCACCGTGCGCATGGCCGACCGGATCCTGGTCCTGGAGCACGGCGCCGTCTCCGAAGCGGGCAGCCACGAGGAGCTGCTGACGGCGCGCGGCAAGTACGCCGAGCTGTTCGAGCTGCAAGCCGCAGGCTATCGCTGAGCGCAGGCTACCGCTGAGCGCAGGCTACCGCTGAGCGCAGGCTACCGGGATCAGGACGCGCTCGCGGCGTCCTCCTCGAAGAGCTTCTCCAGCGCCTCTGCGCTGCGCTTGGCGGTCTCGATCAACATGGTCTCGTTGCCGCGGTGCTCGAAGGCGTCGCGCACCGCCTGCTCGTCGTGGTCACGGAAGCGCTCCACCGCTTCGCGGGCCTGCACGGCGGGCAGCCCCACGGCCTCGAGCGTGAGCGCAGCCGCTTCCAGGCTCGAGTGGAAGGTCTCGCGGATGACGTCCTTGATGCCCAGCCCCATCAGCGCGTACGCGTGCGGACGATTGCGCGCGCGCCCCACGATGTGCAGGTTCGGGTACGCGTGACGCACGGCCTCGGCCACCTTCACGGACTCCTCCGGGTCGTCGACCGCCAGCACGAACACCTCGGCCTGGTCGATGCCTGCGGTGCGCAGGAGGTCGATGCGCGCGGCGTCGCCGTAGTAGATGAGGTTGCCGAAGCGGCGCACGAAGTCCACCTGCGTGGGGTTCTTCTCGAGCACGGTGAAGCGGATGCGGCGCGCGCGCAGCGTGCGGCTGACGATCTGCCCGAAGCGCCCGTAGCCCGCGATGATCACGCGCGGGTTCTCGCCCTCGATGGTGTCGAACGGGCGCACCTCGCCGCGCTGCTCCATGCGCTTGATCAGCACGTCGCGCAGCAGCACCAGCACCGGCGTGATGGCCATGGAGAGCGTCACCGACACGATCAGGAGGTCCACCAGCGCTTGCTCGAGCAGCCCGGTCTCGGCCCCGGCGCCGAAGAGCACGAACGCGAACTCACCGCCCTGCGCCAGCAGCACCGCGAGGCTCCACGCGGCGGCCCCTTCGAGCTTGGCCTTGCGGGCCACCACCCGCAGCACGAGGCCCTTGCCCAGCACCAGCGCGCTCACCACGCCCAGCACGGCGAGCGGCCGCGTGAGCAGCACGCCCATGTCGGCGCTCATGCCCACGGCCATGAAGAAGAGACCCATCAGCAGGCCCTTGAACGGGTCGATGTTGGCCTCGAGCTCGTGGCGGTACTCCGAGTCGGCCAGCAGCACACCGGCGAGGAACGCACCGAGGGCCATGCTGAGCCCGGCGGCCTCCATGGCGAGCGCGGTGCCCACCACCACCAGCAGCGTGAGCGCGGTGCTCAGCTCGTGGCTGTGCGTGGAGGCGACGATGCGGAAGAGCGGCCGCAGGATCAGGCGGCTTGCGACCACCAGGCCCACCAGCGCGCCCAACGCGAGGCCCAGCTGCACGAGAGCGCCGTTGCTCTCGGCGCCGGCCTCCGCAGCCAGCAGCGGGATGGCGGCCAACGTGGGGATGGCGGCGAGGTCCTGGAAGAGCAGGATGCCGAACGAGGCCTGCCCGTGCTTGGTGGCCAGCTCGCGCTTCTCGGCCAGCAGCTGCATCACGAACGCGGTGGACGACAGCGCGAGGCCGATGCCCACGATCGCGGCGGGCGCCGGCGCAAGCCCGAGCGCGATGGCTGCGCCGGCGAACACCAGCGCCGTCAGCACCACCTGCAGCGTGCCCAGCCCGAACACGCGTCCACGCATGGCCCAGAGGCGCGCGGGCGCCAGCTCGAGGCCGATCAGGAAGAGCAGCATCACCACGCCGAACTCGGCGAAGTGCAGCGTCTCGTGCACGTCGTGCACCAGGCCCATCACGGACGGGCCGATCAGCACGCCGGCCAGCACGTAGCCTGGCACGGTGCCGAGGCCGAGCCGCTTGGTGAGCGGAACACACAGGACGGCGGCGGCCAGGAGGATCGCGGTCTGCAACAACATGGGGGCGGTGACGCTAGCACAGCCCCGACGCGCCGCGCGCAGCGACGCTCAGGCCCAGCTCAGGCAACCGTGCCGAAGACGATGTCGGGCAGCGGCGTGATGGAGGCGTAGTTGCCGCTCAGCATGCTGTGGTGATGACGGTCGTGCTTCACGGCCAGATCGCCCAGCGTCTTGAAGGGGAAGAAGGGGAAGTTCACGCCGGCGTGGTTCAGGATGTTGAACACCGCGTAGGTGCTGAAGATGACCGCGAACGTGTAGAGGTGGATGCCGCCCACCGCCGCGATGGACCCGAACAGCAGGCTGAGCCCGCCCACCGTCTCGATGGGGTGCAGCAGCAGGCTGTCGATGGTGCGCGGGTTGCGGGCCGCGTGATGCACCGCGTGCACCCAGCGAAGCAGCTTCCACTCGTGGAGCGGATAGCGGTGGAAGAAGTAGTAGGCGAAGTCGTAGATGAACACGACCGCGAGCGCCTCC
>CAZEAA010000138.1:0-13971 GCA_964510015.1 uncultured Sandaracinaceae bacterium
CCTCTGCTCATAGGCTCCGCAGGACCCAGGACTTGTGATGAGTCGATAGACGTCGACGCCTACGACGGCGTGAGCGTGGTCGTAGCCGTAACCGTGGCGCCCCGCAGAACGAAGCTGGCATCCCGCGACACCCGACCCCATACTCGGGGGAGATGAGCGGCCCCGACCAGATCTCCCCCGACCCCGCGACCGAGCCCATCGGCGACGCCTCGACGCCCGTCGGCGAGCTCGCTGCTGCCGCGCGCCCCGCGGCCCCCAGCCCCGGCCTCAGCTCCGGTGTGAAGATCGTCACCGTCTTCGGCCTGCTCGGCGCGGCCATGCTCGTCCTGGCGTTCAGCCAGGCTTCCGAGGTGGCCACCTACTCCGTCACCGTCAGCGAGGCCCTCGCGGGCGCCCAGGGCGATCGCCGCATCCGCGTGGAGGGCGAGCTGCAGCACGGCTCCATCCAGTTCCGGGAGTCGCCGTGCGAGTGGCGCTTCACCATCGAGCGCGACGGCCAGCAGATGCCGGTGGAGTTCCCGCGCTGCGTGGTGCCCGACACCTTCCGCGACGACTACGACATCCAGGTGGTGGTGGAAGGCCGCATGGACGAGCGTGGCACGTTCCTGGCCGACCAGATCATCCCCCGCTGTCCGTCCAAGTACGAAGAGCAGGCCACGCAGCTGAGCGCGGAAGCGGGCTGAACGCTGGCGCCGCGCGGTGCGCAAACGCGCTGGTGCTTCGTCCGGGTGGCCTCGGCGGCGGTGGCGAAGACCTTGTGGGGCAGCGGGCTCTTCACCACCAAGAGCAGCCCCGCGAGGGCGGAGCGCGAGGCGGCGAGCCAGAAGCCGTCCCCCTCCAGCACGGTGGCCATGCCCACCTGGTGTTTCGCGGTGCGCGTGAGCGACTCCGACGACAGGCGTCGCATCTCCGCGTCCGGCACACGGCTGTTGCTGTCCACGATGGAGATCGTGGCGTAGCGCGGGTACTTCTCGAGCAGCTTGTAAGACACCCGCTCGCCGTCGATGAGGTTCGTGGTCTGTGCGGTGGACGTGAAGCTCAGCAGCATCACGTTGTGCCAGCTGGCGATCCACTGGTTCTGCGCGCGGGTGTGCACCACGAGGGTCATACGGTTGCGGACCATGCCAGAAAGCCGGGGAGCATGTCGATGCGCTGTCCGATGCGGCGCAGGCACGCGCGTAGATGTCGATTGGACGCCGTTCAACGAGCCCAGTGACGAGTACTGGAACCTGCCGAACGGCGTCCCCTGAGGCTCAGCCGCGCAGCGCGGCCTGGATGACCGCGGCCGCCTCGCCCACGGGCAACTCCACCTGCGTGGACGCGCGCAGGTCCTTCACCTGCACGGTGCCGGCGGCGACTTCGCTCTCGCCGAGCACCAGCGCGAAGCGCGAGCCCAGCGAGTCGGACCGGCGCATCTGGCTCTTGAGCGACTGGCCGCGCAGGTCGTTCTCCACGCGCAGACCAGCAGCGCGCAGCTGCTTGCCCAGCAGGAGCGCGGCGGTGCGGTGCTCGGGGCGCAGGGCCACGATGAACGCGTCCGGCGGAGGCGCAGCCGGTGTCTCGGGCATGGCCAGGAGCAGACGCTCGATGCCCATGCCGAGGCCGAGCGCCGGCACGTCGGGCCCGCCCATGCTCTTGACCATTCCGTCGTAGCGGCCGCCGCCCAGCAGCGTGTTCTGCGCGCCGAGATCACCGCCGAGGCCCTTCACCTCGAAGATGGTGCGCGTGTAGTAGTCGAGCCCGCGGACCACGGACGGGTCCACGCGGTACGGCGTGCCCAACGCGTCGAGCGCGGCCTTGAGGCCCGCGAAGTGCGCTTGGTCGGCCTCGTTCAGGTGGTCCAGCAGCGACGGCGCGCCCACGACGAGCGCCACGCAGGTGGGCACCTTGCAGTCCAGCACGCGCAGCGGGTTCTTCTCCATGCGGCGCTGGCAGTCGGCGCACAGCTCGGTGCGCTTCGGCTCGAGGAACGCGAGCAGCGCGTCGCGATAGACCGCGCGGCTGTCGGCCCCGCCCAGCGAGTTCACCAGCACCTCCACCTCGGTGATGCCGAGCGCGGCCAGGAAGCCCACGGCCATGTCGATCATCTCGGCGTCCACGAACGGACCCGGGTCGCCATAGACCTCGAGGCCCATCTGGTGGAACTGACGCAGGCGCCCCTTGGCCGGCCGCTCGCGGCGATACATGGGCCCGATGTAGAACCACTTGGTGATGGGGCTCTGCGCGTGCACCGAGTGCTGCACGAAGGCGCGCACCGCGGAGGCCGTCCCCTCGGGGCGCAGGGAGAGCAGCTTCTCGCCCTGGTCCTCGAAGGTGTACATCTCCTTCTCGACGATGTCGGTGGTGTCGCCGATGGAGCGCACGAACAGCGCGTTCGGCTCCACGATGGGTGTGCGCACCTCGCCGTAGCCGTGCGCGGTGGCGATGGCGCGGAACGTCTCCTCGAGGTGCCGCCACGCGGTGACCTCACTGGGGAGGATGTCGTTCATGCCCTTGACCGAGCGCAGCGTACTCATAGTGGCGACCTCATAGCGCAACCCTCGTGCCGGCGCGAACGACGGCAAGTCCCCGTGCTCGTGCCACCACCACCCGCGAGACCTAGTGTAGACGGGCCGGGCGAACAGGTTGACCCACGCGCGCGGGTGCGGAACATTGCCTGGCGCCCATGACGACCGCTCCGCAACCTCGCGTCTCCATCATCATCCCGGTCTACAACGAAGAGGCCATCCTGCAGACCGCGGTGGTGGATCTGATCGACCGCCTGCGCGAGTTCGACTGGACGTACGAGCTGTGCCTGGCCGAGAACGGCAGCACCGACCGCACGGTGGCCGTGGGCGAAGAGCTGGCCGCGCGCTTCCCGCAGGTGAGCATCCGCAGCGTGGGCGCGCCCAACTACGGCCTGGCCCTCCGCCGCGGCATCATCGGCGCGCGCGGCGAGTTCGTGATCTGCGACGAGATCGACCTGTGCGACACGGACTTCTACCGGCGCGCGCTCGAGGCCCTCGAGAGCGGCCAGGCCGACTTCGTGGTGGGCAGCAAGGTCATGGCCGGCGCCAGCGACGAGCGCCCCCTGTTTCGTCGCATGGGGACCGTGGTCATCAACGGCATGCTGCGCGTGGCGCTGGGCTTCCGCGGCACGGACACGCACGGCCTCAAGGCCTTCCGCCGCGCCTCGGTGGTGGACGTGGCCAACGCCTGCTTGGTGGACAAGGACCTCTTCGCCAGCGAGCTGGTCATCCGGGCCGAGCGCGGCGGCGTGCGCATGCTGGAGATCCCAGTGCGCGTGCTCGAGAAGCGCCCGCCCAGCATCGGGCTCACGCGGCGCGTGCCGAACGTGCTCAAGAACCTGGCGCGGCTCTTCATCGCCATCCGCATCCGCGGCTGAGCCCATGCGGGGGGACGCGCCATGATGGGTCTCGGTAAGCCACGCGGAGCGGTCGCGGCCATCAGCGTGGACCTCGACGAGGTGCCCTGCTACGCGGCAATCCACGGCCTGCTCGACAGCCCGGACCCCGCCGTGCGTGCGCAGCTCGCCGCCTCCCAGCAGGCCATCTACGAGCGCGCGCTGCCGCGCCTGGTGCGGCTCTTCGAAGAAGAGGGCCTGCGGGCCACGTTCTTCGTCATCGGCCGCGACGTGGCCGCCCCCGGGAACGCCGAGCGCCTGCGCGGGCTGGTGCACGCCGGGCACGAGCTGGGCAACCACACGTTCCACCACCGCTACGACTTCTCGCGGAGAGACGCGAGCGACATCGAGGCGGACATCGCCGAGGCGCACGCGGTCATCACCGAGGCCACCGGGTTCGCGCCGCACGGCTTCCGCGCGCCGGGCTACACGCTGAGCGACGTGGTGGTGGAGAAGCTGGTGAAGCTGGGGTACCGCTACGACTCGAGCGTGTTCCCCTGCCCCGCCTACTCCAGCGCGAAAGCGCGGGCGATGGGCGCCATGCGGGCGCGCGTACGCGTGAGCCGCAGCGTGCTCGACGACCCTCGTGTGCGGCTGGCCAGCGCGGACCCGTACCGCATGGCGCGCCCGTATCGGCGCCGAGGGCGCGGCCTCTTGCAGCTGCCCATCGGCGTCACCAACTCGCTCACGGCACGGCTGCCGTACATAGGGACGAGCCTCGTGCTGGGTGGTCCGGTGGTGGCCAAGACGCTCTCGCGCGCCATGCTTGGGCGCCCGCTCGTGAACCTCGAGCTGCACGGCATCGACCTGGCCGACGCCGAAGCGGACGGGCTCACGTGGCTCGCGCCGCACCAGCCGGACCTGCGCGTCCCGCTCGCCCAGAAAGAGGCGGCGCTGCGGGCGGCCATCCGCGAGGTGCGCGCGATGGGCTATCCGTGGGTGCGCTTGGACGACGCGGCCGACCAGTTCGCGGCGCAGCGCTGAGGGCGCGGGCCGCGACGACACCTCCCATGCACGGCACGGGAGGTGAGCCACGAACGCTCACATGCCGGGCGGGCGCTCTTCGTCGCGCATGTGGGCGGGCGGCACAGCCTGCGACTCGGTGTCCGGCGTCTCGTCGTACGACGGCGCGGCGGTCTCCGACGCAGACTCGTCACGGGGATACGCTCCGCCAGCCACCGGGACGGGCGGCTGCGCGGGGCCTTCCACGTACGTGCCCGCGGGGAAGTCCACGATGACGAAGTGGTAGCCGTTGGCGCCGGCCTGCTGCGACACCGTGGGCGTAACGTCGGCGCGCAGGTCGAACACGAAGGCCAGGTCTCGCGAGCGGCGCTCGATGCGGGCGCGCGTCACCGGCGTGTTGAAGAAGCGCGTCTCGAGCGGACGCCGGGTGTTCCGCACGTGCGTGGCCGTCCCGCGCACCAGCAGCTCCACGCGGCCTTCGGTGCGGGCCAGCTCGGTCTGCGGCGCCTGGCTGACCTGCAAGAAGAAGCGCGAGCCGCCGTCGGCGCGCATCTGGAAGCCGGGCCACGTGATCAAGGAGCCGCCCTGCGAGCGCCGCACGGCGCCGTGCCGAGGAGGCGTGTGCTGGTTCTCGGGGGCCACGCCGGCATAGTCGCCGGTCGCGTGGGCGTTCCGGACTTCGATCCGCTGGGCGAGCGCGGGGGTCGCCAAGACGGCCACCGCACCCAAGACCAATGACCAATCGTGCTTCACCCCATCAGGGTAGCGCGAGGACGCCCCCCACCGGCAAGTTCGCGACGAAGCCGGGCGGAAGCCAGGCCGGAGCCCGGGGGATTGGCGGTATAGTGGGGCACCGTGCTGCCAAGGCCTCACCGTGTCCCCGAGCGCGCTCTGCCATGAGCGGAGCCATCTCGCTGCGCGTCGCGCTGGCGGCGGTCTTCGCGTACGCGGCCATCTATCACGGACTGCTGTACCGGGGCCGCGCGCGCGAGAAGGAGCACCTCTGGTTTGCCATCGTCTCGGCGGGCTTCGGCGTGCTCTCGCTCTCCAACGTGATGATCCTCGGCGCGCAGACCCGCAGCGTCGCGATGCTGGCCACGCAGATTGGCGGCGCGGCGGCCATCCTCGTCATGGGCGGCTTCTACGAGTACAGCAGCGTGGTGCTCGGCCTCGACCCGCGCCAGATGCGCCCGCGCCTGGCCTGGTACGCGGTGGGCCTCGTGCTGGTGGCGATCGGCGCCTTCGTGTCGGCCACCCCGCTGCCGCGCCTGATCGACCTGGGCGGCCCGGCCGCGAGCTATCCGCGTGTCTACATCACGGTGCCCGGGCAGCTCTACTTCACCGCAACGCTCGCGCTCGCGCTGCACGGCGTCACGCGTCTCGTGCGGGCCGCCCGCGCCCACCGGGAGCTGGTGCGCGTGGTGGTGGCGTGGTGCCTGACGTGGGCCTTCGCGTCGCACGACATGGCCACGCGCTTGATGGGGGTGCGCTCCTACATGCTCACCGAGCTGCTCGGCGTGGCCACCATCGGCGCGATGACGGCGGCCGTGCTCGACCGCTTCGTGAACACCGAGAGCGCACTCCAGCACAGCACGGAGGAGCTGCATCGCAGCCACAGTGAGCTGCAGGGCATCCAGGAGCGGCTCGTGCACCGCCAGCAGCTCGCGGCCGTGGGCGAGCTCTCGGCGGTCATCGCGCACGAGGTGCGCAACCCCATCGCCGTGATCAAGAACGCCGTGTCGGGCCTGCGGCGCGAGCGCACACGAGACGAAGACCGACTGACCCTGCTGGGCATCCTCGACGAGGAGACGGACCGCCTCAACCGGCTGATGCACGACCTGCTGGCCTACGCGCGCCCGGTGGTGCCGCAGTCCGAGCCCGTGGATCTGGGCGTGCTGCTGGAGACCGCCGTCGACCGCGCGCGCGGCACCATGGACGCCGACGCGCCCCTCGACGTGGTGGTGGACGTGCACCCGCAAGCCTCCACGGTGCAGGGCGATCCGAAGCTGCTCTTGCAAGCCCTGGTGAGCTTGGTGGAGAACGCCGCGCAGGCCATGCCCGAAGGGGGCAACCTGCGTCTCGAGACGCACACCACGCAGCTGCGCGGGCTGTCCGCGGTGGAGATCCACGTGGTGGACTCCGGGCACGGCATGGAGAGCGAGGTGTTCGCGCGCGCCAAGGAGCCGTTCTTCACCACCCGGCCGCGGGGGACGGGCCTGGGGCTCGCCATCGTGGAGCGCGTGGTCACCAACCACGGCGGCAAGCTGCGCATCCGCAGCGAGTCGGGCGCCGGCACGCGCGTGACCTTGGTGCTCCCCGCCGAGCGCGTCAGCGCCATCCCGCTTCCGCCCGGCGACGGCCGGCGCAGCAACCCCGGCGAGGCGCCCGCGTGAGCCTCTACACCACACTCCCCCTCGGGTGGGCGGCGGTGCACACGTTCATCGCGGCGTCGTACTTCTACCTGCTGCTGCGGCGGCGCGGCGGGGACGAGTACCTCGGCTTCGCGCTGCTCAGCTCGTTCTTGGCGCTCTACGCGCTCGGCTGCCACCTGCTCGCGGCGGCCACCGACGAGGCCGAGCTCGGGCGCGCGCTCGACATGCGCCTCTACGCCATCGGCGGGACCACGTCGGCCTTCGTCGCGTTCGCGCACCAGCTGATGGGGCGCCCGCGGGATCGCGTGGTCACCATCGCGTGGGTCACGTGCGTGTTCGGCATGGCCCTCACGCTCGCCGGCGTGTTCGTGGACCCGGCCGACAACGTCCCCTTCCGCGCGACCTGGGTGGAGGTGCCGCCCGGGATGGCGCTCGCGGCCTCGCCGCTCATCGCGGTGTGGGCCGCCATCACCAGCGCGTGTGGGCTGGTGACCGCCCATCGCACCCTGAAGCGCCCCCCGGACGGATCGGACCTGCGCCTGCTGGCCATCTCGGGCTTCGTCACCGTGCCCGCGTTCTTCCACGACGTGGCCATCAGCACGCTGCGCATCCGCACGTTCACCGTCTTGGAGCACGCGTCGGCGGTGGGGACGGTGCTGGTCAGCTGGATGCTGCTGAAGCGCTTCCTGCACACGGGCGACGAGCTGGCCACGCGCACCGAGGAGCTCAAGCGCACCTTCGAGGAGCGCCGTCAGGTGCAGGAGGAGCTGGTGCACCAAGAGCAGCTGGCCGCCGTGGGTGAGCTGTCCGCCATCATCGCGCACGAGGTGCGCAACCCGCTCGCGGTGCTCAAGAACGCGGTGGGCACGCTGCGCCGCGCGAACCACACGCCCGAGGTGCGCGCCACGCTGCTGACCATCTTGAACGACGAGTCCGACCGCCTGAACCGCTTGGTGGGCGACCTGCTGACGTACGCGCGCCCCGTCGCCGTGCAGGCGCAGGCCATCTCGCTGCGGGCGCTGATCGAAGACTCGCTCGACCGCGTGCGCCGCGCGACCCCGCGAAGCGAGCAGCTGCAGCTGAGCCTCGAGCTGGACGCCCTCCCCGAAGCGCTGGACGGGGACCGCGACCTGCTCGAGCGCGTGTTCATCAACGTGTTCGAGAACGCGCTCCAGGCCATGCCCGGCGGCGGCTCACTGGCGATCTCCGGCGCGCTCGAGCAGCTGGGTGGTGCCCCCGCCGTGCGCGTGCGCGTGCGCGACTCCGGAGAAGGCATGGACACCATCGTCCGCTCGCGCGCCAACGAGCCGTTCTTCACCACGAAGGCGTCGGGCACCGGACTGGGGCTCGCCATCGTGAGCCGCATCGTGGGCGCGCACGGCGGCGTCATCGAGTACCTGAGCCGACGCGGCGAGGTGGGCACCACGGTGAGCATCGTGCTGCCCCTGCGGGCACCGGAGCGCGTGGCCCCGGCCGAGGCGCCGAGCCCCCCCTGACGCGCCTCGCCTGTGGGCTCAGAGGTCCACGCCCAGCGACATCATGAAGCGGCGACCGCGCTGCGGCATGGTGGACGATGCGAAGGGCGACACGGGCACCTGGTAGTCCCAGTCGAAGAGGTTGTAGACGCCCACCGCGTAGCGGATGCCCAGGTCGTCGACGCTGCCGCTGACCACCACGTCGGCCAGCACCGCCCAGCCCGTGGTGTCGTCCGTCTCGAGGCTGATGCGGCGCGGGGCCTCCACGCTGAGGCGCACGGCACCGCGGAGCAGGCGGTCCAAGATGGGGAAGATGGCGCGCGCCGACGCGAACAGATACGGCGCGTTGGGCACCCTCGGGCTGCCGGTCCCGCCCTCCAACTCGGGCGCGTCCACGTAGCGCGCCGAGAGCCCACCCGCCTGCGCGGCGAGCATCCAGCCGTCGCGTAGCTCGCGGCGTAGCTCCACGTCGCCGCCCACCATGAGCTGGTCCGCGTCGCTGTTGGCGAAGAAGGTCAGCCCGAGCATCTCCGGGTCGTTCGCGGCCGGCACTTGCAGTGACTCGATGAAGGCCTGCGCAAACTGGGCATGACCGGACAACAAGAGCGACCACTCGTCGTCGAAACGATGGGTGTACTCGAGCTCGCCCGACCAGAGGGTCTCGGGGCGCAGCGTGGGACCGCAGCACGAGCTCGCGAGCGTGGTGCGACCGCCGTCCTGATAGATCTGCTCGTAGGTGCTCGGGGCCCGGAAGGCGCGCCCTGCCAGCAGCTTCAGGGTGTCGTGCTCGCTGGGCCGCAGGATCACCGCCAGGCGGGGGTTGAACGAGACGAAGCTCTCGGACGGCGCGGGCAGCAGCCAGCCGTCCACGCGGCCGCCCAAGGAGATGCGCAGCGCACGTGCGGGCTCCCAGTCCAACAGCGCGTAGCCCGCGACGGTGGTGAACTTGCGTTGCTCGTCGAGCACGCTGTCGCGCGTCCCGTCCAGCTGGTCCTCCGTGACCACCATGCTGACCAGCGGGTGGTGCACCGCCTCGGCGCCGGCCGTGAGCCGAAGCGTCGGCACCACCTGCGCCACGAGGCGCGCCTCGCCGCCCAGCCAGACACCGTGGTAGGTCTCGCCGTAGGGCTGATCGAAGGCGGTCATGGTCGGCTCGTCCTCACCGGGGTAGAGGTAGTCGAGGTTGAAGTACGTGTAGTTCGCGTGGACGCGCGTGCGCAGCTCCACCTTCTCCGAGAGGCGCGGCTCGAAGCGCACCTCGAGGAGCCCACGGTGGTCGTCGTAGTTGTTCTCCGGCCGGTTGAACAACGTCCCGAAGGAGCCCGTGGGGATCGAGATGGTGCGCGCCGTGTAGAACGCCTGCACGACCAGCGGCCCCACCCACGCGCGCATGGCGCCGGTCACGGCCTCGAAGCGCTCGACGCCCTCGGCGCGGTTGCGCTCCGTGGTCCCGTCTCCGTCCATGTCGAAGACCAGCAGCTCGTCGCGACCGCCCGAGCGCGCCACGGCCACGGACCCGCGCACCCCCGCGTCGTCGCGCAGCCGCACGTTGAAGCCGCCGCGTGCCCGCCCCACGTTCCCGTCGGCGAGCGAGAGCTCGAAGCGCGCGGAGGTCTCGAGATCCTGGGCGACGGGCACCATGTTGACCACACCCGAGACGGCGCCGGTTCCATACAAGACCGAGCCGGCGCCGCGCACGATCTCGATGCGCTCGACGTCTCCGAGATCCACGCGGCCGTCGTACCCGATGAACCCCTGCTGGAGGATGTTCTCGTTCATGGTCGCGCCGTCGCTCAAGATGAGCAGCCGGTTGTTGTAGTCGTTGGGCTGCCCGAGCCCGCGCACCGCCGCGTTCGAGTAGATGCTGTCCGAGGTCAAGGCGAAGCCACGCTGACCGCGCAGCGCTTCGGCGAGCGTCGGGTAGCGAAAGGCCTCGATCTCGGCGGCCGAGATCACGGACACCGAGGCGGGCGCGTCTTCGATGCTCTCCACTTCGCGTGACGCCGCGCTGACCTCGCGCAGCGTCCGCATGCGCACGCTGGTGAGCTCCACCTGGCGGTCGGTGGTCACCGTGACCACGGCCTCTTCGGGTTCGTAGCCTCGGGCGCTCACGCGGACGACGCGCTCACCCACCGCGATGCCGGTGGCCACCACCGGCGTGAAGCCGACCGTGCGGCCGTCGATCTGCACGAGCGCTCCCTCCACGTCGGAGCGCACCACCACGGACCCCGTCTCCGCGCTCAGCGACACGCTGGTTCGGGTGGTCCTCCCCTCGTGCACCGTCACGGCCCGCACCAGCGGCTCGAACCCAGGGGCGAACACGTGCATGACGTGCTGGCCGGGGGGGACGGGCAGCTCGCACGGCAGCACACAGGCCACGTCACCGTCGTCGGCATCGAGGCGCACCTCGGCGCCGGCCGGGCCCGTGACGGCCAGCGTGCCGACGATGTGCGTGAGCGCCAAGCGCACCGTCACGCGCTGACCCACGCCCACGCGCACCGGCTCACTCGTCGCGTCGTGGTAGCCGAGGAGGCGACCGAGGATGCGATAGGTGCCCGCCGGCAGCGCGAGGGTGCGCGGTGCCTCACCCACCGAGCCGAGATCGATGCGGTCGATGAAGACCGTGGCGCCGGGCGGGTCGGACTCCACGTCCACGAGCGCCACCCGGCTGGCGAGCTCCGCGAGCGACGCTTCGATGCGGGCGCGAGCCTCCGCATCGGTCTCGGCCAGCAGCGCCGAGGCGTAGTACCGATACGCTTCCGGGAACATGTCGAGGCGCTGGTAGGCGCGCGCGATGTTGAAGACCACGTTGTGGTTCGGCACCAGCCGGTTGGACGCGAGGTAGTGCTCGAGCGCCGCGCTGAAGTCGCCGGCACGATAGGCCTCGTTGCCGAGGCGGAAGTGCAGGTCGGCTTCGTCCGCCGTCCCGTCCGCGTGCGCGGCGCGGGGTTCCAGCAGGACGGGCGACAGCACCACGGCGAGGAGCATCGTGATGCGGGCGAGCGCGGTCGCACCGCGCAGGTAAGCGCAGCGTTGGCAGGGGATGGTGGGCATCTCTATCTCTCGTCTCGGAGTTCGTGGTCCGCCGGACGTCGCGACGGAACGTGCGGCTCCTCGGCCGCGGGGGACGTGTGGGGGCTGGCCATCGATGACGAGCGGCGGCGCGCGCGGCTCAGCTCGATGCGTGCCGGGGGGACTTGGGTCGAGAACGTGAGGCTCTGCGGCTCGTAGCCGGGAGCCGAGACCGCCAGCCGGTGTGCGCGACCATCGAGCACGAGCGTGTGGTCGAGGCTGCCCTGTCCCATCACCACTCCGTCCAGCTCGACGACCGCGTCCGACGGGAAAGCCACCACCACGATGCGCGTCGGCACTCCTTCCGCGCGGCCCGCGGGCGCGACTGTGGGGGCAACGCCGGCGGTTCCGCTCGCGGGGCTGGCCGGGACGGGATCCGCCACGAGCGCCGGTGGCTGGGGACCGACCGTCCGCGAGCGGAGCGCCCAGGCTCCGATGCCCGCCGCGATGGCCAGCACGACGCTGAGCGCGACCCACTGGAAGGTCGCCGAGGCACGCCGCTCGGGGGGCCGAAAGGTGGCGGTGTCGAGGGCGTCTTCCCGCAAGCCGAAGGGAATCTTGTTCACCACCGTGGGCGTCGGGTACTTGGCGGGTGGGTAGTCGGTGGTCGCCGACGGGTCGACCAAGCGCTGGCGCTTGGTAGACCGAAACGTGAAGTCCCCCGTGATCTCGGAGGCTTGTGGCCGCTCGGACGTGGGACGCCACTCTCCCGACTCCTGATTCGAGAGCGTGCGGTAGTGGCGCGTCGCGCGCGGCGAAGCGAAGGGAAGAAGGTAGCTGGTCAGCTCCGCGAGGTCGGTGTAGCGGTCCTCGGGGTTGGCCGACAGCGCGCGCAGGAGGATGGTGTCGAGCGACGCCGGCAGGTCCAGCACGTAGGCGGAGGGGGGGTCTGCACCCCACGCGAGACCTCGTGCAGCAGGGCCACGATGTTGTCGCTCGCGAACGGCAGCTCGCCGGTGATGCACTCGTAGACCACCAGCGCGAACGCGTACTGGTCCGCGCGCGCATCGACGTTCGCCACGCCGAGGGCCTGCTCGGGGGCCATGTAGTGCGGCGTCCCGAGCACGGACGAGGCGGCCGTGTGGCTCGTCACGCCCGCGGTCGTCATCTTGGAGACCCCGAAGTCCAGCAGCTTCGGGACCACCTTCTCGTTGGCGGTGCGGGCGATGAAGATGTTGTCGGGCTTCAGGTCGCGATGAACCACGCCCCGCCGGTGCGCCTCCGTCAGGGCGGCCGCGATCGGCAGCAGGATGTCGAGCGCGCGGGGCACCTCCAGACGCTTGCTGCGCTCGATGACCGCCGTGAGCGGCTCGCCGACCAGCAGCTCCATGACCAGATAGGGGACGCCCCGGTCTTCGGCGACGTCGGTCACGTCCACCACGTGCGGGTGCTGGATGCGCGACGCGGCCTCGCCCTCCCGCAGGAAGCGGGCCCGCAGATCCGCGTTCCCGGCCACCTCGGGGAGCAACACCTTGATGGCGACGGTCTTCTTCAGTCCCCGATGAACCGCCTCGTAGACCTCGGCCATGCCGCCGGTCCCGATTCGGCGCACCAGCTCGTAGCGCCCGAGGCTCGTGCCACTGCGCTCACCGAGGTTTCGGGAGAGACGGGTTGCATCATCGGAGTTCGTCATGGGGGTTCAATCTATCAAGGGACTAACGAGTCCCTATTTAGGGTATGCGAAATATACGGAAAGTCACCCCAGACGCAAGTAAATGCGGACCATCAGACCACCGTTTTCTCTCTCGAGCCCCAATTGACGAAGCCCAGCCACCTCTCGGTGACCGGGCTCGGTCGGGTCAGGTCGCTGCCCTTCGGCGCCTACTGTACGTAGCCGAGGGCGCGCAGCTGGCCCTGGATCTCGTCGTCCATGACCGCGTTGCTCTGCTCGAGCTGCGTCCCGCGCCCCTGGTGCGAGCTGGTCCAGTTTCCGCGGTCGGTGGAGCCGAGGAACTGCGAGAGCATCACGCGGCAGAAGCGCGCCGCGATGGGGCTCTGCCCGGCGGGCAGCTGCTGCCGCTCACGCGGGTCGGCCTGCAGGTCGAACAAGGTCGAGGTCAGGTTGCCGCGCAGGATGAACTTCCAGCGGCCCGCCGTGATGACGCGACGCTCGTCCTGGAAGTCGCTGAAGGCCACGCGGGGCCCCGGCGCGTTGACGCCCAGCATGTGGTTGGCGAGGCTGGTCCCCTGCTGCGTGGGCATGCCGGGCACGCCGAGGAAGTCGGTGACCGTCGCGGCGATGTTCACGGTGCCGACGGCGTGCGGGACGCGCACGTTGCCGGGGATGCGGCCCGGCAGGCGGAACATGAGGGGCACGTGCAGCAGCTCTTGGTACACGGAGTGACCGTGACCCCACGAGCCGTGGTCGTTGAACTCCTCGCCGTGGTCGGACACCACCACGATGAGCGTGTCCTCGGCCAGGCCCAGCTCCTCGAGCTTCGCCAGGAAGCGCCCGAAGTAGTGGTCGTGCTGCGAGATCTCGCCGTCGTGCAGGGCCTCCAAACGCCGCACGTCGCTCTCGTCGAAGACCACGGTGGGCGGGTTGGCCTTGGCGCCCACCAGCAGGTCGCCGGTCATGCGCGGGCGCACCTGGCCGGCGTAGTCGGCGCGGGCGTCGTAGCGCCGCAGGTACTCGGCCGGCGGGTCGTACGGGACGTGCGGGTCGATGGTCTGGATGTACGTGAAG
>CAZEAA010000139.1:0-13944 GCA_964510015.1 uncultured Sandaracinaceae bacterium
AGGTGCGCGCGCACTTCGAGGCCATCCGCTCGGACCCCGCCCCGCGCGCCATCATCCGCTCGAGCCACTACTACCGCACCAACGAGCTGTCGCACTGGGTCTACCGCGAGCGCGTGACCGACCTGGGCGGCGTGATGTCCGGCGTGGGCAGCGACCAGCTGTATCTCCTGGCCGGCTGGGCGCGCCCCGAGATCCTGGTGCCGCTCGACTTCGACGGGGAGATCACGGCCACGCACCGCGTGGTGGCCGCCGTGTTCCTGGCCAAGGCCACGCCCGAGGAGTTCGTGGCCGCCTTCGACGAGGAGCGCGTGGACGCGCTGATCGCCCTGGTGCGCGAGCACTACGCGAGCTCGCCGGACGTGGACTCCCTGGCCCGCACGGCGCGCAACGCCGGGCGGCACCTGTTCGAGTCCATGAACATGATTCGCCGGCGCTACAACGAGCGGCGCATCCCCACGTACATCACCGATGCCGCCCAGTACGAGTTCGTGCGCGGCCTGGTGGCCGAGGGGCGCGTGTTCCCGGTGCGCGGGGACCTGACCGCCGACATCGCCATGTTGGACCTGGCGCTGGCCGCCCGCCGCGCGAACCTGCCCATGCGCCTGCTCTACGTGAGCAACGCCGAGACCTACTTCGAGTTCGGGCCCACCTACCGCCGCAACATCATGGCGCAGCCCTTCGACGACCGGGGCGTGCTGCTGCGCACGTTCCACTCGAACCTGCCGCACCCCGACGGCGAGCCCAACTACCACTACAGCATCGAGGCCGGCCCGCACGCCATCAGCATGATGCAGCGCTCGTCCATCGACAGCGTGCGCACCCTGCTGGTGCAGGCGCGCACGGCCACCAGCGTGCGTGGCCTCTCCGAGATCCTCGCGGAGCCCAGTGGCCCCACGCCCACCATCGCGCCCGTGCCCGAGGGGCACCCGCTCGCCGCGCTGTGGACGCCGCCCGCTGCGCCCTCAGCGGCCCCGGCGCCCGCTCCCTGACGCTTCCGCACCGTCGCAGGCGCGGGTCACCCCGGCCCCAGCGCAGCCTCAGGCCGGCATCAGGGCACTCACGGGAGGTCTTTCGCGCAGCGGAAGCCGAAGTGATGGATGAGCCGGTTGTCCGGCATGTGCCGGCGCCTGTGGTAGCCGGTGGCGTGCGACGCGGGCCAGTACCACGAGCCCCCGCGCACCACGCGGCGGTTGTGACCGGGGCACTCGTCCGCGCCGTTGCACGGGCCCTTCGGGTCGCGGCCTTGGCAGGCGGCGCCGCACGCGGCGTAAGTAGGGGACCACCAGTCGGCCACCCACTCCTCGGCGTTGCCGGCCATGTCGTAGAGGCCATAGCGACCGGCAGGCCGCGCGCCCACTTCGTTCACGCGACCGGACGTGGGCCGGCTGCTGCGCTGACGACGCCCGCACGAGCGGCCGGTGCCGTCGCGGATGATGGCCAGCGTGCAGTCCGCCTCCCGGTTACCCCACGGATGCGTCTCACTCTGCGGTCCACGCGCCGCCAGCTCCCACTCGGCCTCGGTGGGCAGGCGCTTGCCCTGGGCCGCGCAGAACGCTCGCGCGCTGAACCAGCTGACGCCCGTGATGGCCTGCGTGGGCGCTGAGAAGTCGCGGTAGCGCGGCCCGTCCCGCGGACAGTCACCTGCGCGCACGCACTCTTGGTAGGCGCCGTTGGTGACCTCGGTGGTGTCCATCAAGAACGTGCTCACCTCCACGCGATGCGCCGGCGTGGTGGTGGGCGCGCGGTCCGAGTTGCCCGGCTGGTCGCAGACGTGGTCGTCGGTGTCCACGCCCATCACGAACGAAGCCCCCGTCACGCAGGACATGCCGGCCGGCGCGCTGGCGCACGGGCGCGGGGTGAACGCCGCCTGGCTGCGGGTCTCGGGTGCGAAGGCCGACGCGACGAGCGCGAGCGCGGCGAGCGAGGCCGCGACCCGAACGACGAACCAGAGACGCGAGCGAGCAAGAGAGCGAGAGGGAGCGCGGCGGTCGAGCATGACGGCCGCACCATAGGCCGAGGCGCCCCGCATGTCCCGTGCTCTACTCTGGAGCATCGAGCGCGAGAGCCGCCGTCAGCCCGAAGGACCGCGCGGAACATTGGTAGTCGACCTCTACGTCGTAGCGGTTGCGCAGGAGCGGTTCGATGTCCTCGAAGGTGAGGTCACCGCCGTGGGCCGCGACCAGCTGCATGACCGCCGTCTCCAACGACGATCGGGTCACCGCGCCCCCGATGAGCAGGTTAATCGAGCCCGCGCTCACGTTGCCCGCGATGATGACGCTCGTGAACTCGAAGGCGAGGTCCACGGTCCCGGTTCCCGTGTCGTAGGGCATCGTCAGCTGGAAGCTGGTGAAACGGCTGCGGAAGTCTCCGGTGCTCTCGAGCGGCGTTCCCACGAAGGGTCCCGCGAGGGTGTCACCATCTCCGTTCTCCACTTCCCAGATGGCGCAGGCCGTGCCGACCCTGACAGTCACGAAGAGGTCCGGCGGTGTGCAATCCGTGCTGCCAGCGGGGCAGTTCAGCACGTTGTCGATCTCGTCCTGCAGGTCGATGGAGTCGGGACCGAGAGCCAGCAGGGCAGCGGACAGGCCGATGAGCGAGTTGTCCACATAGCCTGCGAAGTCCGTCACGCGGCAGCTGTCGCCCACGTTGTCCACGTTGTGGCCCACCGCGTCCCCCGCGGCCGCCTGCTCTCCAGTCGGGATGGTCAAGCTGCTCAGTCGGTACCGAACGCCGGTCCCTGCGTCGAAACAGTCGCCGCTCTGGCAGACCACCCCGTTCCCTGCGAGGCCGCCGAAGCAGGCGCACGTGTAGGCCTCCAGCGTGTCCGTGCACGTGGCGTTCGGCGAGCAGTTGTGCCTGCCAGTCCCGCACTCGTCCGTGGGGCTCGCGGACGTGCACACGCGCCCGTCGCCCGTGTAGCCGTCGGGGCACGCGGCGCACAACACCTCGCCCGCGACGCTCGTCCCGCAGAGGACCATGGGGGTGATGGAGCAGCCGCCGTTGTTCTCGGCGCACGTGACGCTCACGACCTGATCTACCGGTCCGCTGTCTAGCGACGGAGACCCGCTGCCGCAGCCGGCGAAGAGCGCCGCGGCGAACCCAGCCAGCGTGACGAGAACGCGGCGAATGTTCATGAGTCTTGTCTCCACGATGTCCTCGCGCCGTGAGCATAGCGTGACGCGACCCCTCGATGCACACCGCCGTGCCCCCGCGCTGCGTCCCCCGTGGCTCCTACGCGCTTCCTGCCGCGAGAGGTCGGCCGTGGTCAGCTGGCTGGTGCGGCTCGGCGGCGGACCGCGGGATACCGCACCAGCAGCGTGAGCGCGCGCACCACCACGTAGCCCACGAAGGCGAGCCACAGGCCGTGGTTCTGGAACTGCCGCACCAGCAGCGTGCCGCCCGCGATGAACGTGCCCGCCGAGACCAGCGCGGCGTTGCGCATGTCGCGCGTGGCGGTGGCGCCGATGAAGACGCCGTCCAGCTGGAACGCCGCGACCGAGACGAGCACGTAGGTGGCGCACCACGGCAGGAAGGCCTGCGCCGCGGCGCGCACGTCGGCCGAGTCAGTCAGCGCGCGGATGACCAGGCCACCCCCGAGCGCCACGGTCAGCGCGAGTCCTGCCGCGGTCACGAACGCCAGCTCGCTCGTCCGGCGGACGGCGTGCACGAAGAGGTCCCGTCGCGCGGCGCCGATGGCGCGCCCCACGAAGCTCTCGGCCACGTACGCGAAGGCATCGAGAAAGAACGCGCTGAAGCTGATCAGCTGGAGCAGGATGTGGTTCGCAGCCAGCGTGGTGTCGCCGAACGCCGCGCCCTGATTGGTGAACCACGCGAAGCCGAGCAGCAGCGTGAACGTGCGGACCAGGATGTCGCCATTCGCGCGCAGGGTCTCTGCCGCGCGCGCTGTGTTCATCACACGCTGCCTCGGCCAGAACGGTTCACTGTCCGTGTGATCACGCGCCAGCCTGCGGAGGACGAGCACGAGCGCGACACCCAACGTGACCCACTCGGACAGCACGGTGCCGAGGGCTACTCCGGCCACGCCCCAGCCCAGCACCCCCGCGAACAGCACGTCCAGCCCCGCGTTTAGGCCGTTCATGAACAGCTGGAGTGCCAAGAGTGTGCGCGTCTCGCCGCGTCCGATGAGGTTGCCCATCACCGCGAAGAGGCACAGCGCGGCCGGCGCGCCCCAGATGCGCACAGCGAAGTACTCGGCGGCCGAAGCCTCCACGTTGGGGCTCGCGTCGAACAGCTGCCACGCCAGCTGGCCAATGGGCCCCTGCAAGAGCAGCAGGGCAGAACCGATCACCACCGCCATCCCGAGCGCTCGAGCCAGGGCCGCGCGCACCTCGGCGTGATCGCCCGCCCCGAGCGCCTGCGCCGTGAAGCCGGTGGTGCCCATGCGCAGGAAGCCGAAGCTCCAGAACACGAAGTGGAAGAGGAGCGCGGCGAGAGCGATGGCGCCGAGCGCGTACACCTCCCCGGTGTTGCCGATGACCGCCGTGTCCACGAGGCCCAGCAGCGGCGTCGCGATGTTCGCGATCACCACGGGCCACGCCAGCGCCAAGACCTGGCGTCGGGTCGGCAGGTCGCCCTGCGCCGTGGAAGGGGCGACCGTCATGCGCGAGCGCTGCAGATCTCGCGCACGCAGGCGCGCATCCAGCGGTGACCCGGGTCGGCATCCATACGCGGGTGCCAGAGCAGCGAAACGGTGATCTCGTCCATCGCGAACGGCAGCCGGAAGGTGTGCATGCCCGCGCGCAGCCCCGCGGTGTGACGCTCGGGCACGGTGGCGACCAAGTCGGTGGAGCGCGCCAAGGCGATGGCCGTGGAGAAGCCGCTCACGGTGGCGACCGCGTCGCGCTCGAGTCCATGAGCGAGCATGGCGTGGTCGACGATGCCCTTGGGGCGCCCTTCCCGCGACACCGCCACGTGTCGGCTGCGCGTGTAGCGTGAGGCGGTCACTCTGCCGCGCGCGAGCGGGTGGCCTGCTCGCACCACGCCCACGAAGCGGTCGCGGAACAGCGCCTGCGCGCGCACCTCTGGACCCGTCGCCTTGCCCACCACGCCCGTCTCGAGGTCCACCGCCTCGTTGCGGAGAGGGGTGCTGTCCTTGTCGGGCTTCTGCACGAAGCACAGCCGGACGCGCGGTGCCTCGCCGGCCACGCGCGCGATCAGTCTCGGGCCGAAGGTCTCCACGAAGCCCTCGGCGCTCCGGATGGTGAACATGCGGTCCAGCTGCGCGGGCTCGATGTCCTCGGCGGGGACCAGCAACGCCTCGGCGGCCTGCACCACGGCACCCACCTGCTCACGGAGCTCACGGGCCCGAGGCGTGGGGACGAGGCCACGCCCCGCGCGCACCAAGAGCGGGTCACCGGTGGTCTCGCGCAGCCGCGCCAACGTGCGGCTCATCGCCGATGGACTGAGCTTCAAGCGCACGGCAGCGCGCGCCACGCTCCCCTCGGTGAGCAGGACGTCGAGCGTGGTCAGCAGGTTCAGGTCGGGTCGCGACACGCGAGGAGGCTAGCACGAGCCGGACCACACATGGCGTCTCATGCACGTATGGAGTGCATTCCGTGCGTCTTCCGCCATGTCACCCGGGCGCCTAGTTTTCGAGCATCCCCAACGTGAGGCGCCGAAGACCATGCGAAGCACCACTCCATCTCCGTCACACCCACATCCGTCGCATCACCGCGCGGCCCTGCTCGGCCTGGCGCTGTCCATGCTGCTGTCGTCGCTCGGCACGAGCATCGCCAACGTCGCGCTGCCCACGCTCACGCGTGAGTTCACGGCGTCGTTCGAGGCCGTGCGCTGGGTGGTGCTGGCCTACCTGTTCGCGATCACGGGCTCGCTCCTGGTCGCGGGAGGACTGGGTGACATGCTCGGACGCCAGCGGCTGCTGCGGGGTGGCCTGCTCCTGTTCACGGCGGCATCGGTGCTGGCGGGCGCTGCGCCCAGCCTGGCGTTCCTGATCGCGGCGCGCGTACTGCAGGGTCTCGGCGCCGCCGTGATGATGGCGCTGACCGTCGCGTTCGTGAGTGACCTGGTCCCCGAGGCCAAGACCGGCCAGGCGATGGGCCTCCTCGGGACCACCTCGGCCATCGGTACGGCGCTGGGGCCTTCGCTCGGCGGCTTGCTGATCGAGCATGCGGGCTGGCGGTCCATCTTCTTCCTGAACCTGCCGCTGGGTGGGCTCGCGCTCTTGGCGCTGCATTCCCTGCCGGCGAGCGAGCGGGCCCCCGGCGGACGCGCCCGCTTCGACGTGCTGGGCGTGTTTGGCGCCTTCCGCGACACAGGGCTGGCCCGCAGCCTGATGGCCAACGGGCTCGTCTCGTCCGTCCTGATGGCGACCATGATCGTGGGTCCGTTCTACCTCTCGATCGCGCTCGCCCTCGACATGGCCGAGGTCGGCCTCGTGATGTCGGGTGGTCCGCTGGTGGCCGCGCTGAGCGGCGTGCCCTCGGGACGCTTGGTGGACCGCTACGGAGCGGCGCGCAGCGCGACCGTCGGTGTCCTGGGCATCGCCTCGGGCGCCCTCCTCCTGGCGATGATCCCCGTGTCGTTCGGGGTGCTGGGCTACGTGGCGGCCATCGCCGTCATCACCGCGCACTACGCGCTCTTTCAAGCCGCGAACAACGCCGGCGTGCTGCGCGGCGCGGCGCCGGAGCGCCGTGGTGTCGTCTCGGCGGCGCTCGCGCTGTCCCGCAATCTCGGTCTGATCGCGGGGGCCTCTGCCATGGGCGCGATCTTCGCGGCGGCGACCGGGGCGAGCGACGTGACGTCGGCGACGCCCGCCGCCGTAGCTCATGGCATGCACGTGACCTTCGCGGTGGCCTCGGTGCTGAGCGCCGCCTGCGTGGGTCTGGTGGGCGCGCGACGTTCCGCTCAGACCGCCGTCTTGTCTTGCGTGATCGCGCTGGCCGGTGTGCCCTCCGCGTGGGCACAGCCGGTCGCCGCCGCGGAGCCCGAGGAGCACGGCTTCGTGCTCAGCAGCTCCGACGGTGCGAGCAGCGTGCGCCTGATGGGACTGCTCCAACTGCAGCTCGCCCACGAACGCCTCGCAGGTTCGGACCCCACCGATCAGGTATTCGTCAATCGCGCACGCGTGGGCTTGGTCGGGAGTCTCTTCAGCCGCGATGTACGCTACACGCTGGTCGTCGACTTCGGTGGAGGCGAGGCGAGGCTGCTGTTCGCGAACGTGGACTTCACGTTGGTCCCCGAGCGGGCATCGCTCCGGGTCGGGCGCTTCAAGGTGCCTTTCTCGCGCTCCTTCATCACCATGGCCGGACAGCTGGCGCTGATCGACCGCGCTCCGACCGTGGGACGGGACGCCTTCGGGGACGACGTGGACGTGGGGGTGGCGCTCCACAACGGCACGAAGGGCCGGTTCGAGTACTCGCTCGGTGTGTTCGCTGGCACGAGCGCAGTCGTTCGGGGGGACCGCATCGACCCGCTGCTGTCGGCACGGGTCGGCTACAACCACGGGGACCTGGACGGCTACAGCGAGAGCGACCTGGTGGGAGGCCCACTGCGGTTCGGGGTCGCCGCCGCAGCGCTCGTGGACTTCGACGGCGACGGCGAGCACTCGTCCTTCACCAGCGGAGCCGTGGACTTCATGCTCAAGGCGCACGGCCTCTCCCTCACGTCGGCGTTCTATCTCATCGCCCGTCAACGAGGGCCGCAGTGGGCACGGCAGCCGCTCAGCGCCGTCGGTCACCACACTCAGCTGAGCTACCTGATTCGAAGACGCGTCGAGCCCGTGGCTCGCTATGCCATGTTGGTTCCAGTGGGTGACGGCGCGCCGCAGCACGATCTCACGGGAGGCCTGAACGTGTACGTGCACGGTCACTCGCTGAAGCTGCAGACCGCCGTGAGCGCTCGGTTCCACGAGGGACCGCGGTCCCCCGACCTGCTGCTGCAGTCTCAGCTGACCCTTGCGCTGTAGGCACCCCGGTTCGTCCCTGCACTCACTGTTGCACGCAGTACAGCCCCTGGAGTGAGTCGCAAGCACGGTTCAAGGTGAAGGACCAGTCCGAGGTCACCGCGGTGGTCGACCCGACGATGCCGATGTCACTGCTGCTGGCCGAGGTCCACCCCTGGCACGAGACGACGTCGTGGGGGGCGAATCCCGCGGCGAACGTGTTGGTCCACACGTGGTCCGACGTGCAGACCTCGCCGGTCTCCGTGCGGATGATCGGGGCGTCCAGCGTCTCGTCGGTGAAGTCCGTCCAGCTGTCGGCCACCACGACAGCGGGCTGACCCGCCACGAGGGTCACGTACGGCACCGCCGCGGGGGTCATGCGCGACGCCGCGGAGGACGTCGTGGTGGAGACCCACGCCCGGAACGTGCCTGCGAGACCGGCTTGGCTGGCGAGGGCCTGGCAGAAGAGGTCAGCGCCCGCGACCCCCGCGAGGTTGCCGTTGGTGGCGACGCTCGAGGTGAACACGATGCGGGCGTCGATGCAGCTTCCGCCCACGCAGACGCCCGTCGCGCACTCGCTCTGGTTGGCGCAGCTGGTGGGGCACGTGGGCGCGGTCCCCGAACAGGCGAACGGCGCGCACGTGTTGCCACCCGAGGCGAACGCGTCGGCAGGACACGTTCCCTCCGTGCCGTTGCACGACTCCGCCACGTCGCATGCCCCCGCGCTCGGCCGGCACTCGACCGTGGTTCCGAGCGGCTCGCACGCGCCGGCGGCGCTGCACTGCTCGCAGACGCCGTCACAGGCCGCGTTACAGCACACGCCGTCGGCGCAGAAGCCGCTGTCGCACTCGCTCGCTCCTGCGCACGACGCGCCGAGCGGGGCGAGGCCCGTGCCGACGTCGTCCGGGGTGTCGGCGTCCACGCCGTTGTCGGCGGGGGTCTCCGCGTCCACGCCGTTGTCGTCCGAGCTGGCGTCCTCGACACCGCCGTCGGCTCCCCCGCCTCCATCCGGGCCGGGGTCGCTGGGACCGCTCCCGCAGCCGGGGACGAGCAGAAGAACGAAGAGGACCTGGGCGAGCACACGGTTCACGAGCAACCTCCGAGAAGACAGTTGCCGAGGCAGTGCAAAGCGGCCCCCGTTCGATCACGGAAATCGGCGCGTGTCTCTCAGGGAGGCGCTACCGGCCGCCGCGGCGCATGACGCCGCAGCCAGGACGACAGCTCCGCGGGGTCGATGTGGTCCCCGGTGGCCGGCTCGAGGGTGCGCTGGTCCACGCGGGTCCACTCCGTGACGGGGCGGCTGCAGGCGTCGGGCGTCACCACCACCCACGTGGCGATGGACCGGATGCCCCAAGCCGAGGTCAGCTCGGTGTGACGGTCGAAGCGCCCCACGTTGATGTCCAAGCGCTCGTAGCGGCGCAGCGCAGAGGCCAGCGGCGCCCTCCGAGCCAGCGTGCTCATCATGCGGCAGTCCGGACACCAGTCCGCGCCGAAGGTCAGCAGCAGCGGTTTACGGGTGCCTTGGGCGCGCACGCACAGGTCCCGCGCATCGCTGGCCAGCTGCTCGGGGGTGCGCAGCGGCGCCACCGTGGGGGTCTGGGCCGTGGCCATGTGCCCCGCTGCGCCCGCGACGGCCTGGGCGCAGAGGCCCGCCCACAGCAACAGGAACACTCTCGCGGCGCGACGGGTCATCCCTGCAGGAGTGCGTGACGGGCCGGCGCCTGTCAACGCCCGCCACTTTGTCAACGAACCCCGCAAGGAGTACCGTTCGGCCCTCCTCGGTCCTGGCCTAGACTGCTTGCCCACTCCTGACGCTTCAGACCACGGCTCCATGCGCCGCGTCATCGGACCCCTCGGAGCCTTGTCCATCGTGGCCGGCTCCATGCTGGGCGTGGGCATCTTCGTGAGCCCCCCGGTGGTGGCGCAGCTGTTGAACGAGCCCTGGGCGTTCTTCGCCGTGTGGGTGCTAGGCGGCCTCTTCGCGCTGGCGGGCGCGTCCGCCTACGCGGAGCTCGGGGCGCGCTACCCCCGCGCCGGTGGCGACTACGTCTTCGTGCGCGAGGCGCTCGGCCCGTCGGCCGGCTTCGCCACGGGCTTCATGCTGTTCTCGTGCGTCTTCGCGGGCAGCATCGCCACCCTGGCGTCGGTCCTGGCCACCGACCAGCTGCCCGGCCTGCTGGGCTTCTTGGGCGTCACGGTGCCCGCGCGCTTCACGCTGCTCGGGGGGACCTCCATTGACAGCGGTCGCGTGCTCGGGCTCGGCTTCATCGTGCTGCTCACGGCCGTGAACCTGCGCGGCGCCAAGGTGGCTACGGCGCTGCAGGTGTGGACCACGGCCATCCCGCTCGTGGCCATGATCGCCATGGCGGGCTTCGCCATCAGCAGCGGGGCGGCCGCGGAGCCCATCAGCGGGCCCGCGCGCCACGCGCCCATCACGGCGGCGGCGGTGGGCCACGCGCTGGTGGTCATCTACTTCGCCTACTCGGGCTGGAACGCCATCGCCTACGTGGGCGGCGAGGTCTCGCGCCCCGAGCGCACCCTGCCGCTCGGCCTGCTGGGCGGCACTGCCCTGGTCACCGCGCTCTACATGGTCGTGTGCGCGGCCTACGCCTCGGTGCTGGGCATGGACGGCCTGGCCGCCGCGTCGGACGCCGGGATCGCGACGGCGGCGTTGTTCGACGTGCGCGCCATCCGGGTGGTCATCGCGGGGCTGATCGCCATCACGCTGCTGGGCTCGCTGAACGGCTCGGTGCTGGCCGGCGGTCGCATCGCCGTGGCCATGCGCATGGGCAACCTGGTGGGCGACAGCCCCGAGCGCGCGCTGGTGGTCCAGGCCGCGTTCGCGAGCCTGCTGCTGCTCACGGGCTCCTTCGAGCTGCTGCTCGAGCTGACCAGCATCGCCATGCTGATCATCGGGGCCATGGCCGTGGTCTCGCTCTTCCTGCTGCGCAAGCGGCACGGCGCGCCGCGCGGCTACAAGGCGCTGGGCTACCCACTGCTGCCGGCCATCTACCTGGTGCTGGCGCTCTTCGTGGTGGTGATGTCCATCGACCGCGCCGTGACGGCCGTACGCACCGCCGAGAACACGTGGAAGGCTGCGCTGCCGCTGCTGGGCCTCGGCGTGTTCGCGCTGTCGTTCGGAGCGCACCGCCTGGTGCTCAGCCGGCGGCGCTTCGCCACGGAGCTGGTCTCAGACGGGATCGGAGTCGAAGGGGTCGAGCCCAGCGTCGGAGATTGAGACGCGGTTTCGTCCGCGGCCCTTCGACGAGTAGAGCGCCGCGTCCGCCGCGCGCAGCAGGTCCTCCGGCTGCGGCATGGTGTGGGTGTCCAGCATGGCCACGCCGAAGCTGGCGGTGACGGGCACGCTCGGCCGGCCGGCGATGTCCACTGGCGTCGCCCCCACCAGCTCACGGCAACGCTCGGCCACGCGCTGCGCCCCCTCGATGTCGGTGTCGGGCAGGAGCGCCCCGAACTCCTCGCCGCCGAGCCGCGCGATCATGTCGGTGGTGCGCAGCGCCAGCCCCAAGCGCTTGCTGGTCTCCTTCAGCACGATGTCGCCCACCGCGTGACCGTGCTCGTCGTTGATGCGCTTGAAGTAGTCGAGGTCGACCATCATGCAGCTCAGCGGGCGCTTGTAGCGCGCGTAGCGGTCGTGCTCGCGGACGAGCTGCTCCATGAAGTGCCTCCGGTTGAAGAGCCCGGTGAGCGGGTCGGTGCGGGTCATGGCGCTGAGCGCCGCCTCGCGCGCGCGCAGGTCTTCCAGCAGCACGTGGAAGAGCGTGGTCAGCAGCGCGCTGACCGACGCCACGATGAACCACATGAAGCCCGACCAGAAGTGGGTGACGCGCGGATCGTCGTGCGGTGATCCCCGCAAGAGCGGGGCGTAGGGGATGAGGCCGCTCAGGCGCAGCAGCTCGGGGATGACCAGGCCGAGCGAGACGGTCACGACCGCCATCCACGCGACGCGCGGCGGGAAGATCAAGAGGCCCAGCAGCCCACTCCCCAGCATCACCACCATGAAGGGGCTGGTCACAGGGCCCAGCAGGTAGGCCGCGTAGAGGTTCGGGACCGCGTAGAGCTGCACCGTGAGGTGGCCGAGCCACATGGGCCCGTCCGCGCCGCGGCGGATGAAGCCCGCGGTCAGCGCCATGAGCGCGCCCCACACCACGCTGTGGACGACCAGCACGCTCTGGGTGACGTGCAGCACGCGCTCGTCGAACACCCCCGCAAGCGCGTCGCTGTGCTGCGCGTACTCGCAGACACCCCAGTAGACCACCAGGAAGGGCACGACGAGCGCCTGAACCGCGAAGCAGCGCTCGGCCAGCGAGCGGTCGCGGAGCTGTTGATCGGAGGACAGGCGCATAGCATACCAGCCCGCGCGCGATGGCCAAGCCGGGATGCTGACGACCTCGGTTTGGGGCAAGCCCTGCGCAGAGGGCTTCTGGTATGCTGCGAGCCCCCATGACTGCCACCCACGCCCACGCCGATGCTGCGCGCCCCTCGCGGCACATGCCCGACCCCAGCGTCTTCGCCGACGAGACTCCTCCGTTCGACGAGTCGGACCTGCTGACCCTGCCGCCACTCGATGCGCGCAAGCTGGCCAGCGAGCTCCCCATCGGCACACGCTTCAAGCTGCGCGACACCATCACGCCGCTGCAGTACGCGTTCTTGCAGGTGAATGGCTGCATCGTGTTCGCGCGCGTGACCAGCCCGGCCGAGGTGGCGCGCGTGCTCGACGAGGTGGACCGAGTGGAGGAGAAGCTGCTGGCCGAAGGCATCGAGGCCATCTGCGGCGTGCCCGTGTGGTTCGGCACCGGGGCCGACGGCAAGCCCTTCCTGCAACGCATGGGCTTCTCCTCCTTCTACTCGGAGTGGCTCGAGAGCTTCGTGACCGACGCGCGCTTCGAGCCCATCCGCCGGCTGATCGGCGAGAACGCGCGCATCGGCACGCGCGAGAAGGACGGCGTGGTGTTCAACCGCTACGTCAACCTGCCGGGCAGCCTGCGGCCAGACCTGGCGTGGCACACGGACGCGCTGCGCGACGTGTTCTACAACCGCGAGATGCCGGGGCCCATGCTGAACGTGGGCTTCCACTTCGACCGCATCCGTCCCGAGGACGGCGGCCTGCGCGTGATCCCGCGCACGCACACGCAGAGCGCGTGGGACACCGTGTTCCACAAGGTGCACTTCGTGAGCAACGACGACGACCCGCGCGAGGTCATGGTGGAGACCTGGCCCGGCGACCTGACCGTGCACGACGGACGCATGTGGCACCGCGTGAAGGGCTCGCCGCACGACGGCGCGCGCAGCATGCGCCGCAGCATGTACGTGCCGTACGTGGTGGACGACTACCAGCCCAAGGACGCGGGCACCGCGACGAACGCGTACATGAAGGTGTTCGACGGGATCATGAAGGTGCGCGGGGCGCTCGGGAAGCGCCGGCAGCAGCAGGCGCGCCGCTGACGGTCACGTGGATCGACTCGTCAAAGTCCTTCGTCGTGACCGGCAGGCCGAATTGGCTTCTGGGAAGGGGAAAGGGGCACCCCCTGCTGAAGCTGCTGAAGCAGGGGGCAGCAAACTACGCTTGGACTCGCTTAAAGTCCCCGCCTGTCGGCGCGGACTACGTGGCTGACAGCAGGGGGTGTTCTACCTGAGGTACCCGGACGCAGAGGCTCTGAGGAGCCTCCCTGTGTGGGGTCCGGGTAACCTTGGTAGAACGGTCGTCAACCTCGCTTCCAGTTAGTCCGCCTCGGGCGGACTAACTGGTCGCCGGGGCCTAGTTTGCTGCCCCCGGCTTCAGCCGCTTCAGCCGGGGGTGCCCAAGTGCCTTGAAACATGGTGGATTCATCGACAGCCAGAGCCCACGAAAGACCTCCGAGACTTTCCCTTGGTGCCAACGACTCGTGACCAGTCGATAGACGAGCACGTCGACGAGCACGACTATCGACTCGTCACAAGTCCGATGGAAAGACTTCCATGGCGAAGCGCCGAGGCATGGCGCGCTGAACACCACAAAACAAGCA
>CAZEAA010000140.1:0-13934 GCA_964510015.1 uncultured Sandaracinaceae bacterium
GCATGCGGCTGTGGGTCATCACGATCGGCACGCCCTCCGGCTCGGGGGCGGGCGCAAAGCGCTCGGTGTCCACGCCCGACCCGCAGATCATGGTGACCTGCGAGGGGTCGATCATCCCCGCAGCCGCAAGCTCGCGTTGGTCGTCGGGGTTCTGCAGGATCACGCTGACCCGCCCCCCCCGCTTCACGAGGCCGCCGTAGGCCTGCTGCACCACGCCGCGCAAGACCTGCCGCTTGAGCCCGTCCCCCATGAACAGGTAGCCCATGCCGGCCACCGCGCAGACCACGGCCGGAGCCCGTGTGAGGGCCGCCGCGATGGACCCGTAGAGCACGAGCTTGTGGGCCACCAAGTGCACCACGTCGGGCCGGAAGCGCGCCATGACAGCCGTCACGCTGGCCACGGAGCGCGCCTCCGCGATGGGGTTGGTGCTCCCGCGGTCGAGCCGAATGGGGAAGTAGTGGAAGCCCTCGGCCTCGATCTGCGCCTGGAGCGCCCCCTGCGCCGTGGCCAGCGCCACCTCGTAGCCGGCCCGCTGCGCCGCCTGCGCGATGTGGAGCCGGTGGGACCAGAAGTACCAGTCCTCGGCGATGACCATCAGGAGTCTCGGTCGCACCGCGCGCGTTCTAGCAGCCGTGGACGGGAAACGCATCGTGCGGAGCGCAGCCCCCTGCTACCCTCCCGCCGGAACCTGCCAGACGCATGTCGACCGAGACCACAGCCGCGCCCTCGAGCATTCGAGAGCGCCGTCAGCGAACCCGGGCTCGCCGACGCCGACGCTCGGTCGAGCCCCCTCCCCAGCTGTGGGCGAAGGCCCTGGTGGGCGTCCACGTGGCGCTCGCGCCGCTACTGCTGGCAGGCGCCCCCCCGTGGGCCTCCGCGGTCAGCGCGGTCTCGAGCGTGGTCCTCTTGTTCGCGGTGGTCCTCAGCGACCGAGCCCGGCCGCTGCCCTGGTCACCCGGCATGGCGGCGGTCCTGGGCGTTGGCGCGGTGATCGTGCTCCAGACGGTCCCGCTGCCCATCGCCTTGGTTCAGGCGCTCTCTCCGCTGGCCGCCGACGACGCCGTGCACGTGGCCGCCATGTTGGGGGATCCGGCGCCTTCGTGGGTCCCTCTCTCGCGTGATCCGGGTCGTACGCGGATGGCCCTGCTGTTGGCGCTCAACGTGATCTGCACGGTGCTGGCGCTGAGCCTCCTGGTGGAGCGCCAGCGGCCGCGTGGGTTCATCCGAACCATCGCGTTCGCGTGCACCGTCATCGTGTTGGTCTCGTTGGCCCATGCCGCTGTGGGAGCCACCAAGGTCTTCGGCCTCTATGAGCCGGTCATCGGCGGCCGCGTGATGGGACCGATCATCAACCTTAACCATCGCGGGGCGTTCGCTGCGCTGACGGCGTTGCTCTGCTTGGGGCTCGGGCTCCAGGAAGAACCCGGCATGCGGAAGAGCCTCGCGCTCTTCGGAGCCACCCTCGCGGTATCGTTAGCGGTCGTGAGCAATTCGCGGGGCGGAGCGCTGAGCATCCTCGTCGCCACGGGCCTCGCAGTGTACCTCTCACGCCGCGCGGGCGCGCGCATGGAACTCTTGGCAAGAGCGGTCCTCGTGGCGTTGGTGGTCGCCACGCTCGGGGCGATAGGCTTCATGCTCTACCGCATGAGGGACCTCACGGCGCTCAACGACATCGAGCGCATCGACCTCTTCCGCCGCAGCACGGACTTGGCTCTCGATCACTGGCTGGCGGGCGCGGGGCGCGGCGCCTTCGAGCCGGCCTTCATGTACCGGTCCACATTCCTGGCCCGATACACCCACCCGGAGAACGTGCTGCTTCAATACGCGAGCGAGCTCGGTATGCCGATCGCAGCGTCGGTGATCGCCCTGTTCGCGCGGAGCACGTGGAAAGCGTTTCGAACCTCTCAGACCTCCACGACCCTCGGCGCGGGGGTGCTGGTCATGCTTTTCCTGCACGACTTCTTCGACTTCTCGCTCGAACTGGCGGGCGTCGCCGTCCCCGCCGCGGCATGCGCCGGAATCGCGTGGACCCGGTCGTACGAAGATCGCAAGAGCGCCCACTACGTCTGGGCGATCGCCACTCTCTCCGCACTGGGAGTCACCGCGTTGGCGGTCCGGCTCCCCGTGGACGACCCCGCTGCGATCCGCGCGCGACTCCAGGCCGACTCGCTGACGACGGCTCAACTCGCCGAAATCGAGCGTGACATTGCGGCGCTCCATCCCGCGGACGGGCTGCTGACGGGGCTCGTGGGGCATGCCTATGCCGAGCGTGGCGCCCCCCGAGCCGGTCGCTGGTTGAACCGGGCCATGTACCTCGCGCCCCAGTGGGCCGAGCCCCACCGACTGGCGGCGCTCTGGCTCGTTCGCATCGGCCGCCCGGACCAGGCCCTGAGCGAGATCCGCGAAGCAGACCGCCTGAGGGCCGGGGCGGGAACGCAAGCGCTCTGCGAGGTCTTGGCTGGAGATCCGGACATGACGCGCATCCAGCGCGCGAGCGTGGACGACGAGTCGGTGTCTGAGACGCTTGCGCGCGTGCGTGCTTGCCCCGGTGTCGACGCGGCGTTCATGGCGGCGATCGATGGCCTGCTGGTGGAGGAGGGCACGGCCGACTTCGCCGCGCACGCACGCCACCTCACCACGCTCGCGCGGACCGACCCCGCCGAGGCACGAGCTCGCGCCGAGGCGCTGCACCGGGCTCACCCGCAGGATCCGGCGGCGACCTCCGTCTGGCTGGACGTGTTGGTGCTGGTGGACCCGGCGGCTGCGCTGGCCGCTCGGAATCAGCCGGAGCTGCCCGCCAGCACCCGCTGGAGCCTGATTCGCCTGGCCAGCGAGGCCAACGACCGAGAGGCCGTGGACGACCTGGTGCGGGAGCTGCGCCGACAAGAGGCCGGGCAGAGTTCCGCGCTGGCGAGCATCGACGCACGGCACGGACAAATCCTCGTAGGCATGGGTCACCCCGACGATGGCATCGCGCTGATCCGCTCCTCGATCGACCTCGACCCCAACGGTAGAGGAGCGGAGATCCTGCTCCAAGTGTCCGTTCGAGACGGTCGGATCGGGCTGGCCCGCTCCGCCGCGCAGCACATTTGCCGTCGTCACGGTCGCGACAGCCCGGAGTGCCGCAGCGCTGAACAGCAGGTCAGCCGCCTGACCACGGCCCCCCGTGGACTGGCGCCTGTTCCAAGGTGAGCGCAAAATGAACTTCCTGGGCGTGTCTCGCATCCAAAGGCTGCGCCCCACCCTTCCATGCGTCCTGCTCCGCGCCGTCTGCTTCCACCTATGCTCTCAACCACCCGTCATCCTGACGTTTCCCATCCCTCGGCGCGCGGAGAGGCGCAGTCGTGAGCGGGGAAGAATTCTTCGAAGGTGGACGCCGCTTCGACCCGCGCGAGTTCATGCGCTTGCTCGTGCGGTTCGGGTGGATCGCGCTCGTGCTGAGCGTCCTCGGAGGTGTTGGCGGCGCGGTTTGGACTTCGCGGCAACCGCGTGTCTACAGCGCGGTCGCCACCCTCGAGTACGAGCCCAACCCGCCCCGCCCTCTGGGTCGCGGGGTAGAAGACGTGGCCGATCCGTTCGGCAACTTCTGGGCAAGCCGTGAGTTCTTCGACACCCAGAACCAGGTCATCGCCAGCCGGAACGTCCTCGACCGGGTCGTTCAGCAGCTCGCGCTCCACGAGGATGCGGGGTTCCACGGACACGTGGGCGAGGCGGCCGAGCACTTCGAGGGAGCCACCGTGGAGGCCACGGCGGGCCTGTTGATGGGGCGGCTGTCGGTGGAGCCAGTGCCCACGACGCGGCTGGTCAACCTTGTCGTCAAAGACTCGGACCCCGAGCGTGCAGCCAACATCGCGAACGCCATCGCGGCCGCGTACATCGAGAAGACGCTCGAAGACCGCATGCGCTCCACGGTCACGGCTCTCGAGTGGCTCGACGGACAGCTGACCGCGCTGCGATCGGACCTCGAGGCCTCGGAGAACGCGCTCTACGACTTCAAGCGCGAACACGACGTGTTGTCGCTCTCCCTCGAGGAGAACCAAAACGTCGTGGCGCGCCAGATCCTCGGCTTCAACGACGCGCTCACCACCGCCCGCACTCGGCGCATCGAGCTGTCTGCCCGAGCCGACCGCTTGCGGCGTGCGCTCTCCATGGACCCCTTGGAGGCGCCCCTGTCCGGGCTCGAGAACGTGGAGGCCATCGCCGAGCTGCGTGCAGCCCTCGTGGAGAAGCTCTCCGAGCGCGAGAGCCTGGCCGTGCGCTACGGCGCGAACCATCCGGAGATGGTCGCGCTCGACGCCGCGATTCGCACCCAGCAGGAGCAGCTCGTGCGCGAGATGCGCTCCGTCATCCTCGGCACCGAGGGCGAGTTCGAGGAGGCGCGTCGCGTGGAGGGCGGCCTGCGCGCCGCGGTCGGCGACGCCCACCGCGAAGGCCTCGACCTGAACCTCCGCGAGATCGAGTACCAGCGGCTCAATCGGGAGCGCGAGAACAAGGCCGAGATGTACCAGCTCGTTCTCCAGCGTACCACGGAGACGGACCTGACCCGGATGCTGCAAGTCACGCATGCCCGCATCCTCGACCGGGCGCTCCCGCCCACGGCGCCGATCAGCCCGGTGCTGATGACCAACCTCGGCGGTGGCGTTGCCGCCGGTTTCATCCTGGGTCTGGCGATCATTGCGCTGCTCCTGCGCCTCGACCACCGCCTCAAGTCCGTGGATGACGTGGAGTCGTTGGGGCTGAAGGTCATCGGCATCCTGCCGAAGCTCGCCGAGACGCAGCTGCCCGAGCTGAGCTCGCACCACCGGCCCACGTCGGCCGCGGCGGAGTGCGCGCGCACCATCCGGACGAACCTCACCTTCATGAACGCGGCGCGCCCATCACGCTGTTTCGTGATCACCAGCTCGTCGCCGCGTGAAGGCAAGACCACCATCGCGTGCAACATCGCGATCGCCCTCGCGCACTCGAGCAAGTCGGTCCTCCTGATCGACACCGACCTGCGTCGCCCTCGTGCGCACAAGCCCTTCGGCATCGCGAACAAGGTGGGCGTCACGTCCGTGATCCTGGGCGAGTGCACGCTCGCGGAGGCTGCGGTGCACACCGAAGTGGACGGCCTCGACCTGCTTCCCTCTGGCCCGGTGCCGCCGAACCCCTCCGAGCTCCTGCACACGCCGGCCTTCAAGGCGCTTCGCGACGCCGCCAGCAGCGCGTACGAGTGGGTCATCTTCGACAGCCCGCCCGTCGGAGCCGTCACGGACTCGGCCATCATCGCGCCCCAGGTGGACGGTGTCATGCTCGTGGTGCGTGCGCAGCAGACCACCAAGGAGAGCGTGCAGGCGGCGCTTCGCCAGATGCATGCGGTGGACGCCGTGATGATCGGCTGCGTCGTCAACGACGTGGACATCAACAGTCGGACGTACGGCTACGGCTACAACCAGTACTACCGCTCGGAGTCCTACGCGTACACGGCAGATCCCGCTGATGTCGCCGGCTGAGGCTCAACGATGCTCGCGTCTTCCGTCGGACTCCTTGGCGCCTTCCTCGTCTCGCTGGCGCTGATACCTTTCGCGAAGTGGGTAGCCCGCAAGCTGGGCGCCGTGGACGTGGGGGGCGGCCGGCGCGTCCATCACGGTGCCATCCCGCGCCTCGGCGGCATCGCGGTCGTCCTCGGGTTCTTCATCCCGCTCGCGGCCATGTTCTTCACCGAGAGCTACGTCGCGTCCATCTTCTACGCCCAGCCACAGCGCATCATCGGCCTGGCGGGTGGCGGTCTGCTCGTCGCCATCCTCGGGGCCCTGGACGACATCCGCGGGGTTCGTCCGCGCACCAAGCTCGCCGTGCAGACGCTGGCCGCCCTCTTCGCCTACGCGTGCGGCTATCGCATCGACGGGATGCTGCTGCCCTACGTGGGGGTGGTGCAGCTCGGCTGGCTCTCCATCCCGGCCACGTGCCTCTGGTTCGTGGCCATCATCAACGCGCTCAACCTGATCGACGGGCTCGACGGGCTGGCAGGCGGCGTGGCGTTCTTCGCGTGCCTGGGCAACTTCGCCATGGGCTACATCGGCGACGCCTACATGGTGATGCTGCTGTCGGCCACACTGGCCGGCGCCATCGTCGGGTTCCTGGTGTTCAACTTCAACCCGGCCAGCATCTTCATGGGGGACTCGGGGAGCATGTTCCTCGGGTTCGTGTTGGCCGCCACCTCCCTCCTGGGCGCGCTGGTCAAGAACACCACCGTGGTGGCCATCGCCGTCCCCATCATGGTGCTGGGCCTGCCCATCGCCGACACCGCCATCGCGATGCTGCGGCGCGCGCTCACGCATCGCCCGATCATGACGGCCGATCGGGGCCACATCCATCACCGGCTCCTGGACCTGGGGCTGACCCATCGGCGCGCCGTGCTCACGCTGTACGGCGTGTGCGCCGCGCTGACGGTTGCGGCCGTGGCCGCCTCGCTGGGTCGCGGGCTCGAGACCACGGGCGCGCTCGTCCTGTTCGCCGTGGTCCTCGCGGGTCTGATCCGGGTGGCCGGCGTGTTCGACCGCGCAATGGTCGCCTCGCAGCGTCGCCTCATGCCGTTGAACGACGTGACGGCCCGCGTGCGGGCGGCGCTGCCCGACGCCCTGCTGGCCCTCACGCCCAGCACCCGGGTCACGCAGCTCGACGCCGCGTTGGCGGCGTTCGTCACCCAAGCCGGGCTGCGCTCGGCCGCGTTCACCAACGGGGAAACGCCCGTCGCCGGCCCGGACGTGGTGCGCTGCGTGTGTGGCGACTCGTTCGTGGACTTCACCGTCAGCGACGCGCGCCAAGCCGGCAGCGAGCTGCAGCTGGCGCTCGACGTCTACGCCAGCGTGGTGGCGGCCGTCCACGAGCGGGACAACCAGTGCCCCATCTCCGAGCGCGCCCCGGCTCCCGGTCGCGCAGCGGGCTCCGCCGAGTACGCTCAGATGTAGTCGGCGCCGGCGCGGATGAGCGGGTAGTGCTCGCCCGTGCGCGCCAGCACCACGTCGATGGTGTCGGCCCGGCAGCCACACTCCCAGACCAGGAGGCGCGCGACCAAGCGCAGCAGGTCCGAGGCGTCGTGCTGCGGCAGCTTGTCCATCAGGCGCACGCCCCACTGCGACTCACCGAAGTAGATGTCCGCGCGCGCGACGACCGTCGTGTCGGCCAGCACGTCCCATGTCTGATTCGCGCCCGAGTTGGCGGACGGGGGCAGCTCGCGGAACGTGTAGTCGGAGACTTCCAAGCGTAGCCCTTCCCTCAGATCCCCAGCCAGCTGCGCGCGTCGAGCGCCCGCGTGCCACGGCGCACCTGGAAGAGCAGCGGGCTGCCCATGACGCGACCCACGCGCTGTCCCATGCGGATGGCGCTGCCGTTCTGCACGTCGACGGCGCTGAGGCCTGCGTACACCGTGAAGAAGCTGTCGCCGTGCTCGACGATGACCATCAGCCCGTAGGCGCCGTAGCGACCCACGAACGCCACGCGGCCGTCAGCCACCACCCGCGCGGGAGCCTCCCCTTCCACGCGAAACTCCACAGCCGGGCCGTCTTCGCGCTGCACGTCGGTGGTGCGGTAGCGGCCTTCGGTGGGGATCCCGAGACGCCCGCGCATGGTGGCGAAGGTGGGCCCGATGGCCCCGCCGTCGCTCAGCTGCAGGCCCATTCCGGGCACGGGCGGGACGGCCGACAGGGGCAGCGACGGCGACATGAACGTCTGCTCGTACATCATGGCCAGCTGCTGCTGTTCCTCCATGCGCTGACGGTCACCGGTCAGCCGCGCGAGGCGCTCGCGGGCGTCGCTGGCGCTCGCGTCCAAGCGGGCGATGTCGCGCTGCAAGGCGATCTGGCGGTCGCGGGTCACGCGCACGTTCTCGATCTCGCGATGCACCAAGCGCTCGAGGCGCTCCACGCGCGAGAGGTGTCCCAGCATGGCCTCGAAGCCACCTGCGACCGGCAGGAGGCCGGTGCGCCGAATGCGATACAGCGCGCGACCCTGCCGGATGATGCGCGTCTCGAAGTCCTCCCGTGCGGAGCCGAGCGCGGTGAGCTCGGACGCCAAGCGCGCGCGCCGCGCTTCTTCGGTCTGCACCAGCAGCTGCTGCGTGGCGATCTCCTGGTCCAGCTCGGCCAGCGACTGCGGCGCGGCAGGCAACGACGGTGCGAAGGCCGGCTGCGCCAACACGGGCGTGGTCAACGCGAGACAACACAGCAAGAGCACTCGGAGTCGTCGCGTCATGGTCACACCGCCAGGTAGCGTCGCAGGGAGAGCGCACTGCCGATGGCGCCGACCGCGGCCCCGCCGAGCGTCAGGGCCACCAGCGCGACCGGGTGCAGGAAGGCCGCGCGGACACCGGTGAGCGCCGCCACCGTGGCGTCGAGCTCGTCACGCACCACGAGGAAGCCGGCCATCAGGAGGATGACGGCGAGCAGCGCGCTCATGAAGCCCTGGAAGCTGCCCTCGAGCACGAAGGGGCCGCGCACGAACTCGTCGGTGGCGCCGCACAGCTTCATGACCTCGATCTCTTCGCGACGGCGCGCCACCGCGAGGCGGATGGTGTTGCCGATGACGGCCAGCACGCAGAGGGCGACCAGCAGCGCGAGCGCCCCGGCGATGGCGCGCCCCGCCTGCAAGAGGCTCTCGAGGCGGCTGAACCAGCCACGGTACGTCTCCACGTCGCTCACCGAGCGGAACTGCGCGAGGCGCTCGGCGATGCGCGCGGAGCGCTGAGCGGCCGTGCCGTCGGCCAGCGTGATCTCGAGGGACGCCGGGAACACCTCGGCGGGCAGCGCGGCGAGGCCGGCCTCCACGTCCGAGTGCTCGAGGAACTGCGCGCGCGCCTCCTCGCTGCTGAGGGTCTGCACCGCGCTCACCTCGGGGAGGCTCTCCACCAGGGTGCGCAGCTGGGCCACGTCCTCGGCCTCGGCGCCGTCCCGCAGGTACACCGTCATGCGGCTGGACTGACCCCACGCTTGCGCGATGGCCGACAGGTTGGTGAGCGCCAGCAGCGCGCCGCCCAGGCACAAGAAGGCCACGGCGAGGCTCGAGACGGCCACCAGATAGAGGCGCATCTCTTCACGGAGTCCCCGTCGCGCCCTCGTAATCAGCTGCTTCATGTCCATTGCGTCACCGTCTTCGGAGAAGTTCTCGAGTTCGCCCGTGCGGGGTCAGACCGCGACCGGGTGCTTGTGGATGCCGCTGCCGCCCTTGGACTCCACCGCGCTGATGATCCCGCGCGCCGACCAGCTGCGCAGGCCGCGTCGCGCCTCGGACACGCGCCCATCCTCGATGGAGATGATGCGGTGGTCGCGCTTGCTGATGAGCGAGTGGTCGTGGCTCGCGAAGATGACGGTGGTGCCCGTCTCGTTGACCTCCTCGAACAGCGTGAGGATGTCGATGGCCAAGTGCGGATCGAGGTTGCCCGTGGGCTCGTCCGCGAGGATCAGGGCCGGCTCGGTCACGATGGCGCGCGCGACGGCCACGCGCTGTTGCTCACCGCCGGACAGGTTGCTGGTGCGCTCGCCACCGCGACCCGCGAGCCCCACCCGCTCCAGCGTCTCGACCACGCGCGAGCGCACCAGGCGTTGCGGCATGTCCAGGATCTCGAGGGCAATGGCCACGTTCTCGAACACGGTCCAGTGCTGCACCACCTTGAAGTCCTGGAAGACCACGCCCAGGTTGCGCCGCAGGTAGGGGATCGACTTCGGCGTCAACCGCGCGATGTCTCGCCCACAGAACAGGATGCGGCCCTCGTCCACCGTGTGCTTGCGATAGATGAGCTGCAGCAGCGTGCTCTTCCCCGCCCCGCTCGGACCGGTGACGAAGAGGAACTCGCCGCGCTCCACGGTGAGGTTCAGGCCGCGCAGGGTCGGCTTGTCGGCGCGGAAGTACTTGTGGACGTCTTCGAGAACCAGGATGGGCCGGTTCGCCACCGCGGGATCCGCCCGGACGCCGGCGCGGAAGAACGGAAAGGGCCGGACCACTGCGTTGTCATCGTCGTCGAAACTGCGCATGCCTTCCGGTACCGCAGTCGCCACACGCAGCGCAAATTTCCGGCCAGCGATTCGGACATCAGCAACGACCCGGGAGAGCTCAGGCGACGTTCAGGGCAGGAACGGACCGCGCTCGAACGTCAGGACGTAGCTCCCCGAGCTGTGCGCGCCGTAGCCGTCCACCACCACGTGGTAGCGGCCCGCGGGGAAGTCCCGCTGAATGAGCGCGCGGCCGCTCGCGCCCGAGTCGTCATCGCAGGCGTAGGGATAGTTGCTGCACTGCGCGCCCTCGAGGAAGACGTGCAGGACCGTGTCGAACGACGAACCCGTGGTACTCAGGCGCACCGTGCTCTGCACGTTCAGCTCGAACAAGAAGGTGGCGTCCGGCGAGGATGCCCCACTCCCGCAGTAGGGGGACTGGACGTCGTTGGCCAGCGAGCTGGTGTCACCCACGAACACGGCCTTCTGCACGTCGGGGATCACGATCGCTTCCATGCACGTGTCGTTGCCGCTGGCGGCGGTGACCCGCGTGGGCGGGGACGTACGGATCTCCAGCTGGTAGTTGGGCGCGCCCGCCGCCTCCACCACCAGGAAGTGCTCGCCCGCCGGCAAGCCGAAGTGCAGCAGCTGGGCCGGGGCGCCGCCTCCGCACAACGCATCCGGCGGCGCGAAGACGGGGCCGCACGTGTCCGCGAGGCTGCCGCTCACGTAGGCGGTCCCGTTCTCCCCCGCCAGCAGGTCGATGGCCACGTCGCTCGCCGTGGGCAGCACGAAGCGGTGGACCGAGTCCCGGTAGAAGAAGCCGCAGCTCGTGCGGATGGCGTCCCGCTTGTCGCTCAACGTCCCGTGCACGATCTCGTTCAGCGGTGTGTCGATGGCGTTGCCGCAGCCGTCGCCGGGCGGCGCGCTGGTGCCCGGCTCGAGGCGCAGCTCGAAGCCGAAGTCCACCTCGCGCTCGGCCGACCCCTCGAGGATGAGCGCGTAGTCGCCGGGAGGCAGTGAACGAAAGCGCCCGCCCGCCGGACTCCCGCGCACGCAGCCGAGCTCGCTGCCGGGGTCGGCACAGCCCGTGCGCAACGAGAAGCGCATGGCGTCGGCGCCGGACGTGGAGGAGAAGGCCACCACGGCGTCCTGGGCCGGGCCCGGCGGCACGCTGAAGGTGTAGACCAGCTCCCCCGACAGCGGCTGACCGCACGCGATCTCGAGATCATCGCTGACACCCACGAACGAGCCCGTGATGGCGAAGGGCGGGACGACGTTCGTTGCGGTCGCGCAGGTCTCGTTGGTCGGAGGCAGCGTGGGCGGATCCACGCGGACACTCAGCTCCACCGACGCGGTGCTGCTGGCCACGAACGCGTAGTAGGTGCCTGGCGCCAGGCTGCGCCGGCGGATCTCGCCCGGTGAGCCGGCGTCACAGGCGATCCCGAGGCCGCCGCCGCCGCACGTGGCCCGCAGGTCGATCTGCGCGGTGCCGGCCGAGTCGGCCCGCAGGGTGATGTCCGCGGGGTCCGACAGGGTGAAGCGCGTGACCATCTCGCGGCCGGGCCCCGCGCAGGCAGCACCGTAGTCGTCCCGGGCCCCGGACGTGCCGAGGGCGAACACGCCGCCCGCGCTGACGTCGAGCGCGTCGTCGCACAGGTCGTGCTGGGGGCGACCGCAGGCCGCCTCGTCGATGTCGCCGTCGCAGTCGTTGTCGAGGGCGTCCGCGCACAGCTCGGCCTGCAGCGTACCCCGCAGCGGGTCCGAGTCGTCGCAGTCGCTCCCGCCCACGCAGCGGGCGTCGGCCTCGCCGTCGTTGTCGAAGTCACGCGGCTGGTGCAGGCACATCCCGCGCGACTCGTCGCAGCGGTCCAGCGTGCACACGTTGCGGTCGTTGCAGTCGCGCAGGGGGCCGCGCCCGCAGCCCGCCACGGGGTCGCAGATCTCGGCGCCGTTGCAGAACACCCCGTCGTCACAGGCCAGGGCATCGGGGGTGTGCACGCAGATGCCCCGCAGGTCGCAGACGTCCCGCGTGCAGGCCACGTCGTCATCGCACTCTTCGGCCGTGGCGCACGGCTGGCCCGCGTCCAAGTGGGCGAGATCGGCTGGCGCCTGGTCGCGCCCCGCGTCGTCGACGACGGCTCCGCCCCCCTGGCAGGCAGCTGCCCAGAGGGCCAAGGTCACGAGGGCGAGCACGCGCACGACCGGAGTGTGACATAGGGACTCGCCCGCGGCAGCGTCGGCCGGCCACCATCGGCCACTCGACGGCGAGCGCGCCCCGTTACAAAACGCGACACATGACCGAACCCGCAGTCCTCTACCGCCGCGACGGCCACGTCGGCGTGCTGACCCTGAACCGCCCGGACCAGCGCAACGCCATGACCCCCGAGCTGCTGAGCGAGTTCGCAGTGGTCATGGAGCGCGTGAAGGCCGACCGCGGCGCCCGCGCGGTGGTGCTGGTGGGCACGGGCTCCTGCTTCAGCGCCGGGGCGGACCTGCACTCGTCGCTCAAGACCGGCGATCCGAACGGGCTGCCCCACGAGCGCTCGTTCGCGATGTACGCGCCGTTCCTCGAGCTTCGGAACGTGACGGTCCCCGTGATCGCGGCGCTCCAGGGTCACGCGGTGGGCGGCGGCTTCGGGCTATCCATGATGGCCGACATCCGCATCGCCAACGAGAAGGACAAGTACGGCGCCAACTTCGCGCGGCTGGGGCTGCACTCCGGCATGGCCATCAGCTTCATGCTGCCGCGCATCATCGGCGTCTCGCGCGCGTCCGAGCTGCTGTACACGGGGCGCCTGGTGAGCGGCACCGAGGCAGAGCGCATCGGCCTGGTGAGTGAGGCCCTGCCGGGCGACGAGGTGTTCGCGCGCGCCATGGAGCTGGCCAGTGAGATCGCGCTGTCGTCGCCCCGCGCGGTGCGGCAGATGAAGCAGACCATGCAGACGCTGCTGGGCTGGGACGTTGTCGGTGCCGCCCGCCTCGAAGCCTTGCTGCAGAGCGAGTCGCTCACCACGGGCGACGCCGCCGAGGGCCTGGCCGCCATGCGCGAGAAGCGCACCCCCCAATTCGCGGACGACTGACGCCTGGGATTCGCCCTTGCCCCGCAGGCCCTCGATGTCTGATACATCCGTGATCCATGTCTGAGTCCACCACGCTCCCGCTGCCCCTCGCGGAGCTGCCCGAGTCCCTGCACCGCTTCGCGGACCCGAAGGCGCCCGGTCCCGCGCGCTTGATGGCCGCCAAGGGGCTCGTGCCCGTCAAGGGCGGCGACCTCGTCACGCTCATGGTGCAGCTGGCGGCTGACCCCGACGCCAACATCGCCGCGGCCGCCGACGCCACGCTCACGGGGTTGCCCGAGTCCGTCCTGCGCGCCGCGGCCGAGGCGGCGCTCCCCGGCGCGGTCCTCGAGGCCCTGGCCCGCAAGTTCGTGGGCCGCGAGGAGCTGATGGAAGCGCTGGTGATGAACCACCGCACCCCGGACGCCGCGATCATCGTCGTGGCGCGCTCGGCCAGCGACCACCTGTGCGAGGTCATCGCCACCAACCAGCAGCGCCTGCTGAACGAGCCCGTCATCGTGGAGGCGCTCTACAAGAACCGCAACATGCGCATGTCGACGGCGGACCGGCTGATCGAGCTGTGCGCGCGCAACGGCGTGGAGCTGACGGGCATCCCGGCCTTCGCCGAGCACGTGGCGGCCATCGCGGGTCAGCTCATCCCCGAGCCCACGGACGAGCCCCTGCCCGGCGACCTCATCTTCCAGGAGGCGCTGGCCGCCGACGCCGACGACCCGGACGCCATCGTGCGCGAAGTGGACGCCGCCCGCGACGAGCAGACCGAGAAGCTGGCCGACAAGTTCAAGCCGCTGAGCTTCCAGATCAAGGCCATGACCAAGGCCGAGAAGCTGCGACTGGCCTGCGTGGGCGACGCCGCGGCGCGCGCGCTGCTTGTGCGGGACACGAACAAGGG
>CAZEAA010000141.1:0-9050 GCA_964510015.1 uncultured Sandaracinaceae bacterium
CGCGGGCTGCCGCTGCCGGCCGCGCTCGTGCTGCTCTCGCCCTGGACCGACCTGTCGCTTTCGTCGCCCAGCTATCAGTTCAACAAGAAGCGTGAGGCCCTGTTGAGCGAGGCCTTCTTGTCCCGCTCGGCGGGGCACTACTGCAACGAGACCAACCGCGGCCGCGCCACGCGCCGCCAGGACTCGGGGGCGTCACCGTTCTTCGCGGACCTCGCGGGCCTGCCGCCCATGTTGGCGCACGTGGGCGGCGACGAGATCTTGCTGGACGACGCGCGGCTCGTCATCGAGCGCGCCGAGGCCGCCGGCGGCGAGGCCACGCTGCACGTGTTCGAGGGGCTGTGGCACGTGTTCCAGGGCGGCGCGGGTCAGATCCCCGAGGCCGATGAGAGCCTCCACGAGATCGGCGCGTTCTGTCGCGCTCAGCTGGCGCGGCGCGCGTAGAGCTCGCTCAGCACGCGGGTGGCCCACGCCACGCGCGCGGCTTCGATCTCGGGGTTGGGCTTCACCGTGACGGTCAGCGCCTCGGAGTCGAACATGTGCATGATCGAGAGCACGATGGTCACCGTCTCGAGCGTCTGCTCGCGCGTGCCCGGGAGGCCCAGCTCCACCATGTGGATGATGGCGGCCTCGAAGCGCGCGACGGCGGCGCCCACGGCGTCGGCGAGATCCGAGTGGATGCGCGCGGCGGCCACCACCTCGCGCCAGGCGGCGTGCGTGGGGCTGCGGCTCACGTCGCGCAGCACGCGCACGAAGTCGTCCAGGCGGTCCAGCGTCCACGGCGCGTCGGTGATGCCCGCGGCGCGCATGAACGACTCGATGTTGCGGGCGCCGATGGCGTCCACCACGTGGACCAGCAGCTCGAGGCGCGTCTCGAAGTGGCGGAAGAGCGCGCCCTGCGAGACCCCCGCGCGGTCGCAGATGGCCTTGACGCCCGCACCCGCGTAGCCGGACTCGGCCAGCACGGCGATGCTGGCGTCCACCAGGCGCTCGATGGTGGCGGCGCGCCGCTCGGCTTGCGTTCGTCGGCTTGGTGCGGGCTCGGCTTTCGGTGAGGCCGCCGGGGAGCTCGCCCTCGTTGCCGCAGTGACGTCGCTCATGAGGCCGCGCGGACTTCACCCGCTGCGGGGCCGCTTCCGTCGCGCGAAGCGCTAGCGTCGTGCGCAGCCAAGGGCTCGCCGTGGCTCACGCGCTCGTTGGTCTCCTGTCTCGCGCTCACGCGCTCGCCGCGCCGCAAGAACCGACCGAAGCCGCGGGCCGTGCCGAAGCCCTCGCTGAAGCCCTGCGCGGTGTAAGCCAGCTGGCCGCCGATGATCGTGGCCGTCACGGCGTCGTCGTTGCGGCGCACCATGCGGCGCACCCCGCCGAACACGTCGATGGGCGCCTCGTGGTAGGCGGCCACGTCGTCGTTGAGGCCCGCGGGGTTCACCACCGTCACGTCGGCGCGGTCACCCACGCGCAGCCGTCCGGCGTCCACTCCGAGCCAGTCGGCGATCTCGCCGGTCACGCGGTGCACCGCGCGCTCGAGGCTCATGATGGGCTTCCCGGCTTCCTGGGCGCGCTTCACGCTGCGCAGGAAGTAGAGCGGGAAGTTGTAGAAGGCCATGTTGCGGATGTGCGCGCCCGAGTCGGCGAAGCCCACCTGCACCGTGGGGTGCGCCACGATCTGGTCGAGCGTCTCGCTGCGATGGTTGGCGATGGTGGTGCGCCATCGCAGGGCGGTGCCGTGCGCCATCACCAGGTCCAGGAACGTGTCCACCGGGTGCTCGCCGCGCTCGTCGGCCACCTCGCCGAAGCTGCGGCCGTTCAGGCTCGCGTCGGGCGCGGAGACGATCTGCGCGTCGTGGAGATCGCGGTGCCACACGCGCGGACCGAAGCGCTTGTCGTACTCCTTGCGGAAGCGGCGCCGGTAGGCCGGGTCGGCGAACAGCTGGTTGCGCTCCACCTGCTCGGTGAGGTGTAGGGCCTCCTCGCCCGCGCCGAACTCCTCGAACACTACGAGATCGATGCCGTCCGCGTAGACCTCGAAGGGCATGGGCACGCTCTGCCAGCGCACGTCCGCGTTCAAGAAGCGGTTGAACACGCTGGTGCCGCCCATGACCGCCGACGCCAGCATGGGGTTCGACTTGGTGTCGGCCACCGTGATGAGCGTGGTCTTGAGCGCCTTGCGCGTGCCGAAGCCCGCGCTGTCCCACAGGTAGAGCAGCGCGTTGTACTTGGTGGTGATGTTGGGCGCCGACTGCAGGATGGCGCCGCGCTCGCGCAGGATGCGGTGGAAGCGGCGGTACTCGGCCCACGACGCGAACGTGGACGGCAGCGGACGCGAGCGCACCCGGTCGCCGCCGATCTTGTCCCACGGGTTGGTCATGCACGAGAGGCCCAGGTACCCGAGGTCGATGGCGTCGTGCAGGGCCGCCTCCATGCGCGCTTGCTCGTCCTTGGTGGGCTTGCGCTTCGCGTCCGTGGCGGCCTCGAGGCCCATGACCGACACGCGCAGGTCCGAGTGCCCGATGAAGGCCATCACGTTGGGCCCGAGCGGCAGCTGGTCCACGTGCTCGGCGTAGTCCTTGGCGGTGTCCCAGGTCTTGTGCTCTTCGAGCGCCGAGAGCACGTACTCGCGCGGCAGGGCTTCCACGCGCGCGAAGATGTCAGCGCAGTCTTCGGGCGTGGAGAAGATGGTGCTCAGCGAACATGAGCCGATGCACACCGTGGTGACGCCGTGGCGCACCGACTCGGGCAGGCCCGGCGCCAGCAGCAGCTCGGCGTCGTAGTGCGTGTGCGCATCCAAGAAGCCGGGCATCACCCACTGGCCACGCGCGTCGATCACGCGGTCCGCGAGCGCCGGGTCGATGCTGGCCTCGATGGCCGCGATCTTCCCGTCGCGGATGCCCACGTCGGCGGTGCGACCCGGCGCCCCCGTGCCATCGAACACCAGACCGGACTGTAGAAGGATGTCGTAGCGCATGGAAGATAGATAGCGGGTGCTATCTATCTTTGTCAAGAGCGGAGACGCATGGCCCCTGTCCCAGCGCCCGGGCTAGCGCTGGCGGGCCATCCAGTAGCCAGGACGAGCGCGTTGCCGTCGCCGTTTCGTCTACGCTGCTCCCCATGCACACGGGCTTTCGGATCGGGCTGTGTTCGGTGTTGCTCGGCTGTGGTGGCGGGGCGTCGCCTCCTAGCGAGGCGGCATCCACTCCCGAGGGTGCGGAGCGGGCCGCAGCCGCCGAGGCCAACGAGACGCCCGCTGCGGCGCAGGCACCAGCCGAGTCGGAGCCAGCCTCGGGAACGAGCACGCCACCACCCGTGCCGCGACGCCTCGTGGCCACACGGGGCCGAGCCCGCGTGGAGCTCGAAGAGGGCACCGGCTTCCTGGTGGACGCCACGGCACCGCCGCCACCGCCGGGCACCCCACCCGGCAGCCACCCCACGCTGCATGGGAGCTGTGGCGGCGACCCGCTGAGTTGCTCCGAGGCCGGCACGGTGGTGCGACGGGCCCGCACGCTGGACGAGGCGCGCGCGGGGCTCGAGGGGCTGGGCTTCGCGGTCACGATCGAGTGACCACTCTCCGCGAACGCGGAGCGCTAGCCGCTCGCCTCGTGCTCTGCGGACGGGGCCCGAGACCTCGAGGCCGACAGCGGGCGCACCACCAGCGCAGCGAAGCCCGCGACCCCGTAAGGTGCTGCCAGCCACGCCCCGTCCGCAAGCCCGTAGCGCTCGAACATCAGCTTGGTGCCCAGCGCGAAGGCGCCGAGGCTCAGCGCTCCCACCATGCCTCGGTCGAACCGGCTCTCGCGGCTGGGCGCTGAGAGGCCGAAGCCCACGCCCAGCGCCAGCAAGGAGAGCATGCCCGACAGGTTGCTCGCGTCACGACCAGCCAGCGTCTCCGTCAGGGCGCCGAGCCCCGCGATGGGCAAGCCCAGCGCCACGAACGTGAGCGTGATGCTGCCGAAGCCCATGCCGATGACCTGACCGAACAGCACCGCGAGCGCGAGAATCAGGACGCTCGCTGCGTCGAGGGTCAGCGCGAGCGCGGCGGAGACGTTCGGTGGCGCGAACGAGAGCGACACGAGCCGGACGCCGAGGACGCCGAGGGCCCATGCGATCGCGCTGCGCGAGCGAGTCATCGCGCGGGAGTCTACCACTAGCCCCGCTCCCCACAGCGAAAGCCACCCGGACTCCGGCCGAGGTATGCTCACGGGATGCTGCGCGCGGCGGGTCTTCTGATTGTGGTCTTGCTCGCCGCCGGCTGCGGTGGCGCCTCGGTGAGCCCCGCGCCGGTCCCGGCCGACTCGGACCCCGACCTCGATGGCGACGGGGTGCCGGATGCGTCCGATGGCTGCCCGAACGAACCGGAAGACGCAGACGGCGCTGACGACACGGACGGCTGCCCAGACCCGGACAACGACCAGGACGGCGTGCTCGACGTGTCCGACCTCTGCCCGGGTGAGCGAGAGGACGTGGACGCCTACCAAGACGCGGATGGCTGCCCGGAACCGGACAACGACCAGGACCGCATCGCGGATGGGGCGGACCAGTGCCCGTGCCACCCCGAGGTCTTCAACGGCTTCGAAGACGAGGATGGCTGCCCGGACCGAGGTCGCGTTCTGCTGATCGACGAGCGCATCATGATCGTGATGAAGGTCTACTTCGGGCGGCGCCTCGCCGTGCTGGACGCGGAGGATGCCCCGATCCTCGAGGCGCTCGCCGCGACCCTGGCCGACAACACCTTCATCACGCGCGTGGAAGTGGCCGGCCACGCGTCACGCGACGAGCCTCGCGCACAGGCGCTCAGCGAAGCCCGCGCCGCCGCGGTTCGGGATGCCCTGGTGGCGGCGGGAGTGGACCCCGCTCGCCTGGTGGTCGCTGGCCACGGCGCGGACCAGCCCGTGATGGAGGGCCGCAGCCGCGAGGCGAACGAGCACAACCGGCGTGTGGAGTTCGTGATCCTCGAGCCCGCGAACGGGAACCCGGCTCAAAGCGCGCCACCCCTGCAGGCTCCCGTGCCCGGTTGCCCAGAAGACTGAGCCGCTCGGACCACCCGCGCCGTCTTCCAAGTGACCCTCGCTCGGCGCTTGCCAGGGGCCCCCTTGGAAGCCGACACTCGGTGCCATGACCGCCAACCCCACCCGCGTGCGCGTGGCCGACGCCGCGCACCGCCGCTGGACCATGCCGCGCGCGCTGCGTGCCCCCGCGCGTGCCTTCGCCGAGGCCCTCTTCACCACGAACGAGGGGCCGCCGCCGGCCGAGCGCCTGGACTGGCTGATGGACGACCTGGACGACTACCTGGCCCGCGCCGGCTCGCGCGCGCAGCTGATCTTCCAGTCGAGCGTGGCGGGCCTCGAGGCCCTGGCGCCGCTCGCCATCGGCAAGCTGCCGCCGCTCACGCGCCTGTCGCTCGCGGACCGCGTGCACGCCATCGAGACGGTGGAGCAGTCGGCCGCGGGGCTCTCGGTGCTGGCCAGCAAGACCATGCTCTGCTTCCTCTGGTACGAGCACCCCGAGGTGCGGCGCAGCGTGGGGGTGGACGACGGCTGCCTCGTGCAGGTGGGGGTGAAGCGATGAGCTACTTGAGCGCGCGCGATCATCGCGGCCCGTTGATCCTGGACTGCGACGTGGTGGTGGTGGGCTCCGGCGCGAGCGGCGCCGTGGTGGCCACCGAGCTGGCCGAGTCCGGGCAGCGCGTGATCGTCTTGGAAGAGGGCGCGCACGTGCCTCACGCCGAGTACGGCAAGATGCGCGTGAGCGAGTCGTTGCGGCACATCTGGCGCGACGGCGGCATGACCATCGCCATCCCGCTCGGGGACTCGCCGGCCATCAACGTGACCATGGGCAAGGTGGTGGGTGGTTCGTCGGTGCTCACCGGCGGCGTCTGCTTCCGCTTGCCCGGACGCATCCTGCACGAGTGGCGGCAGCACCACGGGCTGCCCGAGTACACCGAGGCCTCCATGGAAGAGGCCACGCAGGCGGTGGAGCGGCACTGCCACGTGGAGACGGTGCCCGTGGCCATGCGCTCGCGCGCCACCACGCTGTTCGACGAGGGCGCGCGCAAGCAGGGCTTCGAGCTGCAGTCGATGCGGCGCAACACCAAGGACTGCAAGGGCTGCGGGCGCTGCAACTTCGGCTGCCCCGAGGGCGCGAAGCTGAGCGTGGACCTGAGCTACCTGCCGCGCGGCGTGCAGGCCGGCGCCACGGTCTACTCGCACTGCGTGGTGAACAAGGTGCTGAGCCGCGGTGGTCGCGCGGTGGGCGTGACCGGCCGCATCCTGAACGGGCCCGACGGAACGATGGGCAGTGAGCTCACGGTGCACGCGCGCCGCGTGGTGCTGGCCTGCAGCGCTTGGTATACGCCGCTGATCCTCGAGCGCAGCGGAGTGGGCCGGCGCAGCAAGGTGCTCGGCAAGCGCATGACGCTGCACCCCGGCTTCCGCATGATGGCGCGCTTCGACGAAGACGTGCGCGGCTGGCACGGCGCCATGCAGTCGGCCTTCACGGACGCGTTCGAAGACCAGGGCGCCACGCTCGTGAGCGTGTTCATTCCGCCGAGCGTGATCGCGGCCACCATGCCGGGCATCGGGCCGTCACACCACGAGCGCGCCGAGCAGCTGCCGCACATCGCGATGTTTGGCGGCATGATCCACGACGAGGGCGGCGGCACCGTGCGGCGCGGCCTCGGGCGTGAGCCGATCGTGACGTACCGCATGGCGCGCGAGGACCGGCCCAAGGTGACGGCCATCCTGCGGGCGCTCGGTGACACGTACCTGGCGGCGGGAGCGCGCGAGATCTTCCCGCCGCTGCTCGGCCTCGCCAAGGGCATGACCCCGGACGAGTTCCGCAAGCTGGACATCGACGCCATCCCGATGAGCCGCTTCGAGACGTCGTCGCAGCACCCGCTCGGCACCGCGCGCATGGGCAAGGACCCGGTGAGCGCCGTGGTGGACGCCGACGGGCGCGCCTTCGACATGGAGGAGCTCTACGTGGTGGACGGCTCGGTGCTGCCCACGAGCCTCGGCGTGAACCCGCAGCTGTCCATCATGTCCATCGCCACGCGGCTGGCGTGGCGCATGCGCGAGCGTCCGCTGCGGTCTCACTGAGGGCGCGGACGTCCGCCACGCTTTGCGGGCCACGTGGGCTGCGATAAGCTGCCCGGGTGTCACGTGCGCTGCCGGTATTGAACGACGACTCGGAGAAGGCGGCACCGGAGGCACGCGGGGAGGACCACCACCAGACCAAGGGTCTCTTGCGCCTCACCATGGCATGCAACGAGCGCTGCGTGTTCTGCAACGTGCCGGTCGAGGACTACCGCCCGGTGACCCCGAGCCGCGCCGCGCTCACCGCTCAGGTGGACGCCTTCATCGCCTCCGGCGAGCAGACCCTGACCATCTCCGGCGGGGAGCCCACCCTGATGCGCGACCGCCTGATCGAGGTGGTCAGCAAGGCGCGCGGCGCGGGCGTCCCCTACGTGGAGCTGCAGACCAACGCGGTCTTGATCGATGACGACTACGCGCAGGCGCTGGCGCAGGCCGGCGTGACCTCGGCCTTCGTCTCGTTCCTGTCGCACGTGCCTGCGCTGCACGACGAGCTGGCCGGGCTCGAGGGGGCCTACGCCGACTGCCTGCGCGGCATGGACGCGCTCTTGGACGCGGGCATCGCGGTCACCCTCAACCCCGTGACGGCGTTCCGCACGCAGCACCTCGTGGGGGACTACGTTTCCTTCGTGGCGCAGCGCCTGCCGCGCGTGCGGTCCATCTCGCTGTCGGCGGTGCAGCCCCACGGCCGCGCCAAGGACAACGCGCAGCTGCTGCCCGACTACGGCGTGCTCAAGGGGCAGGTGGTGCTCGCGCAAGAGCGGGCCAACGCGGCGGACATCCGGCTGCTGAACCCCTACTGCGGCCTGCCCTTGTGCGTGGGCTGGCACGAGTCGGTGGAGCGCAGCGTCGAGGCCATCGAGGCCATCCAGCAGCGCGAGCAGCAAGCGTTCGGCGTGGACAACCGTCACAACAAGCGCCAGGGCGAGCCGTGCCGCGGGTGTGCGCTGCGCACGCGCTGCGGCGGCGCGTGGAACGCCTACTGGGACGTGCGCGAGGGACGCGGGCTCGAGCCTCCGCTGCAGCGCCTCGAGCCCTGGCACAGCGGGGCGGAGGCGCTCCCGGGGCAGCACGTGGTCGCGGCGCTCTCGCTGCCGGAGTCGCCTGTGGGAGCCTTCTACGGCGTCGCCTCGGCGCCCGCCACGCGCTGGTTCATGACGTCCACCTTGGGGCCGGGTGACGGCGCGGCGCTGCGTCGCAACGGCATGACCGACGTGGCCATCCTCACCACCGTCACCGCCTTCAACGCGGCGCACGACATGCGCCGCGAGCTGCACGCCATCGACGCCGACAACCAGACGCGCGAGCCCCAGCAGCGGCTGCGGATGGCGCTCGGTCTCACGGGCTTCGGCTCGCCGCGGGCCGCCGCGGTGGCCATCCAGCGGGCGGCTGCGGCCGGCGTGGACACCATCGACCTGCTGGTCGCCGAGACCCCCACGGTGCAGCGCTTCGTGACGGCGCTGCGGCCCAGCCTGCCGCCCGACGTGACGCTGCGCGTGGGCCGGGAGAGCGCGGGATGAGCGCCGGCGGTCGCGTGCGGCACGTGGCCATCGGCGACCCGCAGGCGCCCTTCGAGACCTTCCTGCAAGTGCTCGAGGGGCACGGGCTGCTGGACGCTGACCGACGGCTGCACGCGGACGTGCACCTGGTGTCAATGGGCGACCACTTCGACTTCGGCAAGGCCGCCGTGCGCGCGCAGGCCGGCGAGGACGGCCTCCGCATCCTGACGTGGCTGGCGTCGCACCCGCCTTCGCAGGCGACCATCCTGCTGGGCAACCACGACCTCGCGCGCGTGTGCGAGCTGCGCGGCTTCGACGACCAGAGCTTCCGCGTGGCCCACGAGGAGGCGCGCGCGCTCTACGAGGCCGAGGCCGACGAGACCGAGTTCATGACGCGACATCCGTCGGTCCCCGACGCGGAGTCGCTGGCGCGCGACTACGCCTGCTTCAGCGTCGCGCAGCGCACGCT
>CAZEAA010000141.1:9150-10958 GCA_964510015.1 uncultured Sandaracinaceae bacterium
TGCGACCCGGCCTGCGAAGACCCCAGCAAGCTCGCGGGGCCGCCGCACCGGCGCTACGACCCGCGCCGGCTCCCGAGCACGTTTCCCCAGGCCATCGGGCACATCCGCGACGACAAGTGCCGCGAGCTGATGCGGGCCTGGAGCGCCCCCGGCCGCGGCGTGGACGGCGTGCTGCGGTCGCTGACGGTGCGCGACCAGGGCGTCACCTATGCGGTGGGCTGCGACCCGGACGCGCGCCTGATCTTCACGGACGCCGGCATGCTCTACGTGGCCCCGCAGGACTACCCGCTGCTCGACCTCGACACGCGTCAGCCGTTCGCCCGCGGGGGCGACACCGGCCGATGAGCGCCGAGCCCGCTGCGCAGAGCCTCCGGGCGCGCATCAAGACCCGCTTCAAGCGCTGGTCGGAGCGCCTGCTGCGCGCCTCGCGCTGGATGGCCGGGGGAGCGTTCGGCACGCTGGCCGTGCTCTCGGCGATCTTCCCCAAGGCTAGCCACATGCCGCCCGTCCTCTTCCCGCTGTTCGGGCTGGCGCTGGTCATGATGTTCACCGCGCCACTCACCTGGCTGGCCGGGCTCGTGGCGCGCGTCACCGCGTTCCGCGACGCGGAGCTGAAGGCCTCGCCCCTGGGGCTCGACATCACGCGCGACGGGGTGGTCCGCAGCATCCCGGCGTCGTCCATCACGCTCGCGGCGGTGTCGCCCGGGCCCGCGTACGCCGAGGTGTGCCTCTCGCTGAGCCACGGCGACGAGCTGGTGGTGCGCGTTCCGTCGGTGGCGGCCGGTGACGCGCTGGTCGCCAGCCTCGCGCTCGACCCGCACCAGCGGCGCACCGACGTGACGTGGAACCCCCTGCGACGACGCGCCGGCGCCGGCTTCGGTGGCTTCTACCTGACGGCGATGGCGCTCGGCTCGCTGGTGGCGGCCACGCAGGGGACGGCCATGGGGGTGCCCTTGGTGTTCTTGACCGCGGTGGTGCCCTTCTTGGTGGCCAGCGCCGCGGCGCGCGCCATGCGCAAGCAGGTCTCGGTGGGGCGAGCGGGCGTGGTGGCGCGCGATGCGCTGCGCACCACCCAGCTGGGCTTCGACGACGTGGTGGCCATCCGTCACGAGGGGGACACCGTGCAGCTGGTCCGCGATGGCGCCGAGCCCTTCGTGGTGAGCCTCGGGGGGCTCGACGACGCGGTGGCGAAGGAGCTGGTGACGCGCATCACCCAGGGCCTGCATCGCTTTCGCGAGCTGGTGGGGAGCCGCGCCGAGATCTTCGTGCGCGGCGAGCGCGACTTCGAGACGTGGAAGACCGAGGTGCGGCGGGTGCTCACCGAGGCGGTGGGCTTTCGCGGGCCCGCGCTGCGCCCCGAAGACGCGCTGCGCGTGGTGGAGGACCCCGACGCCGACCCCGAGGCGCGTGTGGGCGCGGCCTTGGCGCTCATGGCGGTGGGCGGCGAGGACGAGAAGCTGCGCGTGCGCGTGGCGGCCGACACCACCCTCGCGCCGCGCGTGCGCATCGCGCTCGAAGCCGCGAGCGAGGGCGACGTGGAGGAACCCGTGATCGCGGCGGCCGTGCGCGAGCGCGAGGTCTGACGCGCCGCGCGTGTCTATACTGCGCGCGATGCGCATTCAGCACCTGTCCGTGTCGGCTCTCAGCGTGCCGTTGATCGAGCCCTTCGTGATCGCCACCGGGCGCGTGGACACCACGCGCGCCGCCCTGGTGCAGGTGGGCGTGGTGGCCCCCGACGGACGACGCGTGGTGGGCTTGGGCGAAGCGGCGGCGCTGCCCCCCGTCACCGCGGAGGACCAGCCCGACCT
>CAZEAA010000141.1:11058-13929 GCA_964510015.1 uncultured Sandaracinaceae bacterium
CTGCTGGACGGCTGCTTCGACGGACAGCCCGTGGCGCGCGCCGGCATGGAGTGCGCGCTGCTCGACGCCGCCGCGCAGCTCGCGGGCCAGCCCCTCTGCACCTGGCTCACGGGGCAGCCGCCGCGCGCCGTGGTCACCGACATGACGCTGCCCATCGCCGACCCGGCGCACATGGCGGACCTCGCGCGCGGCTACTGGGCGCAGGGCTTCGCCATCTTCAAGGTGAAGATCGGCAAGGCCATCGACGACGACCTGCGCGCGCTCGCGCGCATCGCCGAGGCCGTCCCCGGGGCGCGCTTCCGCCTCGACGCGAACGCCGGCTTCACGGCCTACCAAGCCCTGCGCGTGCTGGACGCCTGCCGCGCGCTGTCGCTGACCCTCGAGTGCTTCGAGCAGCCCTGCGGTCGCGACGACCTCGCGGGCATGGCGCGCGTCACGGCGAGCAGCGACGTCCCCATCGTGGCCGACGAGTCGGTGCGCACGCTCGCGGACCTCGAGCGGGTGATCGCCGCGCGCGCGGCCAGCGGCGTGAACCTCAAGCTGGTGAAGAGCGGCGGCCTGCTCGCGGCGCTCCGCATCGGCCAGCGGGCGCGCGAGGCCGGCCTGCGCGTGATGTGCGGCGGCATGGTGGAGACGCGCCTCGGCATGACCGCCATGGGCCACGTGGTCTGCGCCCTCGGCGGCGTGGACTTCGCCGACCTCGACACCGCGTTCTTGCTGGCCAGCGACCCGTTCGACGGCGGCTACACGAGCGAGGGCGCGACGCTGCGGTTCCTGGACGCGCCGGGGCACGGCGTCACGTTGCGCGTCGGGTGATCCCCCCGCAGCACTCACCGACGATGACCTCCGAGGCGCCTGTCGCCGCCCAGCCGAACCCCGTGATCCCGGACCGCGTCCCCTTCCGCGAGGCCTTGCGCGTGTGGGCCACCATCGGCTTTATCAGCTTCGGCGGGCCGGCCGGGCAGATCGCGATGATGCACACCGAGCTCGTCGACCGTCGCAAGTGGATCGACGAAGAGCGCTTCCTGCATGCGCTCAACTACTGCATGTTGCTCCCCGGCCCCGAGGCGCAGCAGCTCGCCACGTACATCGGGTGGTTGATGCACCGCACGCGCGGGGGCATCGCTGCCGGCCTGCTGTTCGTGATCCCGGGCTTCTTCGGTATGCTCCTGCTCGCCGCGCTCTATGCCGGGTTCCGCGAGCTACCCATCGTGTCGGCGCTGTTCTTCGGCCTCAAGGCCGCCGTGCTCGCGGTGGTGGTGGAGGCCATCCAGCGCATCGGCCGCCGCGCGCTGAAGACCCGCCTGATGGTGGGCGTGGCCGCGGTGGCCTTCGTCGCCATCTTCTTCTTCGACGTGCCCTTTCCCATCGTGGTCCTCGCGGCTGGCCTGTTCGGCGCCCTCGGCCGCCGCGTGCGCCCGAGTGCCTTCCCCGCACCGTCTGCCATTGCCGTGGACGGCGAGCACGCCTCGGTCATTGACAAGATGGCCGCCCGCGGCGAGCTCGACCACACGCGCCCTTCGAAGCTGGGCGCGGCGCGGGTCATCATCGTGTGTGGCCTGATCTGGGTGCTCCCCATCGCCCTCGCGGCCCTGCTGTTCGGCCGCGGATCCGTCTTCGTCCAAGAGGGCATCTTCTTCTCGAAGACCGCGGTCGTCACCTTCGGCGGCGCCTACTCGGTGCTCGCGTACATCGCGCAGCAGGCGGTGGACACCTACCACTGGCTCGCGCCCGGCGAGATGCTCGACGGCCTCGGCCTGGCCGAGACCACACCCGGCCCGCTGATCCTCGTCACCGAGTTCGTGGGCTTCCTGGCCGCGCACAGGAACCCCGGTGACCTGCCCCCCATGGCAGCCGGCGTGCTCGGCGCCACGATCACCACCTGGGTCACCTTCACGCCCTGCTTCTTCTTCATCTTCCTCGGCGCCCCGTACATCGAGGGCCTCCGCAACCACCGCGGCCTGCACGCCGCCCTGTCGTCCATCACGGCCGCCGTGGTGGGCGTGATCCTCAACCTCGCCATCTGGTTCGGCCTGCACGTCATCTTCGGGGAAGTGCACGAGGAGTTCCTCGGGCCGCTGCACCTGCACGTGCCGGTGCTCAGCAGCATCGACCTGGCCGCGGCGCTCCTTGCAGCACTAGCCATGCTGGCCATGTTCCGCTTCCACCTGGGCTTGGCCCGCACGCTGGCGGCGAGCGCGCTGCTGGGGCTGATCTACCAGCTCGCAATCGCAGCGAGCTGACCCGCGCAGGTTTACGATTCTGGTCTCAAGTTGACGATTAGGGCCCCGGTGTTGACGATTCGGCCGCCCGAAGTTGACGATTCGCGCTGCCAACCGGCTCCATCGCGTGACCATCTTCGGCGTGAGTGCGCTACCGTCCCGCGGCTCATGACCCGCAAGCGTGACATCCTGTCTCACCTCACCCGCGACGAGCTGCTCTCGGCCGTGGACACCCTCGGCCTCGAAGTGACCGACCGGCGTGCCAAGGACCCTGCAATCGAGGCCCTGGCGCGCTCCAAGCGCGCGTCGCTCAGCGCCATCCTCGGAGGGTTCAAGCGCGACCGCCTCAAGGACCTCTGCCGGGCCCTGGGCCTGGACGACTCCGGCAAGGAGAAGGCCGAGATCATCGCGCGCCTGGAGGGCACCAACGCCTACACCCCGGTGCCCGCCCAAGCCGAGCTGACCTTCGTGAGCGATGCCCCCGCCCCGGCCTATGCCCCGCGTCGCGGGCGCCCGCCCAAGGACCCGAGCGCCACGCCCAGCACCACCACCAAGGCCACCAGCAGCAAGGCACCCAGCGCCGAGGAGCTGGCCCGCCAGGTGCACGAGGCGCAGCAGGCCGGCAAGCTCACGCGCGAGCAGCTGGAGG
>CAZEAA010000142.1:0-773 GCA_964510015.1 uncultured Sandaracinaceae bacterium
ACCAGCACAGAGAGACCCGACACGACCCCATCGGGCGCTTCAACCGGACGTTCCTGCACGTCTACAACATGATCTTCGGGTCCCGCGCGGACGCCCTCGAGTCGGCGCACGGGGTGCGGGCCATCCACGACACCATCCACGGCCCCATCACCGAGAACATCGGGCGCTTCGAGGCCGGCCACCGCTATCGCGCGCACGATCACGACGCGCTGATGTGGGTCCACGCCACGCTCATCCACACGGCCGTGCTGGTCTTCGACCAAGTGGTGGAGCCGCTCAGCTGGGCGGAGCGCGACCAGTACTACCAAGAGTCCAAGTCCTTCGCGGCGCTGTTCGGCATCGACGCCGCGCTCATGCCGGCCACCTGGACCGAGTTCGACGCCTACGTGAACGACATGGTGGAGAGCGACACCATCCGCGTGGGGGTGGCCGCGAACGACCTTGCCAAGTACCTGCTGACGTCGCCGAACCGCGCCGCCCAGCCCTTCTTCGACTGGTACAACGTCATCACCGCAGGGCTCTTGCCGGCGTCCACGCGCGCGCAGTTCGGACTGCGCTTCAGCGCCGAGCACGAGCGCATCTACCAGGCCTCGTTCGCCACGCTGCGCACGGTGACCAAGGTGCTGCCGCCGCGCGTGCGCTACGTCCCGGCCTACCACGACGCCCAGCGCCGACTGGCCGGGAAGCAAGGCAAGGACCTGGTGAGCCGCGCGTTCGAGCAGACCGTGCTGCGCGCGCTCGCGCCCGCCGGCGCGCCCCGCAAGGTCGTGGAG
>CAZEAA010000142.1:783-13895 GCA_964510015.1 uncultured Sandaracinaceae bacterium
GAGAAGGCCATGGGGCAGCACATCCAAGCCGCCTCGCGCTGTCCCGTCGCGTAGAGCCTGATGCCTGGCGTCGGCGCGCCGCTCGGCGGGGCGACCGGCGTCGGAATCATCAAAAAATGAATCGCCATTCATTGACATCCACCCGAACGACCCTCGATAGTGGCGGACCATGAACAAGCTCTTTCCGTCGGCAGCCGCCGCGATCGAGGACGTGCCCAACGGTTGCACGTTGATGTCGGGGGGCTTCGGCCTCTCCGGCAACCCGGAAAGCCTCATCCGTGCGCTCCACGCACGCGGCACCACCGGCCTCACCATCATCTCGAACAACTGCGGGACCACGGACAAGGGTCTCGGGATCCTGCTCGCCAACGGCCAAGTGAAGAAGATGATCTCGTCCTACGTGGGGGAGAACAAGATCTTCGAGCGGCTCTTCCTGGACGGGAAGCTCGAGGTCGAGCTGAACCCGCAGGGCACGCTCGCCGAGCGGATCCGCGCCGGTGGCGCAGGCATCCCCGCGTTCTTCACGCGCACCGGCTACGGCACCCAGGTGAGCGAGGGCAAAGAGACCCGCGAGTTCGACGGCCACATGTACGTGATGGAGACGGCGCTCCACGCCGACTTCGCGTTCGTGAAGGCGTGGAAGGGCGACCGGCTCGGCAACCTCGTCTACCGAAAGACTTCACGGAACTTCAACCCGATGATGGCGACCGCCGCGCGGGTCACCATCGCGGAGGTCGAAGAGCTGGTCGAGGTCGGCTCCATCGACCCCGACCACGTCCACACGCCGGGCATCTACGTCCAGCGCATGATCGTGGCCGACTCGAACGAGAAGCCCATCGAACAGCGCACGACCAGGAAGAGGAGCTGACATGGCGCTCACCCGAGAACATATGGCACAGCGCGTCGCCGAAGTGCTTCGCGACGGCTTCTTCTTGAACCTGGGCATCGGCATGCCGACGCTCGGCGCGATCTACATCCCGGAGGGGATGGACGTGTTCCTGCAGTCCGAGAACGGCCTGCTCGGGATCGGCCCCTTTCCCTTCGAGGGCGAGGAAGACCCGGACCTGATCAACGCGGGCAAGCAGACGATCACGGCGATGCCGGGCGCGTCGTTCTTCTCGAGCTCGGACTCGTTCGCGATGATCCGCGGCGGCCACGTGGACCTCTGCGTGCTCGGCGCGATGGAGGTCTCCGGGCGCGGCGACATCGCGAACTGGATGATCCCCGGCAAGATGGTCAAGGGCATGGGCGGGGCGATGGACCTCGTCGTCGGCGCGAAGCGCATCCTCGTCATGATGGAGCACGCGGCGAAGGACGGTACGCCCAAGATTCGCCATGAATGCACGCTCCCGCTGACGGGGCTCGCGTGCATCCACCGCATCATCACGGAGCTGGCCGTGTTCGACGTCGACGCCGAAGGGTTGCTCCTGCTCGAGGTCGCGAGCGGCGTGACGGTCGACGAGCTGCGGGCCAAGACCGAGCCCGCGTTTCGCGTCGCGAGCAGCCTTCGAACAATCGGCGCTTGAGGGCGGGCTCTCGGCTTATCCTCGCGGGAGCCGTGCCCACCCACTACACCACCTGCAACATCTGCGAGGCGACCTGCGGCCTCGCCGTCCACGTCTCGGGCAACCGCGTCACCGGCATCGAGCCGGACACCGAGCACGTGGCGAGCCAGGGCTATGCCTGCGTGAAGGGGCTCAAGATCCACGAGGTGCACCACTCGCCGGACCGCCTGCGCCATCCGCAGAAGCGCGTGGGCGATCGCTTCATCCGCATCTCGTGGGACCAGGCGCTGCGCGAGATCGGGCAGAAGGCGCGGCAGCTGCGGCGAGACCACGGCGCGGACTCGCTGAGCGTCTACCTGGGCAACCCGATCAGCTTCAACTTCCTCTCGCCCGTCCTGGCCGCGGGCTTCGCTCAGGGGCTCGGCACCAAGAACTTCTTCCAGACGGGCTCGCAGGACTGCAACAACAAGTTCGTGGTCGCGCAGCGCATGTACGGCTTTCCGTTCGTGCAGCCCTACCCGGACGTGGACCGCACACAGCTGTTGATCTGCGTGGGGTCGAACCCGGCGGTGAGCCGCATGAGCTTCATCCACCTGCCGGATCCGGTGCGGCGCTTGAAGGCCATCGAGAAGCGCGGCGGCAAGGTGGTGTTCGTGAACCCGCGGCGCACCGAGAGCGCGCGCCAGCTGGGGGAGCACGTGTTCATCCGGCCCGACACGGACGTGTTTTTCTACCTGTCGTTCCTGCACGAGGTGCTGCAGCACGGGGTGGACCGCGCGCACGTGGACCGGCACATGGTCGGCTTCGGTGAGCTGCACGCGCTGGCCGCACCCTACCCGCCCGAGAAGACCGCGGCGGTGACGGGCATCGAGGCGAGCGTCTTGCGTGGCCTGGTGCGGGACTACCTCGCCGCCGACGGCGCGGCGCTGTTCTGCTCCACGGGCGTGAACCAGGGAAGCCACGGCACGCTCGCCTTCTGGCTGCAGGAAATCATCAACGCCATCACGGGCAACCTCGACCGCCGCGGCGGCACGTTGGTGGGGCAGCCCATCGTGCCGGACCTGATGCGCGTGCTGCGCAAGGCCGGCAACACCATGCGCAGCGACCGCAGCCGCGTGGGTGACCTGCCCTCGTGCGTGGACAGCTTTCCGGCCGGCATCCTGGCCGACGAGATCCTCACGAAGGGGCGCGGCCAGGTGCGCGCGCTCTTCGTGTTCTCCGGCAACCCGGTGCTGTCCGTGCCCAACGCCGGGGGCCGCCTCACGCAGGCCCTCGAAGAGCTGGAGCTGCTGGTCACCGTAGACATCTTCCGCAGCGAGACGGGGCAGCTGGCGCACTACGTCTTGCCCGGCACCACGTCGCTCCAGCGCCCCAACATCCCCTTCGTGTTCCAGTCGTTCATGGGGGCCTCACCCACGCCCTTCATGCAGTACTCGGAGCGCGTGCTGCCGCCCGAGTTCGAGCAGCGCGACGAGGTGGACATCCTGCTGCAGCTCGCCCACGCCTGCGGAGCGCCGCTCTTCGGCTCGCGGGCGGTGGCGGCCGTGCTGCAGACCTGGCTCGCGGCGCGCCAGCTGCCGGTCGTGGGCAGCACGCTCGGCCTCACGCACGAGCGCCTGCTGGACGTGGTGTTGCGCGCCACCAAGCAGGGCTCGCGGCGCAGCCATCGCGCGCATCCGCACGGCGTGCTGCGGCCCCCGCACGAGGGCGGGAGCTTCCTCGGTCAGCGCGTGGTCACCGACGACGGCAAGGTGCAGCTGGCCCCGCCCGACCTCTTGGCCCTGGCGCGCGAGCTGCCCGCGTCGTTCGCGCGCGAGGTGCAGCAGCGCAAGCAGCTGAAGCTGGTCAGCAAGCGCGAGCCGCTCAGCCACAACAGCTGGATGCACAACGTTCCGCACTTCGTGCGCGGGCGTCACGACACCAACTACGTCTACATGCACCCCGACGACGCGGCGCAGGCGGGGCTCGCGGACGGCGACATGGCCACCGTGAGTAACGCGCTCGCGAGCCTGACCCTGCCCGTGGCCGTCACGGACGACATGATGCCCGGGGCCGTGGCGCTGCCGCACGGCTGGGGTCATCAGCAGGCCAGCGGCCTGCGCGTGGCCTCCGCCACCCGCGGCGCCAACGTGAACCTCTTGTCGGCCACGGGCCCGCTGGCGCTCGAGCCGCTCTCGGGCATGGCGCAGCTCAACGGAATCGTGGTGAGCGTGGGGCCCGCAGCATGAGTCGCCCGCCCTTTCAGCAGCTCCCGTTCGGCGCCCTGCCGGCCACGCCGCGCGTCCCCCACCCATACTTCGCGACGCCGTCGCGCGAGCTCTCGCTCGACTCCCGCGTCTTCGGCCAGGTGCGCGTGCACTGCCGCGTGCTGGGCTCGGGCCCGCCGCTGCTGCTGCTGCACGGCCTGATGACGTCGAGCTACTCGTTCCGCTACGTGCTCGAGCCGCTCGCGCAGCACTTCACGGTCTACGTGCCGGACCTGCCGGGCAGCGGGCGCAGCAGCATGCCGGACCGCTCTTACCACCCCGACGCGTACGCCGACTTCGTGGGCGAGCTGATCGACCACCTGGGCATCCGCGGCTGCGCCGTGGTCGGCAACTCCATGGGCGGGTACATCACCATGCGCCTCGCGCTGCGCGACCCCACGGCCATGTCGCGCCTCTTGAACCTGCACTCGCCCGGCGTGCGGCTGCCGCGCCTCCACGCGCTGCGCGTCGCGCTGGGCCTGCCCGTCAGCGAAGCGGTGCTGCAGCAGGTCATCGCGGTGTCCCCCGAGCGCTGGGTGCAGCGCAACGTCCACTACTACGACGAGACACTCAAGTCGCGCGAGGAGACGCGGGAGTATGCGGCCCCGCTGTCCACGCGAGCGGGGCGACGCGCCTTCCACCGCATCCTGAAGGACACGCTGGACGTCCGCGAGATGGCGGTCTTCGAGGACCAGCTGCGCGTCCGTCGGGACCGAGGCCTGCCGTTTCCCGTCCCGCTCATGTTGATGTACGCGCCGCGCGACCCGATGGTGCCCGCCGAGGTGGGCGACCGGATGCGCGCGCTCGTGCCCGGCGCCACGTTCGTGAAGCTGCGAGAAGGCTCACACTTCGCGCACGTCGACGCGCCGCGTGCTTTTCTCGATTCAGCGGTACCCTTCCTGCGTGGTGCGGACGGTGAACCGTGACTGACGTCGATGCGAGCGCGTTCGAGCTGCTCCCCGTGGGCGTCGCCTTGGTCGCGCGCGATCAGCGCATCGTCGCCACCAACAAGTGCCTCATGCAGATGCTCGACGGACGCCGCGGGGGCGTGGTCGGTCAGCGCCTCGGCGACCTGGTGCCCCACGCCGCGCTCGGCAGCTCGCTCGACGAGCTGGTGAGCGGCGCGCGCGACGAGGTCTCTCTCGACGCGACGCTCGAGCGCGGGGCACGGCCCGAGCTGGGGGTGCGGGTGCTGGTGTCGCGCGCGGCGGCGACCGCGGCCAGGGCGGACGTGGCCTGCGTCGCCGTGTTCGTGCGTGACGAGGAGCGCCGCGTGGCCGAGCGTGCGCTGCGCAGCTCGCTCTCGCTGCAGCAAGCCACCTTCGACGCGGCGGCCGATGGCTTCCTCGTCACCGACGCCGACGAGGTGGCGCTCACCTGCAACCGCCAGATGATGACCATGTGGCGCCTCGACCCGCTCCTCGCGGCGTCCTGGGAGTACGTGCTGCGCATGCCGGCGGTGACCGAGCAGTTGGTGGACCCCGCGGCGTTCCTGCGGGACCTCGACGCGCTGCGCGAGACACCCGAAGCCACGTTCTTTCGTCGCTTGGAGCTGACCGACGGGCGCGTGTTCGAGCTGCAAGCCACCCCGCGCATGGCGGACGGCAAGAACCTGGGGCGCGTGTTCTCGTTCCGCGACATGACCGAGCGCGTGCGCGCGCAGGCCGAGCTCTTGGCCAGCCGCGAGGCGCTGCTTCAATCGCAGAAGATGGACGCGGTGGGTCGCCTGGCCGGCGGCGTGGCCCACGACTTCAACAACCTGCTCACGGTCATCACGTCCTACGTGCACTTCCTGCGGAAGGGCAGCACGCGCGGCATCACCACCGAGGACGCGCTCACCGAGATCGCGAGCGCCGCGCACCGCGCCGCAGAGCTCACGCGCCAGCTGCTGGCCTTCAGCCGCAAGCAGGTGCTCGTGGCGCGCGTGCTCGACCCGAACGAGCTGGTGACCGAGCTGGTGCGCATGCTGCGCCGCCTGCTGGGCGAGGCCATCGAGCTCGAGACGGACCTCGCGGAGGACCTCGGTCGCGTGCGGGCGGACCGCGCGCAGCTCGACCAGGTGGTCATGAACTTGGTCGTGAACGGTCGCGACGCCATGCCCGGCGGCGGCACCCTGACCATCACCACGCGCAACGAAGAGGTGGTGCCCGGGGTGGCCGGCGCGCCTCCCGAGGCGAAGCCCGGCGCGTACGTGAGCCTCTCGGTGTCCGACCAGGGCTCGGGCATGGACGAGGCCACCCTGGCGCGGGTCTTCGACCCGTTCTTCACCACCAAGGACGCGGGGCGCGGCACGGGCCTCGGCCTCGCCACGGTCTACGGCGTGGTGAACCAGAGCGGCGGCTTCATGCTGGTGAAGTCTGCGCCCGGCAGCGGCTCCACCTTCACCATGTACCTGCCGCGCGTGGACGCGGCGGTGGAGCGCATCTCCGCCGAGAACCTCTCGAACCCCCTCGAAGGGCACGAGCGCATCCTGTTGGTGGAGGACTCGCTGCCCGTGCGCAAGATCGCTCAGACCGCGCTCGAGCACTACGGCTACCGGGTGGTGTTGCCCAATGACTCGAGCGACGCCTGTCGCATGTTCGAGCGCGCCCCCAACGACTTCGACGCGGTGGTGACCGACGTGGTCATGCCCAAGATGGACGGCCGCACCCTGGTGGAGACCCTGCGGCGCCTCCGCCCCGAGCTGCGCGTGCTGTTCGTGTCGGGCTACACCGAGACGGCCGTGGTCCACCCGAGCGAGCGCGACGATCGCACGAGCTTCCTGGCCAAGCCGTTCACGCCCGAGGGCCTCGCGCGCAGCGTGCGGCGGCTGCTCGACGGCGAGTAGCCGGGGCGCACGACAGAGTTGGCGTTCGTCGCCGCGTAGGTCACGCTGGACCGCGATGGCCATCAGCTCCCCCCAGCGGCTCGTCCTCTGTCTTCTCGTGCTCGCCGTGTGGCTCCCGGGCTGCGGCGGCAAGGACGGCACCACCAACATCGTGGTCGACAGCGGCCAGCCTCCCGTGGACCTCGGCGGCGGCGTGACCGACCTCGGGACGCAGGACCAGGGCAACGATGGCGGCATGGACGGCATGGACGCGAGCCTCGACGCCGGCTCGGACGCGGGCTTTGACGGCGGCGCCGACGGCGGCACCGATGCCGGGCTGGACGGCGGCACCGATGCCGGGCTGGACGGCGGCACCGATGCCGGGCTCGACGGCGGCGTGGACCAGGGCTTCCCGACCGCGATCTCGTGTCCTGACTGGCTCGGCCTCCCGAGCGGCGGCGTCACGCTCGCCGGCATCTCGCCGGAGGGCCTGCGGGTGGGCCCCGACTGCGCGCTCTACGTGTCCCTCTCGGACACGGTCTACCGCATCGCCGAGGGCACCGGCGCGATCACCGCGTTCGCCACGCAGCCCACCGCGGGCACGGGCTTCCAGGGCCTCGACTTCGGCCCGGACGGCAACCTCTACGTCGCGGCCCGCGGCAGCGGCAACGTGATCCTGCGCTTCGACGGCAGCACCGGCGCGTTCATCGACGTGTTCGCCAACATGGGCATCGACGGCCCCAACACCCCGCGCTTCGGCCCGGACGGCAACCTCTACGTGTCGGCTCGCAACACGGGCAACGTGATCCGCTTCTCGCCCGCCGGCGTCCCGCTCGGGGCCTTCGCCACGCACCCCCAGCTCGGCAGCCCCGAGGGCCTCTCGTTCGGTCCGGACGGGCACCTGTACGTGGCCGCCCGCACCAACTCCGTGGTCATGCGCTTCAACGGCACCACCGGCGCGTTCATGGACGAGATCACGGTCACCCCCGCGTTCAGCGCGCCCGAGGGCATCGGCTTCGCCACGGACGGGTCCTTGTGGATCGCCAGCCGCGACACGAGCGAGGTCATCCACGTGAACGGCCAGACCCTCACGGAGATCGAGCGCTTCTCGCTGCCGGCGAACGAAGAGCCCATCGGGCTCGAGATCGTCGCGGACAACGTGGTGGTCAGTCTGCGCGGCACCGGCCGCGTCGCCATCATCCCCTGAGGGTTCCGCTCCCGCGCGACAGGCCGGCGAACTCTGCTTGTCACGCCGGGGCTTTTCCGGCATTCCGTCCGGGAGGTAATTCCATGCAACGACTCCTACGCTTCTCCCTGCTCGCCGTCCTGCTCCTCGTGCCCGCCATCTCCGGCTGCGGCGGGGAAGGCGGGGGCGGCGTCGACAGCGGCCCCATGTTCGAGCCGCTCGACGCCGGCAACGACACCTGCGTCAACTCCACCACAGAGGCGTGCAGCTCCGGCGGGGCGCTCGTCTATCAGTTCTGTCGGACGGAGGGCGACACCGCCTGCTACCTGCGCCGCGAGGGCACCAGCTACGCGTGCGAGGCCTGCGGGGAGGTCGGCGCATGCGACTTCGCCCTGCTGGACCTGCTCGCGGAGCAGTGCCCGGCCAACTAGTACCAGGCGGCCGTACTAGCCCTGCCGGGCAGGCCCTGCCTACACTCTTCGTATGTTCTTCAGCCAAAAGAAGCTCTCCATTCCCAGCGCGGCCGAGGCCCTCCCCGGCCGGGCCACGCGCATGCCGGTGCCGGCCACGCACTTCGTGCTCTCGGGCGCGCCGCTCGAGGCGCCGTTTCCCGCTGGCACGCAGCAAGCGCTGTTCGGGCTGGGCTGCTTCTGGGGCGCGGAGCGCAAGTTCTGGCAGACACGCGGCGTGGTGAGCACGGCCGTGGGCTACGCCGCGGGCCACACGCCCAACCCCACCTACGAAGAGGTCTGCTCCGGGCAGACCGGGCACAACGAGGTCGTCCTCGTGGTGTTCAACCCGGCGGTGGTCTCCTACGAAGCGCTGCTCAAGGTCTTCTGGGAGAGCCACGACCCCACCCAGGGCATGCGCCAGGGCAATGACCGCGGCACCCAGTACCGGTCGGGCATCTACACGTTCGGTGACGCGCAGCAGAAGGCCGCCGAGGCCTCGCGGGACGCCTTTGCCCCGGTGCTGCTGAAGGCCGGCTACGGCGCCATCACCACCGAGATCATCCCTGCCCCGGCGTTCTACTACGCCGAGGCCTATCACCAGCAGTACCTGGGAAAGAACCCGGGGGGCTACTGCGGGCTCGGCGGGACGGGCGTCACCTGTCCCGTGGGCGCCGCTCTCTGACACGCCTGCTCTTCACCAAGGATCGTCGACCATGACCCAAGCCAAGACCCTCCGTCGCGCTGGCCTGCTGACGGCAGCGCTCACCCTGCTCACCCTGAGCTCCCCCGCGACAGCGCAGATCGTCGCCGAGGGCGGCGGCACTGGGGTGGTCAGCGACGGCCCCACGCAGGACTGGCGCCTCAACGCCTACGGCGTCCTGCGCGGCGGCGGCGAGTGGCGCATTCGGACCGATGGGCCCGACGGAAGCGCCAACATGGCGGTGGGTGGCGGCCTCGGCCTGCGCCTCGAGATCCCCCTCCACAAGTACGTGGTCATCGGGCCCTTGCTGGACTACCACCTGCTCAACCCCGCCAGCTACACGGTCCTCGGGACCGAGTTCGACTTCGAGAACATCCACGCGCTGACCTTCGGCGTGTGGTCCAAGGGCCGCTACGTGTTGGACCTCGCGGGCAACCCCTTCGAGGTCTACATCGGCATCCCCATGGGCCTGGCCGTCTACATGTCCGACGACGGCGATGGCGGGACGTTCCCCGAGGTGGGCGTCAGCATCGGGCTCATGTTCGGCGCCCAGCTCTTCATCAGCGACCGGTTCGGCTTCCTGCTCGAGACCGGCTTCCGTCGTGACGGCTTCCGCGACCGCAATGACGACGGCCGCGACGACGACGTGCGCTCCCGCACCCTGCAGTTCGTCATGAACGCGGGCATCTCGATCGCGCTCTGACCCCTCGCGCACTGACGCCCTCGCGCAGCCCGGGCAGGAGCTCACCGCCCTGCCCGGCCGCGGGACACGGTTTCAGTTCACGGCGCGCGCCTGGTCACCCCAGTACTGGGCGCGCAGGGCCTTCTTGTCGGGCTTGCCCAAGGGGCTGAGCGGGATCTTCGCCACGAAGTCCACGGACTTGGGCGTCTGCACCGAGCCCTTCGCGTCCTTCACTTTGTTCTTCAGCTCGTAGGCCAGCTCGTCGCTCGGCTCGATGCCCGGCTTGAGCACCACCACGGCCTTCACGGACTCGCCCCAGCGCTCGTCCGGCACGCCGATGACCTGCACCATGGCCACGCTCGGGTGCGCCGAGATGACGTCCTCGAGCTCGCGCGGGAAGACGTTGAAGCCGCCCGTCACGATCATGTCCTTCTTGCGGTCCACGATGTAGAGGAAGCCGTCCTCGTCGAAGCGGCCCACGTCACCCGTGTGCAGCCAGCCGCCCGAGAAGGTCTTGGCCGTCTCTTCGGGGAGCTGGTGGTAGCCCTTCATGACCAGCGGGCCGCGCACGCAGATCTCGCCGGGCTCGCCCTTCGCCACGGGCTGGTCGTTGTCGTCGAGCAGCGCCATGTGCACCCACGGCGCCGGGCGGCCACACGAGGAGAAGCGCTCGGGCTTGCTGAGGTCGTGCTCCTTCTTCTTCATGTGCGTGAGCACCATGGGCGCCTCGGACTGGCCGAAGAACTGGAAGAAGATCTGGCCCCACATCTCGATGCCCTGCTTCAAACGCGCGGGCGACATGGGCGACGCGCCGTAGAACAGCGTCTCGAGGCTGCTGAGGTCGGCCGTCTTGGCGCGCGGGTGGTCGAGCAGCGAGTACACCATCACCGGCACCAGGAACGTGGTGGTGATCTTGTGCTTCTCGATGGTGTCGAAGAAGATGTCCGGCGTGAAGCCCTTGGTGGCGTAGAGGGCGCCGCCACGCTGCAGCGTGGGCACGAACACCGCGGCCGCCGCGTGCGAGAGCGGCGTGGCCACCAGGAAGCGGATCTCTTCGGGCCACTCCCACTCGGCCATCTGCACCATGGTCATGTACGCGCCCGAGCGGTACGGCTGGAGCACGCCCTTGGGGCGCCCCGTGGTGCCGCCCGTGAACACGATGGTGTTCAGGTCTTCGGCGGTGATGTCGGCCGCCACCAGGGGCTGCGGCTGGAACTTCCCCGCGAGCGCCACGTAGTCCTCGCCCACTTCGCTGGGGCCGAACGCCAGCAGGTTCTTGAGGCCGGGCACGCGCGCCTTGAGCGCCTTCGCGAGCCCGTCGAACGCGGTGGGGTCGAAGATCAGCGTCTCGATGCCGGCGTTCTCGATCACGTAGGCGTGGTCGTCCAGCGAGCCGAGCGGATGGAGCGCCGTGGCGCACACGCCAGCGATGGAGCCGGCCGCGATGTTGTGCAGCACCTCGGGGCGGTTGGCCGAGATGATGGCCGTGCGCGAGCCCTTGCCGATGCCCTTGCTGCCGAGCGCCTGGATGAGCTGGCTGGTCTTCTCGCGGACCTCGCGGTAGGTCTGCATCTCGTCGCCGAGGTACAGGCAGGGGCGGTCGTTGTAGCGGTTGAGCCCATCGATGATCAGATGGGGCATCAAGGCCGGCTCGAAGAGGGTGTTGGCGCTCATGGTCGTCTCCGGCCTGCACCATAGCGTGGAATCGCCCTTCCGGGAGGCGCGAAACCAAGAAAATAGAACTTGTTACAGCTGCGGGCAGGACCTGCCGGGTCAGCGCTTCTTCGGGCGCACCAGCGACAGGAACGCCCAGCGCAGCGGGCTCCGTCCGGGACGCAGGGCGAGGCGCACCGGGGTCATGCGGCGCGTGAGCTCTTCCTGATAGTCCTCGAAGCGCCGGCTCTGGAACTGCAGGATGTGCTGCGACTCCTCGGTGTCCATCCAGTCGGTGTAGTAGCTCTCGTCCCCGAACACCTCGAAGGGCACGTGGCCGAGGCCCAGCGCGTCGAAGAGCGTCTGGATCAGGTCGTAGTGCGTGATGCGGCAGCCCTTGCCGCCACCCAGCATGAGCGTCTTCCCGAGCGCGGCCGGCTCGGACACCGCCACCGCCAGCGCGCGCGCCACGTCGTCGCGATGCACGTACTCGATGCGGTTCTTGGGCGAGAGCCGAAACAGCATGCGCAGCGTGTCCAGGGTGACGCTGCTGGCGCCCGGGTCCGGGGACACCCCCACGCGCGTGATGACCCATGGGATGCGCGACCCACGGATCAGCTCTTCGCAGGCGATCTTGCCGCGCGTGTACTCGTCGGTGCCCTGCGTGGGGGTGCTGCCGGTGACGGGCGGCCGCTCGTGCAGGCGCGGCCCGTGCACGCTCACGCTCGACGGAAACACCAAGCGCGCAGGGTGGCGCATGTCCTCGATGGCGCGCAGCAGGCACTCGGTCCCGCCGAAGTTGATGGCGTGCGCCAGCTCGGGCGACTGCTCGGTCTTCGGCGGCAGGATGGCCGCGTGGTGGATGGCCGCCCCGCACTCGAGCACCGCGTGCCGGACGAACGACGCGTCGCGGATGTCGCCGTAGCGCACGTCCAGGTTCTTCCCCGCCCGCTTGGCGAGCTTCCGGAGCTCGTCCGCGCGACGGCGCGCGAGCTTGGTGTCCAAGTCGATGGCCCGGACGTCGTGGCCCGCGCGGATCAGCGCTTCGGCCGTGGCCATTCCGAGGTTCCCGAAGGCCCCTGTGAGCAAGACGAGCATGGCGGCGGCGTTCCGTTCAGGGGCAGAGCTGAGTGGGGTCCAGGCCGTTCTCGGGGACGCAGCGGCGCAGGCAGTTGTTGCCCTCGATGCACACGTCGCCAGGGCCACTCTGATCACAGTCGGTGGCGGGATTGGAAGGGCAACGGTCGGGGTTGCCGATGGGCAGGAACGGCTCGCACTCTTCGCTCGCCTGCAGGATGCCGTCGCCGCAGCACGTGGGCGCGCCGCCGCAGGGACCGAGGTCCGGACCCATGTCCGGCGGCCCGAGGTCGGGCGGCCCGAGGTCCACGCCGTTGTCGACCGGACCGGAGTCCTCGCTGCCCTGGTCTTCGGGCTGACCCAGGTCGCGCGTCTGACCGCCCATGTCCACCTGGTCTTCCGGCGCCCCACCGGGGATGAACGCACCATCTGCGCACGCGGAGAGCCCGAGCCCGCCATGAACGGCGAGCAACACAGCTCCCAATGTAAGCCAGCTACGCATGCAATCTCCGAGGTCGTGCGCCTTGGCGCTAAGACCCCTTGGTAACATCGTTCGGTGCTTGCTGCCAAGCTTGGCGGTGGGTTGGATGGACGGTGGCGGGATCGATCCGCCGGGGCGGGGCGGGCGATGGGGCGCTGGCGGCATGCGGCAAGGCGCGCTCCCTTCTCCGACGGGTGGGCTCGACTGAGCTCGACGAGTGGGCGTGCGCTCGACGGGCTCGCCGGGTCCTGGAGCACTCGCGGGGGCCGCGTGGTCGTGGTCGTGGTCGTGGTCGTGGTCGTGGTCGTGGTCGTGGTCGTGGTC
>CAZEAA010000143.1:0-13844 GCA_964510015.1 uncultured Sandaracinaceae bacterium
ACCTCCATCCCGCTCTACCCTCTCAGCTGTGACCCACACGAACCCCGGAAGCACCCGCAAACGTCACGCCCGAAATGAGGGCTGCCACGAACCTATGTTTCATGCTCTCCGCTCCTTGCATTTGACCGGTAGTCACTCAACCAAACGAGGTTGGTGGGTCCAGTCCAGTCTCGCGGCAGGGTATCCCGCTTACTGTGTAAGTCAAGTCACATTTCCGAGGTTTGCACGGTGACCTGGCTGCTGAGTGACCAGCTGGATCGGCTATGAGAACCTCAGAGCGGGCGTTCTTGGCATTTACTCGACTACCACGTTGGGCGCGCGCCGGTTGATGGGCGGCGGCGGCAACGCGAACGGCGCGAAGCGCTGCCGGTCCTTCGACTGCAGCTCGAGGTTCGACATGAGCGCGCTGGGAGCGACCGTGGACACGGGGATCATCCCCGACTCGGCGCCGCAGTAGGCGTTGTCCACCGTGACGTCGTCGCCCAGGGCCACCAGCGAGTCGAGCGCCGAGAGCGGCGTGCCCACGAAGTCCACGCCGCGGCACAGCTCGCGCTTGCCGTCAGGCGTCACGCGCTCGGCGTGCATGATCTCGCCCTTGAACGCCTGGAAGTCGTAGCTGCGCGTATCCGTCTCGCCGCCCAGCGTGGCCAGCACGTGGATGCCGTAGGGCAGCTTGCGCCGCCGGATCTCTTCCAAGAACGTCTGGAACAGCGTGTCCGGGTCCTGCGGCTTGCGGCTCGTGACGATCAGGTTGCCCATGCGCGAGATGGGCCGCTCGTGTCGCGCGGCGCGCGCGTGGCCGTTCAGCTCGCGCTGGCCGGGGATGGGCGTGCGTGTGGTCAGGAAGCCTTGCAGCACGCCGCGCTCCACCAGCGTGGCCCGCTGCGCCGGGACGCCCTCGTCGTCGTAACGGAAGCTGCCGATCAGGCTCTTGCCCCCGAACCGCTTGAGCGTGGGGTCGTCCACGATGTCCACGAACTCCGGGGCGATGGGCTTGCCGCGCAGGTTCGCGAACGTGGCCCCCTCGTCCGACGACAAGAGGCGTGAGCCCTCGAGGCGATGCCCGATGACCTCGTGGAAGAAGAGCCCCGCGGGGACGGGCGCCAGCAGTACGGGCCCCGTGTAGGACGGCAGGTGTGGCGCGACGGCGACCTGGCGGAGCAGCGCGATGCGCTCGCGCACCAGCGCCAGGATGCCCTGCTCGTCGGGCAGCTCGTCGGCCTCGCCCGTCACGAAGCTGACCTCTTGCTCCACGCGGTAGCCGCCCGGCGCCAGCATCCAGAAGGTGGCGTGCAGGTCGTAGACCACGCGCTGCTCCGCGATGTCCGCGCCCTCGGTGGACACGAAGCGCTGCTGCCGGTGCCACGCCGAGAGCTCGATCTCGGACACCTGGATGTCCGGGCTGTTGCGCAGCAGCGACGACGCGCGCTTGAGCACGTGGCGCCAGCGCTCCACGTCCAGCTCGGGGTAGCGCTTGAGCTGGCTGTAGCGCTCACCCACCATGCGCCTTCGGGCGGGCAGCTTGCGGGCCTCGTCCACGTAGTGGACCTCGTCGCTCTTGCGCGCGTAGTACTGCACCGCCGCCTCGCGGTAGCGCGCCTCGGTCAGGCGCCACAGGGCCACTCGGTAGGCGTCTTCGGACACCTCGGTGGGCATCTCGATGTAGCGCATGCTCTCGTCGTCTTGCGCGTTGTCCTCGAGGCCGCCCTGCGCCACCTGGTCGTAGCGGTAGCTGCCCACGCGCACGTCGCAGAACACGTGGGTGCGGGTGTCCACGCGGTGCTCGGCCACAGCGCCGAGGCGCGCGCGCACGGTCTCGCGGCGCTCGTTGCGCAGCAGGTACGAGAGGAAGCACACCTTCGGGTGGCCCGGCCGCGAGAGCAGCTCCTTGCTGCGCGTGAGCTCCTCGCTGAGGTAGCGGCCCACTGTGTTCAGCTCGCGCGGGGTGTAGAGCCCGCCGAAGCGGTCGTAGAGGCCCGGGCCGGGCCGGGGCGAAGGCGTCACCATAGGCGGCGCAACCTAGCAGACTGGGGCCCCGCTGTCGCACGGGGGGGGGCGCCCGCGGGAAAGCGCGAGCGTGTGCATCCCCAGTGGCCAGGGGGTATGGTCCGGGCCGTGCTGACCCCCGACATCCCCTTCCTCGGCAACCTCGTGCTCTGCCTGATCCTGGTCAGCGCTGCGTACACCCTGGCCATGAGCCTCGGGGCCGCCAGCGGGCGCCCGCACCTGCTCGTCGCCGCGCGCGCGGGGACCTACGCCACGGCGGCCTTCGTGCTGCTGGGCGTGGCCGTGCTGGCCTACGCGTTCCAGACCCACGACTTCCGGCTGACCTACGTGGCGCGCTACAGCGACCGCAGCATGCCGTGGTGGTACCTGTGCACCGCGCTGTGGGGCGGCCAGGACGGCTCGCTGCTGTGGTGGACCTTCTTGGTCATGAGCTACACCACGGCGCTCACCGTGTGGATGCGCGGCCGCTACGTGGAGCTGCAGCCCTACATCCTCGCCACGGTGATGGTGGTGGTCCTGTTCTTCGGGCTGCTCATGCTGTTCCCGGCCAACCCCTTCGCCACGTACTTGGACGGCGGCCCGCCCGACGGCGAGGGTCTGAACCCGCTGCTCCAGAACTACTGGATGGCCATCCACCCGCCGGCCATCTACATGGGCCTGGTCGGCTGGACCATCCCGTTCGCCATCGTGTTCGCGGCGCTGCTCTCGGGGCGCCTCGACAACGAGTGGGTCCACATGGCGCGCCCGTGGGCGATGGTGGCCTGGGGCTGGCTCTCGCTGGGCCTCTTGCTCGGCTGCGTGTGGAGCTACGAAGAGCTCGGCTGGGGCGGCTACTGGGCCTGGGACCCGGTCGAGAACGCGTCGTTCATGCCGTGGCTGATCGGCACGGCCTACCTGCACAGCGCCCTCATCCAGGAGCGCCGCAGCATGCTCAAGGTGTGGAACGTCTTCCTGCTGTGCCTGACGTTCTTCATGACCATCTACGGCACGTTCCTCACGCGCTCGGGCCTCATCGCCAGCGTGCACGCGTTCGCCAAGAGCGACATCGGCACGTACTTCCTTTGGTTCATGGGCTTCATCGGGCCCGCCATGATCGCGGCCATCCTGTTCCGCCTGCCCAAGCTGGTCGGCTCGCACCGCATCGAGTCCATGCTCAGCCGCGAGTTCGCGTTCCTGATCAACAACTGGATCCTGCTGGGCATGATGGTAGGCGTGCTGGGCGCCACCATGTGGCCCAAGATCTCGGACTGGATGTACGGCGAGGAGGCCACCGTCGGCCCGCCCTTCTTCAACGAGTGGATGACGCCGCTCGGGCTCGCGCTGCTCTTCCTGGCGGGCATCGGACCGCTCATCGCGTGGCGCAAGGCCAGCGGCAAGAGCCTGCTGCTGTCGCTGCGCGTGCCCATCTTCGTGGCGCTCGCCGTGGGCGCGCTGCACGTGGCCTTCGGCGCCGCCATCGGCCGGCCCGCCCTGGTGGACGGCGAGACCATCTACGGGGGCGCGCTCGGCGCCATCATGGGTGTGTTCCACGACGCCGCCCCGCTGGTCTCCAGCATCACCTGCGCCTTCGTGACCGCCAGCATCGTGCAGGAGTTCGCGCGCGGGGCCGCAGTGCGTATGCGCAAGGGCGAGGGCGTGGCCAGCGCGCTGTTCAAGCTGGTGGCCCGAGCCCGCCGTCGCTACGGCGGCTACATCGTGCACCTGGGCATCGTCTTCATGTTCGTGGGCTTCGCGGGCGCCGCCTACGACCGGACCGAGGAGGCCACGCTCTTGCCGGGCGCGACCATGGACATCGGGGACTACGACCTGCGCTACGACGCGCCGCGCCGTGAGGTGGACCCCACCAAGCAGATGGTCTTCACCGACATGACGCTGCTCCGCCCCGGCACCCGCCAGGGTCAGCGCGTGAGCCCGGCCAAGTTCGTCTACCGCCTGCACCCGGAGATGCCCACGAGCGAGGTGGCCATCCACAGCCGTCCGGGCGAGGACATCTACGTGATCATGGCCCGCGTGGACCCCATGACCCGTCAGGCCACCTTCCAGGTGAAGGTGCGCCCCCTGGTCTGGTGGATCTGGTTCGGCGGCATGCTGGCGCTGCTGGGCTGCGTCATCTCGCTGTGGCCCAAGACCTCCGACCTGCTCGGCGCCACGGAGCCCAAGGCGGCGCGCCCCAGCGGCCCGCGCGGGAAGGCCGCGCGCCTCGCCACGGCGGCGCTGGTGGCCGTCATCTTCGCGGCGCTCGCGTCCATGCCGGCGTGGGCCTCCGCGCAGGACACCAGCAGCCTGCACGCCGGCACCGTGGTCATGCACAACCACGAGGAGCGGCAGCTGTTCGGCACGCTCCTGTGCGACTGCGGCGGCTGCAATCGCCTGGCGCTCGACTCGTGCGCCTGCACCTGGGCCGAAGAGAAGCGCACGGAGCTGCGCGCGCGCATGGCGGCGGGCGAGTCCAACGACACGCTGATCCGCAGCTACCGCGCGCAGTACGGCGACGCGAACATCAGCATCCCCTCGGACGAGGGCAGCCGGAAGGTGCTGTGGGTGGCGCCCCTGCTGGCGCTGGTGCTCGGCGGCGGCGCCGTGGTGGTCGTCGGTCGTCGCTGGCAGGCCGCGCACGCGGCGGCCACGGCAGCCCGCAGCGCCGCGCCTCCCGAGGAAGCCCCCGGCGACGCCGGCTACGAGAGCGCGCTCGACGACGAGCTGCGCCGCTTCGAGGACGAACAATGAGCAGCGTCATTCCGGGGTTCTTCGTGGCGCTCGGGGCAGCGGCCCTGCTCGCGGCCCTCTTCTTCCTCTGGCAGAGCCTCCGCGCCGCCTTCGGCGTGGTGACGCTGGGCGGGGCCGAGGCCCTCGACCTCGAGCGCGCCCGCCTGCTCGAGCGCAAGGCCGCCTTGCTGGATGGCCTCTCCGACCTGCGCTTCGAGCACGACGCCGGCAAGATCGATGCCGCTGACTTCGCCGTGGTGGACGCGCAGCTGCGCGAAGAAGCCAAGGACGTGCTGAAGGCGCTCGACGGAGAGCTCGAGCCCTACCGCGCGCAGGCGGACGCGATCATCGAGGCCTATCTCGCAGGCAACTCGAGCGCCGCGGCGGAGCCCGAGTCGAGCCCGAGCGAGGCCAGCGGCGCGGCGGCGACCAGCGCCCGCAAGGCGCATGTCGATCAAGCGCCTGTCGATGACGCGCGCGCCGTCGAAGTCGTGGAGGCTGCGCCTCGCGCAGCCACGCAGGAGTGTGCCGCCTGCCACACGGTGAACGACGACGACGCCACGTTCTGCAAGAAGTGCGGTCGCTCCCTCACCACGGAGCCGGAAGGCCCGGAGGAGAAGTCATGATGACGGTCGCCCGCATCGCCCTGGTCCTCTCGCTGCTCGGCGCGGCCTTCTCGGTGGCGGTGCCTGCGCGCGCGCAGGAGCACGCCCCCAGCATCGGGATGCGTCAGCTGGCCGGCGAGGCCATCCCGCTCGCGGTGGCTGGCCTGATGGAGTCGGTCCCCGCCGGCACCATCGAGGTGCACGTGCGGGACTTCCGCAACCAGCCCGCCGCGGGCGCGCTCCTGCGGCTCGGCGTCATGCGCCAGGACCAGTCGCGCGAGTCCCGCGAGGCCACCACCGACGCGAGCGGCGTGGCGGTGTTCAGCGGCCTGCCCACGGGCGAAGAGCAGGCCTACCGCGTGAACCTGGTGGACGACGGCGCCACCACCAGCACCACACCGTTCCGGCTCCCGGCCGAGTCGGGCTTCCGCGTTGAGGTCATGCGCCTCGCGGTCACGTCGGACACGCGCTTCCTCTTCGTGTGGCAGTACGACACCAGCGTCGAGTTCACCAACGGCAAGCTCCACCTCGTGCAGCAGGTGCAGCTGGTGAACGGCGGCGACGCCATCATCCGCTTGCCGCAGGAGGGGCTGCGCTTCGACCTGCCCGAGGGGGCCGAGAGCTTCCAGTCGCAGGCCATGATGTCGGACCAGCGCATCGTGCCGGACGACCGCGGCTTCCTGCTGCAGGGCTCGCTGCCCCCGGGTGGGCAGGCCCTGCTGTACGGCTTCGACCTGCCCATCACGCCGGGCACCATGCGCTTCGCCACCAGCCTACCGCTGCGCGTGCGCACCGTGCAGGTGGTGTCCGAGGAGGCCGCGGGCGTGACCCTCCGCGTGGCCGGGCTGCCCGACCCGCGCGTTCACGAGTCGCCCACCCGCATGCTCGTCACGGGCATCCAGCGCGAGGCCACGGAGGGTCCGCTCGGCGCGCTCGAGTTCACGCTCGACGGCATCCCCGGTCCGGGGCCCGGCCGGCTCATCGCCGTGGTGCTCGCCCTCGGGTTCGCCCTGCTGGCCGCCTACCTGCTCGCCAAGCCGCGCGACCCGCAGGTGCTGCTCGAGGCCGCGCGCCTCCAGCAGCGCGACGACCTGCTGGAGCAGCTGGCAGCGCTCGAGGCGCAGCACGCCGCTGGCGACGTGGGCCCCGAGTTCTACGCGCGCGAGCGTGCGGCGCTTCGTGACGCCATCGCCGCGTGGATCAAGGCCGGCGGCGGCGCGCCGGTGGCCAGCGCCTCTTCCCCGCGCTGACTCGCCGGCCGCCCACGGGCAGCACGTCCGGCGACGAGCGCTTGCTCGGACGGACGTGGCCCAGGGCGAGAGCCCGTGCCGCCAGGTGGCCTCACTCGCCGACGGGCAGCACGTTCCGGATGTGGACGTCCTGCGCCAGCATCCACGTCAGGTCGAACATCGCGCCGTCGGACACCACGTGATACTCGCCGGAGGCCGTGGCTCCGTTGGCGACGTCCACGTCCTCGTAGTTGATGACGTAGACGATGGGGCCGTCCTCGGGGTGGTCCAGCGTGAACGTCAGCTCCTCGCTGAGCGGGCCGTTCGCGCCCAGGTCGATCATGGTGTGCTGGTTGCCGTCCATCTGGATGTCGGTCAGGTCCCGCATCTCATAGTAGGTGAGGTCGGCGCCGATGCGGAGCCCGCCCTGGACGGCCACGCGATACGTCCCCGCCACGATGCCGTTGAAGGTCGCGGCCGCGGTGTAGCGCGTCATGCCCGAGGCGCCGAAGCCCTCGATGCGGGTCTGGCTCATGTAGAACATCATGTTCACCAGACGGAAGATGTCCTCGGCGCCCTCTTGCGTGTTCGGGGACAGGCGCCGGATGATCTCGGGGAGGCCAGTGAGGTTGCGCGCCTCTCCGTCCACCGAGAACGTCAGCTGCTCGCCATCGCGCCCGAGCTCCAGCTCCTGCTCGATGGGTGGGTTCTGGTCGAAGCGGACCGCGCCCTCGCGTTGCAGGGGGCGCAGCTCGGGCTGGTAGAGGAAGCGATACGTGGCGAGCACTTGGGTCGAGCCCGTGCCGGCGGAGTTCACCGAGAAGAATCCCGTCTCCATGGCCACCGAGCTGTCCTGGTTCACGATGGCGCGCACGAAGCAGCCGGACGAGGCGCCCGCCCCCGGACTGGACGAGCCGAGGACGACGATCTCGGTCTCTTCGTCGAGGGAGCGCATCCACGTCGACGTCTCGGCGCCGCACGTCGCGAGCGTGTCGTTCGCGCGGCCGAGGTCGTGGACGCCCGACTTGTCGCAGGCGACCAGGGTCAGGAGTGCGAGGAGCGTGAGCACCTGGCGCGTGGCTTGGGTCGTTCGGGTCATGGTGCGATCCATCAGAAGTGCGTCCCGAGGGAGGCGCCGATAGTGATGGGGAAGAGGACGACCACGCGGTTGCGGTGCTTGATGAGGTCGACCGGGTCGATGGCGGCGGCGACCATCGCGCCCACGTGCATGTGCGGGTGGAAGTCGTAGCGAAGCCGCGCGACACCGCCGACGCCCAGGGTCACGGCCTCGATGGTGGAGTAGTTCGCGTCGTTGATGCGGAACACCTGCAGGTGGACGCCGACGCCCGTGTAGAGGTGCAGGTTCTCGCCCAGCTCCTGATGGGCGCCGAACATGATGGAGCCGTCGAGGCCCCAGCGCTGCGAGAAGTCCTGGCGGAGCGAGCCGCGGTAGTCCTCGCCGCTGCCGGGCTGAGCGCCGCGCATGGGGAAGTAGGCCTCCCCGTGGAGCATCATCCCGAACTTGCGTCCGACCCAGTAGTCGAAGGTCAGCGTGAGGGCGTGCAGCGAGTACACGTCACCGTCTTCCGTGCGGAACCGGATGGTGTGGAAGCCGAGGCCAGCGTCGTGCGATGGCGCGTTGATGCGCCGCGGGCGCGCTTCGGTCTCCGCCTCGGCTTCGGCCATGACCTCGTCGTCGGTGGGGGCTTGCTCGTCCGTCGCGGCCTGTTCCTCCTCGGCCAACGAGGGGTCTTCAGACTGGGCTCCAGCGGTGCCATGGAGCAGAGACGAGATGGCGACGCATGTCGCCAAGAAGAGGGGGGATAGGCGCATGAACTTCCTCGATCAGCTTATAACGTCATCATCATCGGTGGCGCAACGCTTGACGGCTTACAGGGAAACCTTAGGTCGTGGAAGATTCATTACGGAGATGCCATCACCATGCGCACGCTCGTACTCGACCAAGGCTACCAACCCCACCGCATCGTTTCGTGGCAGAAGGGCATCGCGCTCCTCTTCCGCGGCAAGGTCGACGTCCTCGAGGAGTACGAGGACGTGGTCCGCTCCGTCGACAGCGCGTTCCGGCTCCCGGCCGTGGTGCGTCTGCGCGTCCCCGTGCCATTTCGGGTCCAGCGCATCCGCTTCTCGCGGCTCAACGTGCTGCGGCGCGACGGCTTCGCTTGCCAATACTGTGGCCAAGAGGGCGGCAGCAAGGACCTGACCATCGACCACGTGGTGCCGAAGGCGCGCGGCGGGCAGACGGCCTGGGCCAACGTCGTGACCGCGTGTCGGCCGTGCAACCAGCGCAAGGGTGACCGCGCGCTGGCTCGCTCGGGCTTGAGCCTCGTCAAGCGGCCGTCGGTGCCGACGTGGCTGCCGGCGGGTCCGGGCCGCGAGGAGCTGCAAGCGGCCCCGGCCCTGTGGAGCAGCTGGGGTGTCACCGCGGCGCTCGCTCGCTGACGGGTCGGCGCTCCACCGGGCGCCGATCCGTGCGTGGCTCGGGAACTCGTGATAGACACGCCCCCGTTCGGCGCAGACCGGCTTCGGCCTGGGACGCGCTGACGCTCCGGGATCGTCCAAGGGCAGGACAATGGACTTTGAATCCATGAATCGAGGTTCGAATCCTCGTCCCGGAACCAATCGCCAGCGGGCGCTCAGCCGGGCGCCGTCGCGACGATGGCCAGGTTGCGCGGGCTGGTGCGCGACGAGAACAGGGTGACCACGCGGGTGCGGTGGCCGCCCTCTTCGAGCAGGCGCGCACGGTCCAGCACGATGGCCAGCTCGAGCACGCGTGACAGCGCATGACGAGCGAGGTCCATGCGCGCGATGCGGGCGTGGGCCTGGGCTGCCCGCGCCGACGCCTCGGCCAGCTCGCTCGGGGTGGCGGGGGACAGGCCGCGCTTCGGCAAGGAGAGCGCCGCGATCTCGGCGAGGCCCTGCCGCACGCGGTCCTTGGGCACGCCGCGGCCCTCTTCCCCGGGGGTGAGCGCCACGCCGCGCGCCTCCAGCAAGAAGCGCAGGCCGAGGCGCGTCTCTCGCCACGCGCGCTTGTCCGTGAGGCTGCCGCTGCCTTCGAACGACACGGGTGAGAGGTTCGCGAGGCCGAGGGCGTGCTTGGGGACCGAGAAGCCGGCTTGCTGCGCCTGCTGGGAGAGCGCGCTGCGGGCTTCGTGCGTGGTCTTCTGGAAGCAGCAGCTCACCGCCAGCACGTGCGCTCGCGCGTCGCGCGCACGCGTCACCAGCGCGTCGCCGAGGTCGCCGCACGGGTGCAGGCCCACCACCAGGTCGCCGGCGTGGAGGTCGAGCTCGCCGGCCTCGGTGCCGCGCGCGTCCGCGTGCAGAAAGCGTGGGCCGTGCTCGCCGGCCAAGTCGATGGCGCGCGCGATGCGCTCGTCGTCCCAGTCGATGCCGAGCGTGCTCTCGGGACGCAGCGCCTTGGCGAGCGCGCGCGTGAGGTGCCCGTGCCCCGAGCCCAGGTCCACGATGCGCGTCACCCCCGCGAACTCACACAGCGCCACCGTGCAGAAGGCGTCGAGCTGCGCCTGCTTGCGCTGCTTCACGTGGCGCTCGAGGGCGCCGCGCTCGGGCTCGCTCACGTCACGGAACCGGGCGCCCAGGTCCGACGCCGCCTCGGCGACGCCGCGCAGCGACTCGGGCGCGTGAGGCTGCGTCGCAAGCCACCCCGCCGGGTCTCGCTCGGCCCGCTGCAGCTGCTCGTCCGAGAGGCCCGCCAGAAAGTCCGACCAGCCACGCCCCGTGGCCCACTCGGGCGCGTCCCCGTCGGCGTGGCGGCCGGCCACGATGTCATGCGTCTCGGCGAGGATCGCGAGCGCCCGATCGAGCTCTGTCTGGATGTCGGTGCGCTCCGTCACGCCACGGGCATGGCACGAAGCACGCGCGATGGGAACCACACCGGCTTGGTGTACCCTGCGCCCCATGAATGTTCGGGCGCTCCTCTGCTGCCGATGCGGCGGCCCACTCGCCAACCCCGAGGCGCTGCCGGCGCTGATCGACTGCCTCTACTGCGGCACCGTCAACTCGGTCTCGGCCGACGCGTCGGCCCCGTCCCAGGACGTGACGGGCTACGAAACTCGAAAGAAGGCCATCGCTGACTTCACGAGCGCCCTGGTGGCCGCGCTCAACGCAGGCCAGGAGCCGTTCGAGGCCCTGCGCGAAAGCTCGGCCGCGCACCTCGGCATCGCCGGCCGCGCGGACACCGTGGCGCGCATCGCGCTCGCGCTCGCACGGGACTTCGAGCAGGAGGCCAAGGTGAGCGTGGTGCGTGACCCGCTGGTGCTCTCGCGAATCGCGAATGTCTACCTGCTGGCCCTCGACGAGCTGCGCACGAGCGACTCCTACGACCTGAACCTCCCGTTCCTGACGGCCAACGCGCAGGGGCCGGCGCACTTCCAGCGCAAGGTCACCGCCAAGCTCCTGGCCGAGCTGGCCACGCGGGACCCAGAGGGCGATGCGCCACCGTCGAAGAGCCCGGTGTCCACGTTGCCCGCCGGCAAGAAGAAGGGCTGGTGGCCGTTCTCCTGAGCGGCGCCCATGACGCAGAACCTCTTCAGCTGCCTGCTGCAGCCGCGCTGGCACGAGTTCGACGGATCGCGCGTGCCGAGGCCCCGCGTGCTGATGGACTGGATGGAGCACGCCCGCTCCACCGTCCCCGAGGACGACCCCGTCCACCACGCGTTCAACTACGGCCTGGCGCGGGCCATCCGCCTCGACACCTTCGCGCCCCTCGAGGCGCCTGCTCCCGTGTCGGTGGCGGTGTGGCTGTCGCACTGCGGGACCACCAGCTACACCATCGACCACGAGCTGACGCGTGCTGACGATGCCCTGCTGCTCGCGCGCGGGCGCCTGGTGTTCGTGCGCGTGGGGGCCGACCGCCGTCCCACCGCGGTGCAGCTGGGCCTCGCGGACCGCGTGCACGGCGCGCCCCTCGAGCTGATGCAGGGCAGGGAGCTCGGCGTGTCGCCCCCGGACGCCCCCTTCGAGCGCGCGTTCCAGGCGGCGCTCAGCCACGAGAACCGCGGACGCCACGTGGGCCACACGCAGGTGGTGGACTTCCTGGACGAGACGTGGCGGCTCGCGATCCTCGCTTCGCAGGGCGCGGGCTCCGGGCAACAGTGGCGTCAGCCGCGCAGCGTGGCCGTGGACTACGAAGGCGAGGCGCACGCAGGGGACCCCCTCGTGGCGCGGGCCTGGACGGGGTCGGCCTGGGCCTCGGAAGCAGCCCTCGACCTACAGCGCCCGACCGATGGGCAGCTCATCGCACGAGCACGGTTTCTGTTCTGAGCGAGCGCGGCTCCACGCCCCTCCGACCTTGACCAGGAGCCCCCTGGGAGCCATAGAGGACTAATCTAGTCTCGATTGAGCCCCGCCCATGCTCCGCATCTCGAAACTGACCGACTACGGTATCGTCATCGCTACGCATTTGGCGTCGTGCGAGAAGTCGCATCCGGTCAGCGACCTGAGCTCCGAGACGCAAATTCCAGCGCCCACGGTGGCGAAGGTGCTCAAGGCGCTGGCCAAGGCCGAGGTGGTGGTCAGCTCGCGCGGAGCACGCGGTGGCTATCAGCTCGCGCGGCCCGCGGCGAGCATCAGCGTGGTGCAGGTCATCGAGGCGCTCGAGGGGCCCATTGCGGTGACCGAGTGCGTGGACGACGAGACGGTGTGCTCCCACGAGCAGCGCTGCAGCGTTCGAGCGAACTGGCAGCGCATCAATCAAGCGGTCTACGCCGCCCTCGAGACCATCAAGCTGTCGGACATGGCGGAGCCGAACGGCGGACGGCTCGTGCAACTGGCGCTCAGCTCGGGTGCGGCGAACAAGGCGCGTAGCGGCGTCGAACGGACGGTGTAGTCATGGCTGAAGCAACCCAAGAGATCGATCAAGTCCTCAAGAAGTCCTACGACGCCGGCTTCATCACCGACATCGAGCAGGAGTTCGCGCCGGTCGGCTTGGACGAGAGCACCGTGCGCTTCATCTCGGCCAAGAAGGAGGAGCCCGAGTGGCTGCTCGAGTGGCGCCTGAGCGCGTTTCGCGCCTGGCAGAAGATGAAAGAGCCCCGCTGGGCCAACGTCGACTACCCCACCATCGACTACCAGAGCATCTGCTACTACGCCGCGCCCAAGTCTCCTGACGCGGCCCCGAAGAGCCTCGACGAGGTAGACCCCAAGCTCCTCGCCACCTACGAGAAGCTGGGCATCCCGCTGCACGAGCGCGCCATCCTGGCCGGCGTGGCCGTGGACGCCGTGTTCGACAGCGTGTCGGTGCACACCAGCTTCCGCGGCAAGCTGGCCGAAGAGGGCATCATCTTCATGAGCTTCTCGGAGGCCGTGCGCGAGCACCCCGAGCTGGTGAAGAAGTACCTGGGCACCGTGGTGCCCGTGCGCGACAACTACTTCGCGGCGCTCAACAGCGCGGTCTTCAGCGACGGCTCGTTCGTGTACATCCCGAAGGGGGTGCGCTGCCCCATGGAGCTGAGCACCTACTTCCGCATCAACGCGGCCAACACGGGGCAGTTCGAGCGCACGCTCATCATCGCCGACGCGGGCTCGCACGTGAGCTACCTCGAGGGCTGCACCGCCCCGCAGCGTGACGAGAACCAGCTGCACGCGGCCATCGTGGAGCTGGTGGCGCACGAGGGCGCGGAGATCAAGTACAGCACCGTCCAGAACTGGTACCCCGGTGACGAGAACGGCAAGGGCGGCATCTACAACTTCGTGACCAAGCGCGGCCTGTGCGAGGGCGCTCGGAGCAAGATCAGCTGGACGCAGGTGGAGACCGGCTCGGCCATCACCTGGAAGTACCCGAGCTGCGTGCTCAAGGGCGACGACTCGGTGGGCGAGTTCTACTCGGTGGCGCTCAGCAACCACCGCCAGCAGGCCGACACCGGCACCAAGATGATCCACCTCGGCAAGCGCACCCGCTCCACCATCGTGAGCAAGGGCATCAGCGCGGGCCACGGGCGTCAAACCTACCGCGGCGGCGTCACCATCGCGAAGAGCGCCGAGGGCGCGCGCAACTACACGCAGTGCGACTCGCTCTTGATCGGCGACAAGTGCGCCGCGCACACGGTCCCGTACGTGGACGTGAAGAACCCCACGGCGAAGGTGGAGCACGAAGCCACCACGTCGCGCATCGGCGAGGACCAGCTCTTCTACTGCCAGCAGCGCGGGCTGAGCGAAGAAGACGCGGTGAGCCTCATCGTGAACGGCTTCGCCAAGGAAGTGCTCAAGGAGCTGCCCATGGAGTTCGCCGTGGAAGCCCAGAAACTACTCGGTGTCAGCC
>CAZEAA010000144.1:0-13765 GCA_964510015.1 uncultured Sandaracinaceae bacterium
GTCGCTGGGCTGAGCGCCACCTCGTCCTGCTGCACGTAGCCGCGCTCGTCCTTGAGGGCGTCCAGCGGAGTCTGGTAGCTGCTGGGCTGGGTGGCCAGCCGCTCGTAGTAGACGTCGTTCGCCAGCAGCTCGGGCGTGCTCAGCTCGGTGCCTTCGTTCAGCCAGGTGGCCTTCATCGCGTTGCTCCTGTCATGACCGCTTCGCTGATGCTGCATCCACCAGGTGCACGTGCGGCTCGCCCACCGCCGCCGAGAGACCGAGCGAGTGCATGCGCACCGCGGCCTCGAATAGGTAGTGGTAGCACTCGGCCTGCGTCTTCGCGTGGGCCCAGTCGCGCCCCCAGATGTACACGCCGTGGCGCCGCACCAGCACGGCGTGCGAGCGCGGGTACTCCTCCATGGCCTGCGCCATGCGGTCGGCCAGGTCGCACTCGCGCGCGGTGTTGTCGATGATGGGCACCTGCACGCGGTCGTAGTAGCCATGCCCCGCGAGGCCCTTGATCATCTCGAGCTCGGTGCACTCGAAGACGTCGCGGTTCAGCAGCGTGACCATGACGGCGTGCACGCTGTGGCTGTGCAGCACCGCGCCCGCGTCGCGCATGCGGTAGGCGTTGTAGAAGAGCGAGCTGCACTCGCTGACCTTGAGGCCGGGCTTGTCGGGCGAGCGCAGCACGTTGCCCTCGTGGTCCAGCTCGAAGATGTCGTCCTCGGCGATGCGCTCCTTCTGCACGCCGCTCGGGGCCATGTAGACGCGCCCGTTGTGCCGCACGCTGATGCCGCCGCCCGTGCCCGTGGCCCAGCCTTGCTCGTAGAACTGCCGAGAGAGCTCGGTGATGACGCGCTGGGGGGTGGGCTCGGACATCGCGTGGAATTACCAGCCCGCCGCGCGCAAGTCGAGGGACTGGCGGGTGACAGCCGGTGCGAGGCTCACATCAGCCAAGCCGCGAGCCAGACGGGATGGGCCCCGTCATGTGGAGCAGCGCGACCTTGGTCTCTCCTCCGTGGTCATGCAGGAGCTCCGCGAGGGGTTCATCCGCTTCGACCATCACCTTCAAGTGGGTGTGCTCGTGCAGCGCGTGTGGACGAATGGCGTCCAAGAGCGGCGCGGCGAGGGCGGGAACCCGGCAGCGAAAGGGAGCGGCGCCGGGGAACCGCGGGTCGAAGGACGCGAGCGCCTGCCACGTGACGGGGGCGTCGAGCGAGCGCAGCCCCAGGAGCACGCGACCCGCGCGGGTCCGCGTCATGGCGAGCTGCCCTGTGGGGAGGGAGAAGGTCGCTTCGACGGCCTTATCGTCCGCCGCCTCGATGCGTCGGGCCTCCACGCGATGCTCGTCGCGCGGGAGCGTGTCGACGATGGCCCACGGCAGCAGCATGGAGCGCGCATGACGATGGGGTTTCATCCCGCAGCGCTCATAGAGCTTGAGCGCCGGCGTGTTCTCCGGCCGCACGTTGAGGCACCACTCCACGCAGCCGCTGGACCGCAGGAGCTTCGCGGCGGCGGTCATGATCTCGGTTCCGAGACCTCGGCCGCGGTGCGTGGGTGCGAGCACCACGTGCCGAACGTAGCCGACGCGCGCGAGCGGCTGGACGAACGTGTAGCCCGCCACGACGTCGCCGTCCTCGAAGAACAGCGTCGTCGGCATCATCTCGGCCGTCCACGACGTGAGCGGCGACACGGGGTCGCCGGTGCCCAACTCGCGGGAGAGCCGCACGAAGTGGTCGTAGTCCTCAGGACGCGCCAGGCGCGCTCGCAGTGTGCAGCCCGTCACAGGCAGACCCTAGGGCGCGCCCCTGGGGCCCGCAAGAGCGTGCTGCGGGTCGAGGACCACGCGCGACGCTGCTACGCGCTGTGCAGGTACTCGAGCTGGACCCCGGCCTCGCGAGCGATCCACTCCACCAGGTCGAGCGGGTCGGGGCCGTAGTTGGAGTCCACGTAGCCGTGGACCCCTACCTCCACCTCGGGCGGGGTCCGCTCGCACTCGAGAGCCACCGAGTGGAGCCCTTCGGGGCTGCTGACCTCCCACTCCACGAGCAGCCGCTCGGAGGGCTCTCGAGCTTCGAGCAAGGCGTCCGTGAGCGGGCCGTCCTCCCGCAGGTGGATGCCGTAGGTGGCCACGTTCGGTGCTCGCAGCGCCGCCTCGGGGCTCCCAAAGCGCCGCAGCAGGATGGGTGCCCCGTGTACCCAGATGTCTGCCATCACGAGGGCCCCGGCCACCTCGCGAACGGGGTACTGCAGGGAGACCAGCGCCTCGCCCGAGCCCTCGAAGAACACCTGGGTGAGCAGGTGCCCGTTGCCCAGCTCGACGCGCCCGGGCTTCTCTGGACTCACCTCGGGAGCCAGCACGCTCGCGAGCGCGGCATCGAGGTCGGCGTCGCGCGGGATGACACCAGCGTCTCGACACGCCCGCAGCCGCTCGGCAACGGCCACGGGGCCCAGCGGGTCACGTCGCGAGAGCCGCATGTGCAGCGACGTGCTGCCGCCGGGACCGTCCTCCTCGGCGGCGAGCGTCAGCCAGAGCTGCGAGAGGCCCGGCACCGCGCCGCGTTGCTCCACGAACACGATGGACAGCCCCTCGTCTGCGAGCGGCACCTCACGCGGGTGCCCTACCTCCGACACGGTGCTCACGTCGGCCGTGTCGGCCGGCATACGCGGCGCGAGCGCAGCCACCACGTCGCGACGGCTGGTCTCCAGCGAGGCGTGGAACGTCACGGAGCCTTCGGCGCAGTGCGCCACCACGTGCCGCGCCAGATCGAGGGGCGCCTCCGGGACGTGGGTCCCCCCGATCACGCGAAACCGTTGGATGCTCGACACGCGCGCACTGTACGCCAGGCGCGAGCGGGATCACTCGCTCGGCGCGGCTGACGGCTTGGGGTAGCCCACCAGATAGGTGCCGTGGAGCGGGGCGTTGCCCAGCGGGAGGGTGCCGATGTCCCAGACCCAGTCGGGCGCGTCGATGTCGGCCACCAGCGCTTGCAGTTCCTTCACGCTGTAGATGCGCAGCCACGACACGAGCCCGTCCCACAGCACGAAGAGCTGCATGACCGGGACGAGCCACGTCCACAGCAGCCACTGCCAGCGGAACGGACGCCAGAGCGGCATGGAGAGCGTCACGGTGAGCGGCGTCATGAGCAGCCCGAGCAGCATGGGCAGCTCGCGGCTCACCACCTCGAAGACCGCGATGGCCTGCCGGTCAGCCACGGCGTTGGCGAGGATGCTGCGCGCCTGCGCGGGGCGAAAGTGGTGGAAGGCGTTCCAGACGGTGCGCACGCCGCGCAGGTCTGCCGGCACCTTGGTGGCGTCCACCGGCTCGGCTCGGCCCACCACGCGGCCATCGCTGCCCGCGGCCGCGTGTTCGTACGCGGGCACATTGGGGTACAGGTCCGTGAGGGTAACGGTGACGTTGCGCCCAAGCTTGGCCAGCTCATCCGCCATGGTGGCGGCTGGCCCTCCCCCGCCGGAGCACAGGTCCACCAAGCGCGTCTCGCCCGTGGCGTCGAGCGCCTTCTCGAGTGGGCCGGCCAACATGCGCCCGTGACCGGAGGCGCGCTCCGCGAAAGCCAGGAACGCGGTGCCCCCATCGCGCAGGACGCGCGGGAACCAAGGCAAGTCTTCGAGCTCGACCAGGTGCGTGCGACTCATGGGGGGGTCTCCTGCACCAAGTCGGGGGTCACTCGGACGGGTTGTCCAGGTGGCAGCCTGCGACCCAGCGGGGCGGTTGGAGGCGGGTCGAACGGAACGACTGGAAACGAGCTCGCTGCCGCGGGCAGAGTGGCGCCGCACGCTGCGATGTCCTCGGTCGGTGTCAGCGCGAGACGGTCGATGGACGTCGCGAGTTCCTCCGTGTCCATACCCAGGACGCGCGCATGGCTCAGGGCGAGGCGGTCCAGCACCACCACGTTGCACGTGAGACGTGCGCGCGCCTCCGCCTGCCATGCAGACGGACCGGCTATCGGTATGGTGTCGTCGAGGGCACGGAAAACGAGCGCGTAGGCGTCGGCGCTGCGACCCACACTGCGGACTCCCCACACCGACCAAGGCTCCGAGAGCGACTCCGCGTAAGCGCTTGCCACTCCGTCAGCGAGCTCGATGGCGCGCTCGAGCGCTGCACGCGTGATGTTCCGGGACAACCGGACGTGAGTTGCGAGGTCAGCGACCCGCTCGTCGACGAGTCGGAACCAGGCACGTGCGGCGTACTCTCGCTGGCTGGATGTCGATTGAATGGGCCGCGCGGCGTCGTCGAGGACAGCCTGCAGAAGCCTCTCGCGGAGCGCACGACTGGAGCGACTACCCGAGTCGACGCGCAACTCGAAGATGCGCCAGCGCGCCTCCAGGAGACGCCCCGTCCCGAACACATCCCCGTCCGGCGCGGCGACGAGACCTTCGAGACGCCGAACGGCCTGGCGAGTGTGGCCACGCTCTGCCGCAAGCGTAGCCCCGACGAACTCGCCTACCGCGAGCAACTCGCTATGCCCTCGGGCGGCACGCACGCTGGCCTCCCACCGAGCCGTATCTCCGGGAACCGGGCCCGCATCGAGTCCTGCCCGGGCTCGGGCGACCTCGACACGCAGACGCCGCAGCATCTGGTCGAACGCGCGCGAGTCGCGCAGTCGGTGGTGGATGGCAAGGGCGCCTACAAGCGCGTCGATGTACCACTCCCGAATCGAATGGTCCCGACTCTCCGCGAAGATCGGATCATCGATGACGCTGTGATACGCGGCGAGCGCCTCAGTGAACTCGAAGAGCCGCTCGAGTGTTCCCCCTCGGCGCGTGGCTGCTTCGATCTCGAACCGACGAAACGGCTGGTCCCAGTCTGAAGTGTCTGCGTCCCCAAGTGCGCGAGCTTCTTGCTGGGCGCGCCCATACTGCATGGCTGCCAAGCGCATCTCCCCGCCCAGCTCCAGCGTGTTGCCTGCGTAGACGAGTGCTTGGATGCGCCCTTGGTCCTCCGTGCAGGTCTCCAACATCGCCACCCAGTCGCTGGCCAAGGCCAGCGCCATCGCTCGCGCTCGATCAGAGCCTCGCGCGACCTGCAGCTCGTAGAACCGCGCCGCCAGCACTCGCCCGTTCCGTCCCTCTGGGCAATCGGGAGGGGGGAGGACCATTGCAGGAGGAAGGTGCACTCCGAGAACGAACGGCACGGAGTCGAACGACTGCGCCTGCGCCCCTCCCGCAAAGACACTGACAAGGACGACCCAGAGCAGACCCCATCGCAACCTCGCCGCTGTGGACCTCGTGTAAGACCCCCACTGCATGCGCTCAGGGTGCCCGAGCGCTCGCGACCTTGCCAAGACTGCAATCGTCAGGGGTGCAGGACCACCTTGCCCAACGTGTTGCGCCCGCCGAGGTCCTCGAGCGCCTTCGCAGCATCATCCAGCGGGTACGTGGACGTGACCAGCGGCGCGATCTTGCCGGCGCGGTACAGCTCGAAGAGCTCCTGCTGCGCCTGCCCGATGAGCGCCGGTTCGTGCTTGAAATAGGCCCCCCAGTGGAGGCCCACCACGCTGAAGTTCTTGAGCAGCACGCGGTTCATGGCGAGCGTGGGGATGCGCCCGCCCGCGAAGCCGATGACCAGGATGCGGCCCGAGAAGGCGATGCACTTGGTGGACAGGTCGAAGGTGTCGCCGCCGACCGGGTCGTAGATCACGTCGGCGCCCCGACCACCGGTCAGCTCGTTGACCGCGTCCTTCCACGCGTCGTCGCGGTAGGTGAAGGTATGCTCGGCGCCGTGCTCGCGCGCCAGGGCCAGCTTGTCGTCGCTGCCGGCCGTACCGATCACCCGCGCACCCAGCGCCTTGCCGATCTGCACCGCCGCGAGACCCACGCCGCCCGCCGCCGCGTGCACCAGCAGCGTCTCGCCGGGCTGCAGGTTCGCGCGGTAGCGCAGCGCAAAGTAGGACGTCTGGTAGACGATGCCCATCGCGGCGCCCACGTCGTAGGACATCTCGTCGGGCATCCGGAAGGCGCGCTCGGCCGGCAGCACCACGTGGCTGGCGAAGGCGCCATAGTCGAGCAGGCCCGCCACCCGGTCGCCCACGGAGAGCGAGGTGACACCCGCGCCCACAGCCAGCACGTCACCCGCCAGCTCGGCGCCCGGCGCGAACGGCAGCGGCGGCTTCACCTGGTACTGGCCACGCGTGATCAGCGTGTCGAAGAAGTTGCAGCCCGCGGCGCGCACCGCCACGAGCACCTCTCCGGGTCCGGGCGCCGGCACGTCGTCTTCACGGCGCACGAGGCCGCTGGGCCCGACGAGCGCTTCCATCATCATCTGGGTTCGCTTCATGCGCGGGAGGATGTCACGTCACTCTCCGCCCAGCACGCGCGCCAGGCGGTTGCGCCCGATCCCCAGCTGGCGAGCCGCTTCCGTCTTGTTGCCGCCGGCGTCGTCGAGGGCGCGCTGCACGTAGGCGCGGATGGCGTCGTCCAGCGTCAGGCCCGCCGGGATGGCGTCTCGCGTCGCAGTCGACGCGGGCACCGCAGGCGGCGCGGGCAACGCCGACACCCCAGGCGGCGTGGACGCGCGCGGCTCGAAGGGCTGCGGCGTTCCGTCTGGACACAGCACTACGGCGCTCTCCACCCAGTGCTCGAGCTCCCGCACGTTGCCGGGCCACGGGTGCGCGGCGAGCGAGTCCAGCACACGCGGCGTCCACTCGGGCTGCGGGCGTCCGTAGCGCTCCGCGTACATGCGGCCGAAGTGCGCGGCGAGCAGGGCGATCTCCGCGGCGCCGCGCTCGCGCAGGGGCGGGATGGTGATGGGCACCACCTTCACGCGGTAGAGCAGGTCTTGGCGGAAGCGCCCTTCGGCCACCATGGCGCCGAGGTCGCGGTGCGTGGCGCACACGATGCGCGCGCTGGAGGCGATGGTCTCGCGACCGCCCACGCGCTCGAACTCGCGGTCCTGCAAGAGGCGCAGCAGCTTGCCCTGGCTCTCGAGCGGCAGGTCGCCGATCTCGTCGATGAGCAGCGTGCCGCCCTGCGCCAGCTCCACCTTGCCGAGCACACGCTGGCTCGCGCCGGTGAAGGCGCCGCGCTCGTGGCCGAAGAGCTCGCTCTCGATGAGCTGCGCGGGCAGCGTGGTGGCGTCCAGCACCACCAGCGGCCCGGCCTGCCGCTTCGAGTTGTCGTGGATGGCGCGCGCGAACACGCCCTTGCCGGTGCCGGTCTCGCCTTGCAGCAGGACCGTGGCGTCGGTCTCCGCGGCCAGCATGATGCGCTGGTAGACCGCGTCCATGGCCGGGCTGCGGCCGATGACCTTGTTGAAGCGCCCGCGCAGCGTGAGCCCCGGCTGCGAGTGCCGCTCGGCGTGCAGGCTGGTGAGCGCGAAGACCAGCGCCAGCTGCCGACCGAGCGCGGTCAGGTAGTCGAGGTCGTCTTGCGTGAAGGTGCCCGAGCGCTTGTTGAGCACCTGCAGCACGCCGCGGATGGGCTGGTCCGGCTGCTCGCGGATGGGCACCACCAGCATGCTGCGCGTGGTGAAGCCCGTCTGCTGGTCGGCTCGCTTGTCGAAGCGCGCGTCACGCGAGACATCGGGGATGAGCAGACGCTCCCCGGTCTCGGCCACGCGGCCTGAGAGCCCCACGCCGAGCGGCTGCACCAGGCGCGCCACCTCGGGCAGCACGGCCACCTGCGAGACCAGGCCGCCCTCGCTGGGGTCCGCGATCCAGATGGTGGCGCGCTCGGCATGGAGCGCGTCCGCGATGCGCGTTGCGGCCGCAGCCAAGAGCGTGTCGAGGTCGATCTGCCGGCTGAGCGCAGAAGACAGATCGACCAGCAACGACAGCCGAGACATGTGGACGGATCCTACCCGCCTCCACGGATTCACGCGACTCGTGTGTGCAGTTCGGGGTAGCCCTCGCCGGGGTGGAGGCGCAGGCCCTCGCGGGCGGCGAGGGTGCAGGGGAAGAGCGCTCGCGCCCGGTCCACCAGCGCGTCCACCTGGTCGTCGCTGCGCGACGGGTCGTGGTGGAAGAGCACCAGCTGCTTCACGCCGGCCGCGGTGGCCACGCGCGCAGCTTCCTCGAAGGTGGAGTGACCCCAGCCCACGCGGCTCGGGCCGGCCTCGCCGCGGTACTCCTCGGGGGTGTACATGGCGTCGTAGATCAGCAGGTCGGCGTCCTTCGCCAGCGCGATCAAGCGCTCGTCCGCATCGGTCCCGTGCTCGTGGTCGGTGGAGTAGACCACCACCGCGTCGTCCGACTCCACGCGGTACGCGAAGACACCGCCCGGGTGGTTCAGTGCCTCGGCGCGCACGCAGAAGTCGCCCACGTGCTTGATGAGGCCGGGCGAGGTGCCCCACAGCGACACCGCGCTGCGCAGGTCGGCGAAGCGCACCGGGAAGTTGGGCGCCCGCATCTGCGTCTCGAGCGTCTCGCGCAGCACCTCGGGCTCGCACGGGCCGTGCACCATCAGCGGCCGCCCCGGCACGTAGGCCGGTCCGAAGAACGGGAAGCCCTGGATGTGGTCCCAGTGCAGGTGCGAGAGGAACAGGTGCAGGTCGCGCGGGGCCTCGCGCAAGAGGGCCTCCCCGCACGCGCGCAGGCCGGTGCCCGCGTCGAAGATCAGCGACGCGTCTCCTCGGCGCACCTCCACGCAGCTGGTGTTGCCACCGATGCGCCTCGTGGCCTCGCCCGGCGCCGCGAGGCTGCCGCGAACGCCCCAGAACGTGACGCTGGTGCGCTCGCGCGTGAGAGTGGTGTGAGATTCGCTGGGGCTGTGACGAGTCATGTGGGGTCTCCTTCGAGAGACACCCATTGCGAGACGCGTGCCACCCCGAGGAGGGCTCGACCGACCGCGGAATCGGCTTGTTCCGTGCGTCCTCCGTGCTGCGCGGGCAGCACGCGCGCTCTACTCTGGAGCAGGCTGCGCGAGGCCCTGCTCCAGCGTGGAGCGCCTCAGCGCGCGCAGCGGCGACGACGCCGCACAGCCAGCGCGAGCAGGCCGACCCCTACCGCGAGCGGCGCCCCGCCCTGCCCTGCGGGGTGCGCTGCGCTGCAGTCCATGCCCGTGTGCACACCGCCGTGGCCGGCGCCCGCCGCCACGCCGCCGTCACCGTCGATCGGGGGAACACCGGCGTCACCGTTCCCCATGCCGGCGTCGGGGTCCACAACCCCCGCGTCCTCGGCGGGCGCTCCCGTCCGGACCTCCACCTGGAAGCGCAGCGCGTCCTCGCCGGGGCCGCCCTGGCCCGGGTCCGAGAACCACGTCACGCCGTCGTGCACGAGCTCGAGCTGAACCTCGTGCACGCCCAGCTGGTTGCCGCACAGCTCGAAGCGGAAGGTGTGCTCGTCACCGAGAGCCACGGCTCCGTCCACCGCGGCCACGCGTGTCGCGCTGAGCCAACGCGGGCTCTCGATGGCGGGCAGCGCTCCGTCACGCGGCGCGGTGAGGCCCAGCTGGATGGAGGGATCCCAGGCCACGCCGCCCGTGTTCCGAACCGTCAGCGTCACCTCGCGGCACTCGCCCTCCGCCAGAGCGAGCGGGGCGTCCTCTGCGCCGGGGAAGCTCTGCGACAGCACGTCGGCGCGGTGGAACGTGAGCCCCAGCAGCTGCTCGTAGGTGCCGTCGAACACGTCGCCGTCCACGCCGCCGGAGATGCCGCTCACGGACGCCATCTCCGTGTGCTGCCAGAAGGCCCACGCGCCCCAGGCGTTGGGCGTGTTGGGGCAGTGCGCCGTGCTGCGGTCGTTGAAGTAGTGCGCCACCCACACCGGCAGGTCGGCGAGCGCCGTGCTCGCGACGTACGTGTCCCAGAAGTAGCCGCCGGTGTAGATCATGGGGCGCCGTCCGGTCTCGGCTTCGATGGTGTCCACGAAGTCGATCACGCGGCTGGCGTAGACCGCGGGCGTGGGCGCGCCGCTCGACTCCTCCACGTCGACCACCAGCGGGAGCTCACCGAGATCCTCGGGGTCGTCGAACTGCGCCAGCATGTTGCGCGCCTGCTCGGCGCCGCCGTACGTGGGGTTGAAGTAGTGGTACGAGCCGCGCAGCACGCCGGCCTCGCGCGCCGCGGCCCAGTTGGTGTCGAAGTAGTTGTCCACGCCGGTGAGCCCGTACGACGAGCGGATGAACGCGTACTCGATGCCTGCGGCTGCGACCTGCGACCAGTCGATGGCGCCCTGCCACTTGGAGACGTCCACGCCGCGCACGTAGGTGCCGCTGCCGCAGCGCACGACCAGCTTGTCGGCGGTGGGTCCCCAGAGGCGGGTGCCGCGCGCGGCCGCTGGGTCCGCCTCCACGCTGGCCTCCGGCGTGGGACTGCACGCGCTCAACAAGGCGAGCAGCGCCACGGGGAATGTTAACGAATGGGCCGGGATGAAGGGGCTTGTGGGTCTCATGCGCACACCTGAGACAAAAGGTAACCGAACAGTCACTATTTACAAGGGCGCACCGAAATTTTCTCGCCGGGCGTGCCGGGCCGTGGATTTGCGTGGGCCTCGCGAACCTGCGATCCCTCTCGGGTGACCCCCCTTCGTTCTCTCTCGTTCGCCGTCGTGCTCGCGGCGCTGATCACCTCGGCGCTCCAAGGCAGCCACGCGCAGCCGGCCGCTGCGGGTGAGGTGCCCGCGCACAACAGCCCGAGCCTGCGCACCGCTCCCCCGATGCCGCCCTTCGCGGAAGCCGACCTCGAGCGTGCCCGCACGCTGCTGCGCGGCATCGTGGCGGATGACGCCGAGCTGGCGTCGGCGGCGTACCTGCCGCGCGCGGCCTTCGCGCTGATCAAGGGCGTGGCCAACCCCGACAGCATCTACGACCGGCTGATGCGTGAGTTCCACGCGGACGTCCACGCGCTGCACGCCGACGTGCCGGCCGACGCGCGCTTCGAGCGCCTCGAGTTCTCGCGGCGGCGCAGCTGGGTGGTGGTGCGCGAGGAGGCCAACCGGCTGCCCTACTGGTCGGCGCGCCGCAACCAGCTGATCTACAGCACCGAGGTGAACGGCCGTCGCGTGGAGCGCGCCATCGAGGTGCGCACGCTCATCACGTGGGACGACGCCTGGTACATCACGCACCTGCGGGAGTTCCACTGAGCATGGCGCGGGCGCTGCTCATCGTGGACCACGGCAGCCGTGTGGCGCTCGCCAACGAGAGCGTGGGCGCCGTGGCCGCGCTCGTGAGCCAAGCGGGCGAGTACGACATCGTCCTCGGCGCGCACATGGAGCTGGCCGCGCCCGACATCGAGGCCGCCGTGCAGGACGCCGTGGGCCGTGCCGGTCATGGCGCACTGGACCTCACGGTGGTGCCCTTCATGCTGGCCCCCGGTCGGCACGCTACCGAAGACATCCCGCGGCTGGTGGCCGCCGCGGCGGCGCTGCACGCGGAAGTCACCTGGCGCGTGACGGCGCCGCTCGGCGTCCACGACCTGCTGGCCCAGCTGGTGCTGCTGCGCGCTCGCGAGGCCCAGTCGGGAAGCCGCGAACCGTGAGCGTCGTTGCCGCCCTCGACGCCTCCCGTCGCGAGGTCTAGTCTCTCCCCATGCGCACACCGACCCACATGACCCTCCTCGTCCTCTCGCTGTCGCTCGCCGCGTGCAGCGACGGCGCGTTCGGCACCAACGTGCCTCCCGAGACCGTCTTGGACGAGGCCACGCCCGAGAACCTGAGTGACCTCTGCGTGGCCATCAGCAACGAGCTGCTGTCCCTCGCCGCGGGCCCCGTCACGCGCACGATCTGCACGGTCGCCGGGGTGGCGGTGGACTCCGAGCTGGTGTCGTGTCGAGAGGTGCGCAGCGAGTGCATCGAGCAAGCGGAGGCGCCGGAGGTCACCAGCTGCGGCAGCATCAGCCAAGACGCCTTCGACGCGTGCGACACCACCGTGGCCGAGGTGGAGAGCTGCGTGAACCAGCTGCGCAGCAACGTGCGCGCGCTCGAGGACCAGGTCTCCTGCAGCCTGGACCGGGCCGACCTCGAAGACCTCGACGCGGACAATCTGTTCCCGGAGCAGTGCACCGAGATCGGCATCGAGTGCCCTGCGCTCGGGATGCTGCTGAACTTCGAGGTGGACCTCGACCCGGACGCCGGCGAGTGACCTGGCGTTGACCTGGCGAGCCCCGTTGCTGACGAGCCTCCTCATGGCGTTGGGGGTGCTGGCCTGTGACCGCGGCGCTCGCGAGGACGAGGCCGCTCCGGCGGCCTCCGAGAACACGACCGGACTGTCGCCCGAGGAGGCCGAAGCCGCCGCACGCGCTGCCGAGGAGCAGGCGCGCATCGACGCCGAGTTCCCGAGCCACGCGCTGGTGACCGGCGTGCAGCTGCCCGTGCGCGCGGCCCCGGAGCCCAACGCCACCGTCATCGGTTGGTTGCGGCTGGGCGCGCGCGTGCGTCTCAAGACCGAGAGCACACCCTCGCCGCGCTGCGCCACCGGCTGGCACGCCCTGTACCCCACGGGCTTCGCGTGCGCCGGCCAGGGGCTCACGATCGGTGACGAGCCGCCCGAGGCTGACGAGTCGGCGGTGGCGGCCGACCGTGAAGCGCCGCTGCCGTACGAGTACCTGAAGGTCAAAGAAGACCTCGTGCCCGAGTACCACAACCCGCCCACGCGCGAAGAGCACACCGAGGTGATGGCCTGGGCCGAGCGGTACTTGGCGCTGCGGGCACGGAGCCCCGAGCAGGCCGAGCGCATGCGCAGCGGCGCGCGTGGCGCCGACGGCCCCCCTCCTCGCGTGGCGCGCTTCCTCGACCGCGGCGTCATCGTGGCCATGGCCGGCACCGTGCGCCGCGAAGAGCGCCGCTACGCGCGCACCGTGACCGGCCGCTACATCCTGCGGGTGCAGCTCCACAAGAAGGAGGGCAGCACCTTCCACGGCGTGGAGGTCAACGCGCAGCGCCCGCTGCCCATCCCGTGGGCGCGCCGGGACATCCGGCCGCGCGAGCGCCTGCCCGACCTGCGCGACGAGGACCGACGCAGCGGCGACTGGCGCTTCTTCCGCGACAGCAACGCGGAGATCATCCCGGCGGGCACCATCGTGGGCTCGTGGCAGCGGCGCGAGTGGTTCGACGGAAACGTGATGCACGTGCTGGACGGAGACCGCTTCGCGCGCGCTTGGTACATCGGCGTGGCCGAGCAGGCCGACCCGCCCTTCGAGGTGGCCGACGACGAGCCCTGGGTGCACGTGGATCTCGGCGAGCAGACGCTCACGCTCTACCGCGGACACACCCCGGTCTACAGCACCCTCGTGTCGAGCGGCGACCCCGCTCACCCCACGCCGCGCGGCATCTTCCGCATCCAGCGCAAGATGATCACCAGCACCATGAGCAACCTGGGCGGCGACGTGGACAGCGACCGCTACCGCATCGAGGACGTGCCCTACACCCAGTACTTCGAGCAGGGCATCGCGCTCCACGCCGCCTTCTGGCACGAGCGCTTCGGGCAGCTGGTCAGCCACGGCTGCGTGAACCTCTCGCCCGCCGACGCCCAGCGCGTCTTCGAGTTCACCTGGCCCGAGATCCCCGCAGGCTGGCACGGCGTGGTGACCCACCAGACTTCGTTTCGGAGCAGCCGGGTCTGGGTCACCGACTAAAGAATCCACCACCCACGTAGGCGTGGTCGTGGTCGTGGGCGTGGGCGTAGGCGTGGTCCTTGACTGCGACGGCGACGGCGACGAGTTGCGCCTCTAGCAAGGCGAATTGGAGCATCCAAAGCGGAAGCAGTGGGCAGCGAACCCGGCCTCGGCGAGCAGAAAGTCCCCCTGCGGGCGGACTGAGTGACAGCGAGGTCGGGGGGCGCCCTACCGAGGTTATCCGGACGCCCATTCAGCGCTTCAGCGCCTCGGTGG
>CAZEAA010000145.1:0-13738 GCA_964510015.1 uncultured Sandaracinaceae bacterium
GCCTTCGGTCTGATCGCCTCCATCACGGCGCTCATCGGCATGGGTATCCTCAACGGTAAGACCCAGGGCCTGCTCGACGACATCAACGCGGCCACCGTCCAGGTCATGAACCTGGTCGTGAACAACCGCTCGAAGGTCAACCTCACGGGCGTGGGCGAAGAAGCCTGACACCGCTCGCGGGCCAAGGCTCGCGGGTGTTCGTCTCTCGATAGCAACGGCAACAGGAGCAGATTAGATGGCAAGCATCGACTCAGGCGGCGGACACGGCGGTAAGAAGACCGTCGACCAAGAGATCCCGCTGGTCCCGTTCATCGACCTGCTCCTGTGCTGCGTCATGTTCTTGCTCGTGACCGCGGTGTGGAACCAGCTGGCGCGCATCGAGGCGAACCAGAACGTGCCCAGCACGTCGGCGCCTTCGGACGAGCCGCCGCCCGAGGAGCGCGACAAGCTCACCATCAGCATCACGTCGTCGGGCTACACGCTGTCGTCCACCGCGGGTGACTCGCACAACGTCCCGCTCAACGGCGAGGACTACAACGTGGAAGAGCTTCGCAACAAGCTCCAGGCCTGGCGCCAGGCCTACCCGAACCGCCACGACATCACCGTGACCCCCGAGGACGGTGTGCGTTACGAGCACGTCATCGAAACGATGGACGCCGCCCGCGGCCAAGAGTGGACCGAGATCTCTCTCGGCGCCGCGAGCTTCTGAGGAAACAACCATGGCGATCGCAAAGCCCGGCAAGGTCCTGCTCCACAAGATTCCCCTCCACTTCGTCCACGAGAAGGTCTCGGGCGGGGGCAAGAAGGGCGTCGACCAGAGCATCCCGCTCGTCCCCTTCATCGACTTCTTGATCACCCTCGTGGTCTTCCTGCTCATGTCGTTCTCGGCTTCCGGTGAGCTCGTGGCGCAGCAGCCCAGCATCACCATGCCCTCGGCCGAGCACGCCACGCCGCTCGAGGTCGCGCCCATCATCGCCATCGACGACCGCGCCGTCACGCTGGATGGCACCCGCGTGGCCGACTCCGCCACGCTGGCGGCCAACGCCGATGTGAGCCGCATCGAGCAGCTCATCCAGAACCTGAACACCGTGAAGCAGAACTGGCAGGTGCTGCACCCCGGTCAGGAGTTCCCCGGCATGGTCATCATCCAGGCCGACGTGAACGTGGACTTCCGCGTCATCAAGAAGGTCATGTTCTCCATCGCGCAGGCGGGCTTCCCCAACATCAGCTTCGCCGTGAACGGCACGGGCGAAGACGCGGCCGCGGCCCCCGCTCCGGCCGAACACTGAGCACGGCGTCGGCCCCACCAGCGGGAACGAGGGCTGCCAACACACACGGGCGCACCCAGCTGGGGCGCCCGTCGTCATTTGAGGGAACGGATGCCGCTAGAGCCAGCTGACCACCACGACCCGGACGACGGAGCCTCCCTCCGGCCTGCGCGCTATCAGGCCAACGAGGGCAAGCAGGCGTTCGCGCCCAACCGCCGCTGGGGCTTGCTGCTCGCTGGGCTCGCGCTCATCGCAGGCTTCTTCTTGGTGCAGGTCTATGGGCGCATCCAGGCTCGCGAGGCGCTGCGCGAAGAGCTGCTGGCGCGCTACGAGGCCGAGGCCACGCCCACGGCCACCGAGGTGAACACGTTCATCGAGCGCCTGGACGGCTGGATCATGCAGGCGGGCCGCGGAGAGCCGCCCCCCGCGACCTTCGCCGCGGACGGCTTCCGCTGGTCCGAGATGCACGACTGGCGCGGCCTCTACCTGCGCATCGAGGCGGACCGCACGGCCGACCCCGAGACGATCGCGGCGACCGCCCGCGAGATGACACGCGACGCGGTCACGCGCTGCCTGGGCGTGAGCCCGGTGAGCGCCCGCGGTCTCTACGACCTCGCGCAGTTCCTCCAGCCGACGTGGGCCGACGCTCTGCGCGCCGAGGACGACACCATGCGTCTGCGGGTGCTGGAAGACGAGATGAACCGGCGCCTGAGCCGCGACGTGCCCTTGGTGCGCTCCATGCTGCGCAGCCACTACTTCCTCTTGGTGGTCACGCACGGAGGCCGCGGCGAGGGCGTGGTCGACGCCTACGTATGGGACCTCGAGCGCGACCAGCTGCTGATGTCGCTGCGCACCCGCGCGAACGGTCGGCTGATCCCGGTGCGCATCGGCGAGAGCCGCGGCCCGTGGCCGAGCGCGGAGGACCTGAGCCGCAGCGGCGCGCAGGTTTGCTCGATCGCGGTAGCGATGCGCGCGCGGGCAGGGGAGCCGGTGGGGATCCCGTGGGAGCCGAGGGTGGGGGTCGTGGGGGCCGCTCCGTGAGGGAGGGCGAGGGCTGGGGCTCGCGTAGTCGTAGTCGTGGTCGTACCCGTTGACGTGCTCGTACGTGCTCGTGCTCGTGCCCGAGTCACACGGAGTCCCGACGTCCGCTGGCCATCGACGATGCGAACTGGCGAACGCTGCGTGGAAGCTTGCTCTCGAACACGAGCACGAGCACGAGCAGGTCAACGAGCACGAGTACGACCACGCCTACGACTACGTCGACGGTCGTCGTCGAAGCCGTGGCCTCCGGCCTAGCCAGAAATGAAAAAGGGCCCCGCAGGGCCCTTCTCGTGTCAGTCGCGATGACCCGGGCTCAGCGCGCGGCGGCCGCCGACTCCACGCTGCGGAGCAGCGCGGCGGAGTAGAGGCGCCCGGTCAGGCGCTGGCGGGTGGTGGCCTGCGCGGTGGCCCACTCGCCCTGGGTGGCGGTGAGGTCGGTGACGGTGGTGCCGCGGCGGATCACGGTCTGGAGGGCGCGGTCGTCGTCGCGGCGGATGGCGCGGCGCAGGGCGGTGTGGGCGCGCTCGGCGGTGCTGGTGAGCGCGGCGCGCTGGCCCTCGGTCAGGCCGTCGAAGGTGGTCTTGTTGACGATGGTGGCGCCGACGATGATGCCCGAGTTCTGCTGGGTGACGAAGCGCACGCGCGTGTGCCACTGAAGGGACACGGCCGCGAGGGCCGAGCCGGGCACGGCGTTCACGACGCCGGTCTGGAGCGAGGGGTAGACCTCGTTGACGCCGAGCACGACGGGCGTGGCACCGACCACCGAGAGGAACTCGCCGAAGATGGGCTCGTCACGCCAGTGCCAGGGGCGCGTGCGGCGCAGGTCCGACGGGCGCGCGACGGCCTGTGTGGAGAACAAGCGCGACTTGCCCACGTCGCCCCAGCCGAGCAGCGTGACGCCACCCTCCGTGAAGCCCTGGACCAGCTGGCGGTTGAGGCGGCTGCGCACGCGGTCCATCTGCGAGTACTCCGTGATGACGCCGGGGACGGCCAACACGAGCGTGGAGCGCGCCACCTGGCCGAGGCCGGTCGTGGTGACGGCGGCGCCGTCCAGCTGACCGTCGCGCATCTTGCGGATGAAGTCGCGCTCGTCGCCCTGGCTACCGCCTGGGTACAGGCGCAGGCTCACGCGGCCGCCCGTGGCGTCGCCGGTGGCCTCCTGGAGGCTCTGGTTCCAGGCGTTGAACACCCGCATCCAGGACGAGCCGTCGGGCGCCAGGGTCGCGATGCGGAGCTCCACGTTGCGGGCGGCCTGGGCCTCGGCGGGACGGGTGCTGCTGCCCGGCAGGCCGACGGCCACCGCGGCAACGATGAGAGGGAGTAGGAATCGCTTCTTCATGACGGTCCTCGTAGCAGTGGGGTCTGTGGGGTCCCGAACCGGGACCCGGGGGGCGCCTCGAGAGACGCCGACGTTCGCGGATGATTCAATCATGGAACCCGGGCAGCCCAGCGGCCAGTCCGAGCCCCGGCCTCGGCGCTCAGAAGTAGCGGTCGACGTTGGCCAGGTAACGCTCGGCCCGGCGCCGGGCGACGCGGTTGGGCAGGCGCGCGGAGGGAAGTGGGTCACCGGCCTCGAGCACCTCGCGCAGGAGGCGCAGGAAGAGCTCGCGGTCGCCGCGCTTCACGGCGTAGTGGCGGGCCATGTTCACCTGGACCACCAGCGCGCGGCGCTCGCTGATCTCGAGCGCGCGATCGAACTCGCGCTGAGCGATGTCGAGGTCGCCGCCCATCATGTTGGTCTGCAGAACGGCGAGGAACGTGGTGGCCGCTCCGTGGTAGTAGTTGGCGTCGAGGCGCTGCGAGTGCTCGGCCAGCGCGCGCGCGAACGGGAGGTCGGCCACGGCGTCCATGTCGTCCTTCGACATGTTGATGTAGGAGCCCCACGCGTACCCGGCCCAGAGCACCATGCCGGCGTCCTCCGGGTCTTCGAAGTTCTGCTCGAGCCAGGCCTGGAACTCGTCGAGGCCACCCGCCGAGGCCTCCTGGAAGCCCTCGTGATCGAGCGAGATCCAGTGCACCGCCAGGTCGCGGGCGCGACGGTAGAACATGCGCGCGCGGCCGCGCTGGCGGTCGGCCTCGTCGAAGTCACCGGCCAGCTCGGCCACCTCGATGGCGTCCTCCACGAAGCCGAAGGTGTAGCCGACGTAGGCGCGGCACAGGCGCTCCACCACCAGCTCGTTGTCGGGAACCACGCGCAGCACGCCTTCGAGCTGCAAGATGCTGCCGGGCGCCGCGGCCCCCGCGAGGTCGTAGTCGAAGTACTCCTCGAAGGCCGGCGCCGCGCGGTCGAAGACCTTGGCGGTGGAGTTGGCGGCCAGCACGGTGGTGTCACACGCGTAGCCACACGACACGGCCGCGAGCAGGGCGACCACCAAGCCCGCTTCGTGCGAGCGCTTCCCGAAGACAGGCGAGCGCCCGTCAGCGGGGGACGGAGCAACGGAGTGCTGCTCGGACGAGAGAGTGTGTGCGGCGCTGCCGACGTTTCGGTCGCTCTTGGCGTTCATCCATGTGGGTGTACGCACCCATGCCACATGTTGTCAACGCCGCTGGCGAGGCCGTGACCTGCCGAGGCGGCGACTTCCGATGACGGCCGCGAGCCCCGCTCCGAGCAACAGCCAACCCACGGGCGAGCGCGAAGAGGGCACCGGCCCGAGCGCGACGCAGCTGCTGCCCTCGGGGTCGTCCTCGCAATTGAGGTCGAGGCCGCCGCGCGGGTCGTGGTTCGTGCAGCTGTTCAGCCGCCCCGGTGGATAGATGCTGCACATCGCCTCGATGTCGTCCTCGGCCAGCGTGCGCTTGAGCGTCTCGCCACGCGCGGCCGACAGGTACATGGTGGCGTTGGGCACGTCCGAGTGCGCGATGCCGAAGAAGTGGCCCAGCTCGTGGGTGATCACGTTCTCGAGGTCCACCACCTGGTTGCGGGGCAGGGCGGGCAGGCAGCCCGTGTCCGGGCAGATGGCGTAGGGGCCGAGCTGCTCGTTGACCAGCACGTCCACGTCCAGGATCGTCCCGGTGTCCGTGTTGTGCCAGACCGTGGTGATGGCGTACGCGGAGGGATCGTAGTCGCGCTCCTCCCAGTCCGAGACCATGGCCACGACGTTCACGTTCCCGCGGTTGCCGCGGTACTGCGCGTCCTGGCACGTGGCGCGCTCGACGTAGCCGAGGATGTCGAAGCCGGGGGACGCGCCGTCGCAGGTGACCGACATCCAGGTGCGGAAGCTCCTGTCCAGCACGCCCTCGATCTGCGCGGCGGTCAGGTCGATGCCGCCCCGCTCGTCGACGGCGTAGGCCATGCAGCCGGTGCGCCAGGCCAAGGGTTCACCGTCGGTGACGCACGGCATGGCCGCGGTGGGGGCGTCATTGCTGGTGGTCATCTGACACCAGGCCCGCGCGGAGGCTGGCGCGAGGGCGCTGCCCAGGGACAGCAGGAGCGCGAGGGCCACGAGCGCCTCGCGGGAGACGGGGGAGCGCCGACTCACGGGGCCTCGTCCGCGGCGACGAGCGCTTCGAGCTCGGCGCGCAGCTCGGCGAGGGGCCGCGGCTCCGTGAGCGCAGCGGGCGCGGGCAACAGCTGGCCCTGCGCGACGCGACGCATGAGCGCGAGACCGCGCGCACCCGGCAGCACCATCTCACGCCCCGTGGTGTCGTGCTGCACGGGGAGCACACCCTGCGCCATGCCCACCGGGGTCAGCGCGGCCCCGCCACGGAGGCGGCGCAGGAACAGGACGGCGCGCGCGCCGACGGCCAGGTGGGCAGCGCCTTCCACGCGCATCCCGATGCCGTTCACGGAGCCGCCCAGCGTGGTCACGCGCAGCTCGCTCGTGGCGCCTCCGCGCAGCCGGTCCTCCACGAGGACCACGCTCTCCGTGACGATGCGCGAGCCGTCGTAGCGGCTGTGCGCCGAGCGCGTCTCACCCACCACGATCTCTTGCGAGGCGTGCACCAGATCGCGCATCTCGAGCGCCTCCAGCACCGACGCGCGGGCTGGAGTGACGGGGGCGAGCACGGTCGCGAGCAGACTCAGGGCCGCGAGGGCGCCGAGGAACCAAGCCAAGCGGAGTCGCATCGCCTCATGCTGGCGAGCCATGAGGCGAAACGCAACCCGCAGACGGGGAGATCCGCGCTACTGCACCACGAACTGCACGCGGCGATTGCGAGCGCGGTTCGACGAGGTGATGTTCGGGACGAGCGGGCGAGTCTGGCCGTAGCCCACGGACTGGAGGCGATGGGCCTCCACGCCGTGCTGCGTCAGCCAGGTGCGCACCGAGTCGGCGCGCCGCTGCGACAGCTCCTGGTTGTGGTCACGGCCGCCGCGGTCGTCCGTGTGGCCCTGGATCTCGATGGAGGTGAGCTGCGGGTTGCGCAGGATCACGTCCGCGATCTCTTCCATGAGGCCGAAGCTCTGCTCGAGGATCTCGTCGCTGTCGGTCGCGAAGTTGATCTGACGGCGGATGACGATGGCGCGCGCGGTGACCTGCACCAGCGAGCGACGCGGGCGGCGCAGCAGCGTGATCTCGGGGCGGGCGGTCTCGCGCGGAGCCACCGAGAACTCGGCCAGCTTGATGAGGTGGTTGTCCGACTCGACGCGCACCGTGTAGACACCGGGCGGCACGCCGTCCAAGCGGAAGGCGCCCGAGGCGTCGCTCACGAGGCTGTGCGACGAGGGGCCGCTCAGCTCCATGCGGGCCCCGCTGACGGGGCCGTCTTCGTCGATGACACGACCGTCCACGTCGCCGCGGCGGGGCATGGCCTCGAGCTCGCAGCGCACCTCGACGAGCATGTCTTCGGTGGCGCCCGCGGCCGGCTCGGGGATGGTGGCCGAGCAGGTGTTGGGGCGGTACTCGGGGTGCTCGAGCGCCAGCTCGATGGTGCCGGGGTCGAACAGGTAGGTGACGAACGTGCCGTCGGGACCGGCCAAGAGCGCCGTCTCCGTGCGGCCGGGGAAGCGCACGATGGCGTTGGCGATCGGCGTGCCGGTGCCCTGCTCCACGGCGACACCCGAGATGCGGCCGCGCGGCGGGGCGCCGACCTGCACCTCGCGCGTGACCTCGACCTCGCGGATCTCGGCGGCGGGCGGGACCGTGTCGTAGGCGTAGCTGGCCCCGAACAGGAGGTTGTAGGGCTGCGTGGGTGCGAGCTCGCGCACCGTGGTGTTCACCCCGGTGAGGCCGATGTCGGCGGCGACCGTGAGCGCGAGTCCGCGGACGGGCGGCAACACGCGCACGCCCACCGAGAGAGTCATGGGGAACGAGCTCACGCCCTGCGTCTTCAAGCAGCCGTCGTCGCCCGCCTCGGGGCTGCCCGGACGGTCCGGATCCGGCACGAACACGCAGTCGTAGCCCTGGCGGTTGACCGGCAAACGCCAGTTCCACTCCAGCATCGGGTGGATGTAGAAGTCCTCCATCACGCGCAGGGGCGCCTCGAGGCCGAGCGACAGGTCCATGAAGTCCGTGCGGTTCACCTCGAGGGCGAAGCGCTCGGCCGGCGTGAGCAGGTGGCGACGCTCGTCCTCGACCGGAAGCGGGTCTGCGAGCCCTGCGTAGCGCTGGTTCTCGGTGGACTCGATCAGCTCGCTGCTGTTGTCCATCCAGTAGCGCGCGTTGAAGCGGACGATGAACGGGATGGAGCTCGGCAGGCCACGGAAGTCGGCCGTGAGGTTGGCGCGGATCCCGAGGCTGGTGCTGCGCAGGACCACGCCGATGTCGCCCACGTGGTTGAGCAGGTTCAGGTCCACGTCTCCGCCGATGGCCAGGAAGGGCGTGAGCCAGTGGAAGCCCTTGATGCCGAGGTGCGTGTCGCCCAGCACCTGGACCAGGTTCGGGTCGCTGCCGGTGTTGGTGGTGGCGTAGCTCAGGATGGAGCCGAACACCTCGATGTTCTGGTGCGGGGTCCAGCTGAGCGCGAGGGCGCCCCCGAAGCGGGTGGCCCCGTCGTCGGCGGTCAGGAAGCCGTCCTTGCGGAAGAACTCGCCCATGAGCGACACGCGGAAGCTGCCGCGCGGGCCGCTGTCGGCGCCCACCACGTGGATACCGCCGGTGGGGCCGAGGTAGGTGTTGTGCGAGCGCATGCGACGGAGGCGCAGCTCGCGCGCGGCGTCGGCGTCTTCCGTGGCGGGGGTGGCGGCCGGCGCGGCTTCGCCATCGGACTCGACGACCACCTCGGTGGTGGTGCCTTCGTCGCCGGTCGCGACCGGCTGCGGGTCGGCCGGGGCGCCGCCGAACTCGTCGTCGAACTCGTCCTCACCGGCCCGAGAGGGCGCGGGGGCGGGCGCAGGGGCCGGGGTGGTGCGCGGCGCCGGGGCCGGAGCGGGGGCGGGACGGGCAGGACCGAACTCGTCGTCGAACTCGTCTCCGAAGTCGCCTTGAGCGTGCGCGAGGGGGGCCGCGGCGCTCAGGTGCCACAGAGTAAGTAGAGAAAGTACGGCCAAGCGAACAAAACGCATGAATGCTCCTGTCGACCCCCAGTGAGGTCCCGGGGGGAAGCATTACATGCCCATCGCGCCCAGATCCAATAAGCGCGAACTACTTACGAGCGGGCTCGGACCGCGGTGCGCTCAGAGCGCAGCGACCCGCAGGCTGACCGTGCCGGCCGGCGGGATCATGACGGTGCGCGGCGCCTGGCTCGCCCCGCCGGTGGGCGTGAACGTGGCCGTGTACTGACCCCCCGGGACGTTGTCCATGTGGCAGTCCCCTCGGCTGGTGGTGCACTGGTAGGTGGCCTCCGCGTTGGCGCGCGAGACCAGGACCACCACGCCATCCACGGGGTCCCCGCTGCCCGAGCGCACCTGCACGTTGACCAGCGCGTCGGCCAGGGCGACGGGCGTCAGCAGCGTGAGCGACAGGAGCAGCGCGAGCGCGGCCACGGCGGTGGCTCGAGCGCGCGGCATGCCGAGCATGAAGAGGCGGAGGGCGGCGTAGGTGGGCATGAGTCGAGAGTGGGCGGGAGCCATTCGGACGTGGGCTCCCCGGAGTCCATTCAACGCTAGCTCAATTGACGCACCCCGGGAAGGCGCGTTTCTCGCCCTGCTCGCCGCGGCTGAGTAGCTTCTGGGGTGATGACCGCCTCGATCTCGTCGCCTCGCGTGCGCTCTCGGTGCGCGCGCCGCTCCCGCTGGCTGACCCTGCTGCCGCTCGCGCTGGGCCTCGCGCAGGGGGGGTGTGGCTCGACGACGTCCGCGGGGGCCACCGAACCCGAGCCGACCACGGCGGCCGGCGAGGGCGTGGGCAGCGAGCCGGCGGCCGCCGGCTCGGAGGAGGGCACCCCCAGCGAACCCACGGTGGTGCGCGACGACCGCGTGGCCCACGCGGTGCTGAGCCTCGCGGAGCACCCCGAGCGGGCCGAGCGCTGGCAGCGCGGCACGCGCGTGGTGGACCTCGGCGCTCCCGAGGGGGAGCAGTACACGCTGGGCGGCTGGACGACGGGCTTGCGCGGCGCGGACCTCGGGGCGAGCTCCCCGAGCGTGGCGCTCGCCCCCGGGAACCGCGCCACCGTGAGTGTCCCGGTCGATGGCGCGGGGCCGGTGCGCGTGACGCTGCGCGCGCGGGGCTTCCGTGGCACCGAGCTGATGGCGGCTTGGGACGGTGAGAGCGTGCCGCTGCGCATCGTCAGCGACACGGGCAACACGGCGCTCGCGACCTTGCCTGCGAATGGGGGCTTCGCGCACGTGCTCATCGACCTGCCGCGCGCGACGGCCGGTGAGCACGCGCTCACGCTGCGGGTGCGCGGCGGCAGCGGGACGCACGCGGGCCGCGCGGCGACGCTGGCGCTCGACTGGATGCGCATCGGCGACCCGTCGGATCCGTTCGTGGACGAGCGTGGTGCTCCCGTGGCGCTCCACGCGCGGCTCGGGGACCAGCCGCTCATTCGCCTGCGCGGTGAAGAGCGGGTGGGGTACATGCTGCGCGTGCCTGCCGGGGCGCGCCTGCGTGGCGTGCTGCGCGCAGGTCTCGCGGTGTCGCTCAACGTCTCGCGCGATGGGCAGGCGAGCGTGGCGCTCCCGAGCCTCGCTGCGGGTGCCTTCGACGTGGACCTCGCGGCGTTCGCGGGAGAGCTGGTGCGCCTCGAGCTGACGGCGGCCTCCTCCACGGAAGCCGACGCGCGCGCCGAGCTGGTGCGGCCGAGCGTGGTGGTGCTCGGACCAGCGCAGCCCGAGCAGACCGTACGGCGCCCGCGGAACGTGCTGCTGTACCTCGTGGACACCCTGCGCGCGGACCACTTGAGCCCCTACAACGACGGCACGCGCGTGCGCACGCCCGGCCTCGCCAGCTTCGTGCAGGACGCCGTCACCATGCGGCGCGCGCACTCGCAGGAGAACTGGACCAAGCCCAGCGTGGCCACGCTGCTGTCGTCGCTCATGCCGTGGGAGCACACCGCGGTGGAGGAGGCCTCGGTGGTGCCCGAGTCCGTGGCGCTCTTGCCCGAGCTGCTGCGCGAGCAGGGCTTCTACACGGGGTCGTTCATCGCCAACGGCTACGTGTCGGATCGCTTCGGCTTCGAGCAGGGCTGGCACACCTATCGCAACTACATCCGCGAGGGCAGGCGCAACGACGCGGAGTTCGTGGCCGCGGACGTGCTGCAGTGGCTCGACCACCGCGAGGACACGCGCCCCTTCTTCTTGTACGTACACACCATCGACCCGCACGTGCCGTACCGCCGCCGTGAGGATACGCTCGCGCTCTACGGTGACCCGCGGTACGCGGGGCCCGCGGCGGTGGCCAACAACGCCGACCTGCTGGGCCGCGTGAAGCTCGGGCGCGTGACGCTCGCGGCGCCAGACCGCGCGCACCTCGAGGCGCTCTACGACGGCGAGATCACGTACCACGACATCCACTTCCAATCGATCATGGACGGGCTCGAGCGGCGTCACCTCGCCAACGACACGCTGGTGATCATCACCTCGGACCACGGCGAGGAGTTCTGGGACCACGGATCCGTCGGACATGGCCACAGCGTCTACGAGGAGCTGCTGCACGTGCCGATGTTCGTGAGGCATCCGGGCTTGCCGGCCGACCGTGCGTCCGTGCGCGAGCTGGGCGACGACGTGGGTCTCGTGGACGTGCTGCCCACCATCTTCGACGCGCTCGGCCTGCCGGTTCCGGAGGGTGTCTCCGGACGCTCGTTCCTGCCCGCGCTGTTGGGCCACACCAGCACGGCGCCGGTGGCCACGGTCAGCGGGTTCATGGAGAACTGGCGCACGGTCACGCTCGCGGACCTCAAGCTGATCCACCGCGCCAACGGGACGTTTCGCCTGTTCGATCTGTCGGTGGATCCGCGTGAAGAGCACGACCTCGCCGCGCAGCGACCGCTGGCCGTGCGCCACCTCCGTGGGCTCTTGGGGCTGCGCCTCGCGGACGCCGACCCGGTGGCGCGAGCGCCTCGTCGCGGTGCGCGCCCGCGTGAGCATCAGGCCACCACCACGCGGATCGACCCCGAGACGGCGGCCCAGCTGCGCGCGCTCGGGTACCTCATCGACTGACGGGGGTCCAGCCGTTGCGCGGACGCGAAAAAGCCCGACCGCTGGTGCGACCGGGCTCGTTCGTGGACTCGGCTAGAGGCGCCCTCTCACTCGAGGTCGACGTCGAGGTCGTCTTCGACGTTGGCCACCTCGCCGGACGCGTCGTCGTCGAAGTCCGCCGCGAAGGTGGCGGCGTGCTCGTTCACCGTGGCGCTCGTGTCACGCGGGGCCTGGCGCTGGGCGGCGACCGGTGCGCTGCCTTCTTGCACCGGGTGCGGCGCGGGGGCCACGCGCTGGCTCGGGTCGAGATCCGGGCGCGGCGGCTGGTTCGGGATGGGGAGCGCGCCGCTGTACTTGAACGCGCCGGACGACGGGTCGGGCTCTGCGCGCGGGCTGGGCTCGGGCCACCAGGTGGCGGCGTGCACGGGGCGCGAGAGGCCGACGTCAGCCAGCCGCGCGACCGTGAAGCCCGGCGGCGCGGCCGGCGCGGTGGGTGGAGCCATGGCCCCGTCCACCACGATGGAGCCCGCGCTGGCCGGTGCGTCGTCGTCGTACGGGTCGCTCGCGGGGGCCCGGTCCACGAACTGACCGGTGGTCACGCTGAACGCTTCGGGCTCCACGGGGGTGGAGACCGGAACGTCCTCTTCCACGTCGTCTTCCACGGGCGCGGGCACGGGTGTGGGCTTGGCCGCCGCGCTCGGCATCATGGCCGCTGCGTGCGAGCTGAGGTCGGCCACGGCCGTGGACTCGTCCTGGAAGCCGCCCATGTCTTCGCCGGCGGACACGTCCACCTGCTCGAAGCCACCCTCGTCCGCGGGCAGCGAGGTCTCGCGGCTGCCGGTCTCGCCGGCCATCAAGATGCGCGCGAACATGATCTCGGAGCGCGCGTCCATCTGGAGGTCGGTGAGCACCACGTCGTAGCGGAACCCCGGGTCGCGGTCCTCGCCGCCGTCCACCGACGCCGCCACGACGCCGTGGCCCTCGATGACGGTGCTGCCGTCCACCAGCAGGATGGCGAAGGGGATGGTCTCGCCCGCCTCGTAGTTGGTGGGCCCGTAGAGGATGACGCGGCCATCCTCGACGCGATCGGCGAGCCCGGCGGCCAGCTCGGCGACGTCTTCGAAGTGACTGTGTACGGTGAGGACTTCGCTCATCGGGTTCTCGGGCTCCTAGAAATGCGGGTCAGGGGGCAGAAAGGTCGTCAGGGGATGCGGCGCCGTCCGCGAGCAGCGCTTCGACCCGGCGCTCGGCGTCTTCGAGACGTCGGCTGCCTTCGCGCGACAGCTGAACGCCCCGCTCGAACGCCACGAGGGACTCCTCGAGGGACAGCTCGCCCTCTTCGAGGCGCGCCACCACGGTCTGCAGCTCGGACATGACCGACTCGAACGACGCGGCGCGCACAGCGTGCGCGGCATCGTCGCTGCGCACAGCGTGCGCGGCATCGTCGCTGCGCAGCGTGTCGACGGGCTCTTGGCGTGAGCGCTTGGCAGGAGTGGTCATGGTCGCGAGGCGCAAGCGTGCCGTAGCAAGCGCCCGGGGGTCAATCCCCTTCGGCGTCCGTGGGCGCGCTGGGGATGACCTCGACGTCGGCCACGCCCGCGGCCAGATCAGGGAGCACCAGGAGCCCATCGGGGAACGTGGTCACCCGCAGCACGCGGCCCTCGGCGGAGCGTACCTCCACGACCAGACCCTCCGGCACCGGGTCCACAGGGCGGATCTGGACGCGCAGGATCTCGGCGCCGCTGGCCGCGAACGTGCGCGTCCCCGCGCCCCCGCGACCGGCCTCCTTCAGCCACGCCGCGCAGAGGGCATCGCCCTCCACCCGCCCGAGACCGCGCGCTTCGGCCGCGTGCTCGGGCTGCGCCAGCACCCACACGGCGCGGGCCAGCGCGCGGCGAACCCACGGGTCTTGCTCGCGCTCGAGGTGCGCCAGCAGGGTGCGGGTTGCTCGGGGGTCGCCTGCGCGGGTGAGCGC
>CAZEAA010000146.1:0-13635 GCA_964510015.1 uncultured Sandaracinaceae bacterium
CCGTGAACGCAACCAGCATGGCGAACGGGATGGCGGCGGCCACGATCAGGCCACCACGGATGCTGCCGAGCAGCAGGAACAGCACCGCCACCACGAAGAGCGCGCCCTCGGCGAGGTTGGTCCCCACGGTCCGGATGGTGCGGTTCACCAGGTCGGCGCGGTCGTAGAAGACGTCGATGCTGACGCCGGGCGGCAGCGACGGGGTGATCTGCGCGATGCGCGCCTTCACGTCCCGCACCACCTCGCGACCGTTGGCGCCCACCAGCATCATCACGATGCCGGTGACGACCTCGCCGCGCCCATCGCGCGTCACGGCCCCTTGCCGAATGAGCGGGGCGAGGTGAACGCGGCCCACATCGCGCACGCGCACCGGCACGCCGTCGGCGCGCGTCTCCACGAGGACCTCCCCGATCTCGTCGAGGCTCTGGATGCGCCCTTCGCCGCGCACCAAGAGCTGCTCGCCCGAGCGGGTGAGGTAGCCGCCACCCGCCGTGGCGTTGTTGCGCTCGAGGGCCTCGAACAGGTCGTTCAAGGACACGTTCAGCGCGCGCAGGCGCTCGGGCAAGACTTCCACCTCGTACGTCTTCAGCTCGCCTCCGAAGGCGTTGACCTCCACCACCCCCGGCACGGAGCGCAGCTCGTAGGCCACGAACCAGTCCAGCAGCGTGCGCAGCTCCATTGGCGTGTAGCAGGCGTCGGTGTCTTCGGCGCCCTCTTCGCACATCACCTCGGCGCGCACCTCGAACTGGAAGATCTCGCCGAGCCCCGAGCTGAGCGGGCCCATCTCCGGGGAGGCGCCGGGAGGCAGACGCTCGCGGGCTTGGATGAGCCTCTCGGAGACCAGCTGGCGCGCGCGCAGCAGGTCCGTGCCCTCCTCGAAGACCACCGTGACCGCCGAGACGCCGAAGCGCGACACGCTGCGGATCTGCTCGACGCCAGGCAGCCCGCTCATGGCCGACTCGACCGGAAACGTGATGGTGCGCTCCACGTCCACCGGCCCGAGCGCTGGTGCGTTGGTGAGCACCTGCACCTGCACGTTGGTGATGTCCGGCACTGCGTCGATGGGCAGGTCGTAGGCGCTGCGCGCGCCCACAACGGCCACGATGACCACGAAGGCGAAGACCAGCAGGCGCCACTCGAGACAGAAGGCCAGGAGCTTCTTCATGGGCGCTCCATCAGTGTTGGTGCCCCGCCGAGAGCTCCCCGCTCTCGACCGCGCTCTTCAGCGTGAACGCCCCGCTCACGGCCAGCTCGGCCCCCTCGTCGAGCCCCGAGCGAACCTCGATGAGACCGGCCGCGCGACGCCCCAGCGCCACGGGCTGAACCTCGAAGCTGTTGGGCTCGTGCCCCACCAGGAAGACCACCGTCTGTCCGTCGAGCGTGGCGACCGACTCGACGGGGACCACGAGCGGGCGCTCGTCCGCGCTGCCGCCGAGCAGCTCGATGGTCCCGAAGAGCCCACTGCGCAGCCGCATGTCGGGCGTCTCGAGCGTGACCCGTACCGGCAGCGAGCGCGTGGCCTCGTCCAGCGCGGGAGCCACGTAGGTCACGGCGCCCGACATCACCAGGTCGGGAAAGGCATGCAGTCGCACCACCGCGGCGGTGCCGGCGGCGACGTCGCTGATCTCGAGCTCCGGCACGTTCCCGCGCACGAAGACCCGCAGCGGGTCCGTCACGATGAAGACGGGCTGGTCGGGCGTGGCCGTCTCACCGAGCGTGCCGTGCAGCGCCACCACGACTCCGTCGATGGGCGACGTCAGCGCCAGCTCGCCCGCCCGACCTGCGCCGAACACGGAGAGCTGACGTTGGAGGCCCTGTACCTCGGCGCGCAGCTCGCCCACCTGTGCCTCGGCGTCGATCAGCTCGCGCTGCGCCCCGATGCCCTCGGTGGCGAGGAGCTGTTGACGACGCAAGGTGGCCTCTGCCGCCGTGAGCCGCGTGCGCGCTTGGTTGAGGCTGGCCCGCGCGGTGGACACGTCGATGGACGCCACCACACCCAGCACCTGACCGCGCGTCACGGTGTCTCCCAAGGACACCGACACGGCCGTGATGCGGCCCGGCGCGAGGGGGCTCACGTGCGCCGTGCTGCTGGGCTCGAACTGCACCTCGGCGGGGATGGCCACACCGCCTCGCAGGGCACGTCGCTCGGCCCGGCCGATGCGGATCCCCGCGCGCTCTTGGGCTTCGGCGGACACGTGCACCTGGCCGGGTACGCGGCTCTCGTGCTCGTCGTCCGCGTGCGCCTCGGTCTCCTCGTGCTCGTGCTCGTGATCGTCGTGAGCCGCGCCGCTGCACCCAATCGCCCCGAGCGCGAGCCACAGCGTGATGAACCTGCCGCGCATCATGGCGCCCCTCCGTCGTGTCGCTCGTCGTTCCACAGCTCCGTGCCCACCACGCGCTCGAGCCAGGCGGACGCCACGAAGAAGTCGAGCTGCGCGGTGAGGGCGTCGCTCTGGATGCGCAAGAAGCGCTCGCGCCCCGTCGACAGCGCCAGGATGTCGATCTCGCCCAGCTCGAACGAGCGGCGCAGCAGCGTGAGGTTCTCCTCGAAGCGCGGCAGGATCTCGGTGCCGTAGGCGAGCGCGCGACGCGCCGCGGCCGTGGCGGCGCTGTGGGCTTCGGCCACCTGTCCGTCCAGCAGGTCGAGCGTGGCTTGCAGCTCGGCCTCGGCGACCACGACCTCCGCGCGCGCCGTGGCCCGCCCGCCCTGGTTGGTCTGTGCGCTGGGGATGGGCAGCGACACCACGCCCATCACGATGTCGAACGCGCCCGCCCGCGTGGGGCTGCCTTCGCGGTTGTACTGCACCCCCACGGTGGGACGCGGCCAGGCCTCGCGGTCCGCCACCGCCACACGCGCGACGGCGGCCTGCACACGCGCACGACCCGCCACGAGGCTCGGTACGTGCTCACGCGCGAGCGCTTGCACGTCGGCGAGCGGCGGGGGCTCCGCGGGGTTCTCGGCGTGGCCCATGGGCTCGGGAGGCGTGGTCACGGGCCACCCCGACAGCTGGGCGAGCCGGATGCGGGAGGCCAGGAACACCTGCTCGGCGGCCACCAGCTGCTGCTGTGCCTGCGCGACCTCCGCCTGGGCCAGCCGCAGGGCCAGCGGGGCCGCGGCGCCGGCCGCGATCTGACGCTCCACCACGCGCAACACTTCGGTCTGGAAGGCGACCACACGCTCGGCGAGCCGCACCCGCTCGCGCTCCACGAGAGCGCGGTGGAACCCCGCGTGGACATCGGCGTGGACGAACCAGCGCACCTGCGCGATCTCGGCCTCCGTGTGCGTGCGAAAGCGCTCGGACGCCTGCACGCGCAGGCCGCGCTCTCCGCCGATGGCGATCTCCTGCATGAGGGACACCTGCACGTCCACCCCGGCGCCTTCGTCGCCGAAGCGAGGCCCCACGTACACCGTGAGCTCGGGGTTCGAGGGGAAGCGTGGAGAGGCCGCCACGTCGGCGGCATCGGCTCGTGCGCGTGCGCTGCGAGCCACGGTCAGCGCAGGCGCGTGCGTGTCCGCGTACTCGAGCAGCTGCTCGAGCGTCACGGGGCCGTCCACCGGGGCTGCCTGCGGTTGGGCGCCCGCCGCGCTGCTCATCAGCGCCGAGAGCACGAGGGCCGCGAGCTGACTACTACGTCGGATAGTAGTTCTCGATGCGTCGACGGACTTACGTGGTGTCATGGCTCAATCACCTCACGAGAGAGTGCAGCGCGCGTTCGCTGCATGCGTGCAGCGTGTCGAGGACGTCAGCCCCGATCTCGCCCGGCAAGAAGACGGTGAGCGCGAGCAGCACCAGCACCATGGGAGCGACGGCCGGGCCCTGCTCGCAGCAGCGCGCGGGCGGGCGCTCCGAGAACGCCATCAGCATGCGCACACGGAACGTGAGCATCTCCACGTCACGGGCGCCGAGCGCGACCTGCTCCCGGGCACTCGGCCGCGCCGCGCGCACGATGGCGTCCGCGAGCGGCAGGGGCGACGCCCCACGCAGGACCGCCTCGCGATCGCAGTGGGCCTCGCGCGCCGCGTACCAGCGCGCCACGTGCGGCGCCAGCAGCACGCGCCCGAGGGGGTTGATGGCTTGCGTGGCCCGCAGCAGCACGTAGCGCAGCGGGTCGAGGGAGCGCACGTGCTCGCTCTCGTGACCGAGCGCGCTCGCCAGCATGTCGTCGGTGAGGCGCGCGGCGAAGGCGACGCCCACGAAGATGCGCAAGCGGAAGAGGCCGTGCGTCCCGATGGCGAAGTCCGCCGCGCGGGTGGCGTGCACGCGGCCGCGGAGGGACTGGAGCGCGGGGTGCGCCGCGAAGACGCGCTCGAGACGCTGCGCCAAGGCCTGCTGGGCTTCGGATGACGCCGCGGGTGGCGCCACGTGGTCGCGCCACGCTGGCACCGTCAGCAGCAGGACCGAGGCACCCAGCGTGAGCAAGAAGAACGCGGTCTCGGCGCACTCGCCACGGGCCCCGTGGTCCAGCAGGCAGGCCAGCTCCGAGCCGCCCGACCAGACCTGCTGGAGGCCGGCCGAGACGAACCACACCAGCGGCAGCACGCTCGCGAAGGTGAGCAGCGCGTAGCGCAGGTCGAGGCCGTGCAGCGCCCCGCCGGCCTCGTCGCGCTCGAGCAGGAGCAGCACGCCCTTGGCGAGCAGCGCGCACACCGGCAGGACGCACAGCACCACGAACGCTGCGCCCAAGACGGGGAAGGCTGCCTCGATCACGCGCCGAGCTCCTCGCGCCGCTGACGAATCAGCTCTTCGAGCGCGTCCAGCTCCCCCGCCGACGCCTCGGAGACCTTGTCCACCAGCATGGCCATCGCTGCGCGCCCACCCACGGCCTCGTCCAGCACCGTCCACGCCGTGCTCTCGAGGAACTGCTCCCGCGTGACCTTGGGCGAGTAAAGGTAGCGACGCCCATCGCGAACGCGGTCGAGCAGGCCCTTGTCGTGCAGCCGCACCACCGTGGTCATCACGGTCGTGTAGGCGATCTCCCGCTGCTTCTCGAGCTCGGCCAGCACGTCGCTCACCGCGAACGACACCAGTCGCTTGCTCCAGACGACCTCCATGATGACGGCCTCGAGGTCGTGGAGCCGGAGCTCGACACCTCGCTTGCCTGGGCGAATGCGAAAAGACACGAAGGGGATCCTGTTGAGGGGCGAACTACTAGCGCTGATAGTAGATAGGGTTCCCGCCAGCGTCAATGGGGCCTCCGAACGAGCCTCCGCGACGCGGATGCGCCCTCAGCCGTGGAGCATGAAGTAGATGACCACGCCGGTGACCGAGACGTACAGCCAGATGGGCAGCACCACGCGGGCCACGCGCTTGTGGCGCTCGAACTCGCCGCGGTAGGCGCGCCAGAAGATGGTGAGCGCGCCCGGCACGATGACCAGGGAGAGCACGATGTGGCTCGCCAGGATCGCGAGGTACAGCCCGCGCATGGAGCCCTCGTAGCGCGTGTCGCCGTGGACGGCGTGGTAGAGCACGTAGCCCACCAGGAAGACCGCGCTGGAAGCGAAGGCGCTGACCATCAACCGCTTGTGCAGCTCGCGACGGCCGCTGCGGATGGCGAAGAAGCCGCTGACCAGCAACACGGCGGAGAGCGCGTTGAGGCCCGCGTTGACGGCGGGCACGAACGACAGGTCCACGGCGAGGCCGGCCACGCCGTTCTGGATGAGCGTTAGCCAGATCAGGAACGCGAAGGCGGCCGTCGAGACGAGCGCGTTGAAGACGAAGAAGCGGCGGTCGGGGCTGAGACTCATGAGGGTGCGTTCGACGAGAGGGCCAGAAGCCAAGCACGGACAGGGGCGCCGTGCACCCGGCTCACTCGCAGGGAGAGGGCGCCTCGCCGAGGTCGGCCCACTCGATGGGGCCGTCTTCGAGGCCCCAGCGCGCGTTCGTGTAGCTCTCGAGGTCGATCAGCGCGTCCGCGCTCCCGCGGTTGTCGGTGCAGCAACCGTCGCAGTCCGAGTCGGCGCAGGTGTCGAGCACGTGCACGATCATGCGGCGGTTGCCGCTGCGCAGGCACAGGCGGTGATGCTCGAGGCTGTTGAAGCCGGGGAAGACCGCCGCGATGTTGTGGGCCTCCACCCACGCCTCGGTCTGCTTGTCTTCGCAGCCCGCGAAGAGCCCTTCCCACATGCAGCCGTTGAACTCCACGCACTCCGGGCTGCCCGGCTCGGGGTACGACGTGTAGTTGGTCTTGTTGGCCGTGTTCCAATCGAGGCCTGGGTCGTCACACTCGTCCGTGCTGCCCGCGTCCCCAACGCCGCCGAAGTCCTCGAGCGCGTTCGCGTCGCCCGACGTGGCGTCGAGGTTCGCGTCGCCGAGGTCGTGCGGACCCGACAGATCCACCGCGGCGTCGTCCCCGCCGCCTGCGGAACCGCAGCCCGGACCAGCCGCCAGCAGCGCGAGCAGCAGCCAGCGGGCCGACCGAACGAACACGCCTGGTGATTGACGGGGGAGCATGACGGACAGGGTAGCGCCGTCGGGCCTGCGCTGGCCATGGCCACGAGGTCGCCGAGATCGGTAGGCCGCAGGCGACCGGGTTGAGCGCGTGGGTCCGGAGGGGACGGGGCTGCCTGCGGTGGCCCCGTCAGCCCACGGCCGCGAGCGCCTCTCGCACGGCAGCCGCCACCTTCGGCACCTCGTCCGCGTGGTTGTGGAAGTGCGGTGAGAAGCGCAGCACGCCGTCGGGGATGGCGCAGATGACGCTGCGCGCACCGAGCGCCGCCTGGAGCCGGACGGGGTCCACGCCCAGCGGGGGATGAGCCGACAGCAGCGTGCTGCGGCGCGACGCCTCGGCCGCGCGGAGCGAGCGGAAGCCCAACGCCACGAGCTCCGCTTCGAGGGCGTCCAGGTAGGCGTTCACGTGCACATGGATGGCGCTCACGCCCAGCTGCTCCGCCGGGACGATGCCCACGCCGAGCGCCTCGTAGCCCAGCAGGTTGAGCGTGCCCGGCTCGAACACCTCGGCGTCGGTGCGCAGCGGCGCGTCGTAGTCCAGGTGCCCGGGCCCGCGCGTCAGGAAGTCCACCGCGTGCTCGTGCCCGAGCCAGCCCGCGAGGTGCGGCGTGAGCTCGGCCATGCGCTCGCGGCGCACGTAGAGCAGGCCCGCGCCCTCGGTCGCCAGCAGCCACTTGTGTCCGCCCGAGGCCAAGTAGTCGAAGCCCATGTCCACGTGCAGTGGCGTGGCGCCGAGCCCCTGGATGGCGTCCACGAAGAGCTCGGCGCCGCGCGCCCGGCAGCGCTGCGCGATGGCCTCGAGGGGCATGCGCAGCCCGCTGCGGAACTGCACCGCGCTCACGGCCACCAGGCGCACACCCCGCGCGAGTTCGGCCTCGAGCGCGGCTAGCCCAGCGTCGTCGCCCGCCTCGAAGTGCGCGAGGTCGACCCACACCACGTCGAGGCCGTGCTGCTTCGCGACCAGCTGCCACGGCGTGGTGTTGGCGGGGAACTCACCGCGGAAGAGCACCACCCGATCGCCGGGCTTCCACGCGATGGACTGGGCCACCGTGATGGCCCCCGTCGTCGTGTTGGGGACGAACGCGAGCTCGTCGGGGGCGGCGCCGATCAGCGCGGCGAGCCGCCCGCGCAGCGCCTGCCGCCGTCCTAGCGTGGCGCCGAGGCCGCCGATGCCCTCGGCCCCGTACGTGTCCATGCAGGCCGTCACCGCCGCGCGCACTGGACCCGCGTGAGGCGCGACGGCCGCGTGGTTCAGGTACGCAATGGGCCGCAGCGCCTCGAACCAGCCCTCCCGCGAGCCGAGGCGCGCGGGTGGGGGCAAGGAACGCGGCGGCGTGCTCACGGCGACTCAATCCTCCATGGGCGCGAGCTCGTCGCCGCCCAGGATGAAGAAGGCCTCGCCGTAGATCTTCAAGAGCTCGAGGGCCTTGTCCATGTCCTCGTACGAGTGCCCGCGCGTCACGTTGAGGCGCAGGCGCTCTTCGCCCTTCTTCACACCCGGGTACGTGATGGGGACCATCATCACGCCACTCTCCATCATGGCCACGTGCGTGAACAGCGCCTTGCGCTCGTCCCGGCACATGACCGGCATGATGTGCGTGTTGCTGAGACCGAGGTCGAACCCGAGGCCGGTCAGGTTGGTGCGCATGTAGTCGGCCTTCTTGTGCAGCTCGGCCACCAGCTCTTCACCGTGGTCTTCGAGCATGTCCAAGATGGTGGCCGCCGCCGCCACGATGGGCACGGGGAGCGACGCGCTGAACAAGAACGAGCGCGCGTTGTGCTTCACGTGATCGACCACGTCCTTGGGCCCCAGCAGGATGCCGCCGATGCCGCCGAAGGTCTTGCTGAACGTGCTCACGATGACCGGCAGCTGCGCGCGCAGGTCGTACTTCTCGAAGATGCCGCGCCCGCCCTTGCCGAGCGTCCCCGTGCCGTGCGCGTCGTCGCACACGATGACCGTGTTCTCGAACTCGCTCGCCGCCTTGCACAGCTCCTCGATGGTGGCCTCGTCGCCGTCCAGCGAGTAGATGCCCTCGAGCAACACCATGGCGTTCTTGCGCTCGCGCGTGCTCAGGATGCGGCGCAGCGAGCGTGCGCTGTTGTGGTTGAAGAAGCGCACCTCGGGCGCCATGCGCGGCGTGCCGGCCGCCATGAACGTGCCGTCCAGGATGCAAGCGTGGCTCAGGTTGTCGAGCACCAGCGTGGTGTCCTGGTCCGCGAGCGCCGCGATGGTGCCGACCATGGCCTGGTAGCCGGTGGTGAACAGCAAGCAGCTCTCGTACCCGTACCAGGCGGCGAGGCGCTCCTCGAGCTCCACGTGGGCCGTGGTGGTGGCCTGCACGCGGCTGCTGCTGAGCCCGCAGCTGAAGCGCTTCACCGCTTCGATGGACGCCTCCTTCACCTTCGGGTGCGTGGTCAGGCCCAAGTAGTCGTTGGAGCTGAAGTTGAGGATGGGCTGCCCGTTGATGGACGAGTGGATGCCGCCCGACTCGAACGGCTTGAAGTAGGGATAGACCTGCTTCTCTTTCGCCTCGCGGATGCGGGCCAGCTCTCGGTGCGACTTCTCGATGATCCAGCTCATCTTCACTCTTTCGTGACAACGACTGCGCTGACGTTGCCGTAGTAGCCCACGGAGACCACCACCGCGGTCCCGACCTCGCCCGTCTTCGGGCCTGCGACGCGCGGCTCGACTGGCGCGCCGTGCATCCAGCCGAGGGCCATGATCATGCCGAACACGCCCGCGGCGCCGAAGTTCTCGCCCGTGACCAGCTTGGGCGCCGTGACGCACACGTCGTGCCCGAACACCGCCCGGATGCCGTGCAGCTCGGCGTCGTCGATGCTGGGCAGGCCGCAGCGCGCGGACGCGACCACGTCCACCTCGTCGGGCTCGACCTCGGCCTCTTCGAGCGCTTGCAGGATGGCCGCCTCGACCGCATCGCTGCTGGCGTGAACCAGCACGGCTTCGCTCTGCGGCGTGTCGAACGCGGTGCCGTAGCCGCGAATGTAGCCGAGCACGTTGGCGCTGCGCTCCCAGGCCTTCTCGGCGTCCTCCACCACCAGGAAGCCGGCGCCTTCACCCACGGAGATGCCGAGCCCGTCCGAGCGCATGTCGGCCAGCACGCCCAGCTTGGAGAGCGCCACGTAGAGCGACTCGCACACGATCTCGCCGCCGCCGATCACCATGGCGTCGGCGCGGCCGAAGGCGAGGTGCGTGTGGCCGCTGAGCACCGCGTCGAGGCTCCCGCAGTTCCCGTTCACGACGGTGGTGTTGGGGGCCATGAGGCCCTCCCAGATGCTCACGTAGCCCGCGGCCGCGTTGATCACCGTGTTGGGGAAGCGCTGCGGGTTGATGTAGCGCGGGTCCTCCAGCTCGGCGACGCGGTTGAGCTCGGCGATGGCGTCGAGCGAGCCATAGGCCGTGGCGGACGAGAGGCCCACGCGCTCCCCGCTGTAGCGCAGGAAGATGCCCTCGGCGTCCTTGATGCCCGCGTCGATCAGCGCGAGCTTGGCCGCGGTGATCAGGTACTTGGTGAGCTGGTCGTTGTTGCGGTGGCCCTTGTCCCCGAGCCACGGCTTCGGATCCCAGTCCCACACCTCGGCGGTGTTGGCGTCGGGGAAGGCCTCGAGCACGTCGCTGGCGCCGCGAAACGCCTTCTGTCGTGCGGCCTTCGCGTCTTGCAGCGCGGCGAAGAACGCCTCGCGGCCCACGCCGAGACCGCTCACCACCCCGAGACCCGTGATCGCCAGCTCCATCAGGCTTCGTCCTCCGCGTCGTCCGCGTGGTCTGCGTCGCCTCGGCGCGCGCCGAGGTCGATGTCCGCATACGGCTCGGGCAAGTGCCCGGGCTTGGCGAAGGTGACCACCGCGTCGTAGCCGCCGAAGGCCAGCGAGTTGTTGAGCACCACGTCCACCTCGCGCGACGTGGCCGAAGTGACCACGTCCACGTCGCAGACCGGGTCGAGCGTCTCGAAGTTGAGCGTGGGCGGGATGACCCCGTGCACGATGCTCAGCACGCAGCTCACGGCCTCGATGGCGCTGGCCGCGCCCATGCAGTGCCCGATGGCGCCCTTCAGGCTGGTGAGCGGCACGCGGTAGTCGCCGAAGATGTCGCGCACCACGCGGCTCTCCACCGTGTCGTTGGTGGGTGTGGCGGTCCCGTGCGCGTTGATGAAGGTGACGTCACGCGGCTTGAGACCGCTGGCGGCGATGGCTTCGCGCATGGCCCGCGCGCTGCCCGCGCCGCTCGGCTCGGGGCGCGTGATGTGATGGGCGTCGCAGGCGAGGCCGTAGCCGCCCACCTCCGCGAGGAGAGTGGCCCCGCGGGCCTCGGCGTGACGCGCGGACTCGAGCACCAAGGCGCCGGCGCCCTCCCCCACGAGCAAGCCGCTGCGGTCCTTGTCGAAGGGCCGCGCGCGATCGGGCGCCATGGCCCCGAGCCGCAGGAAGCCTGCATATTGGAGCTTCTCGATGACCTCGGACGCGCCGCAGATCACCACGTCCGCGCGGCCGAGCCGGATCTGGTCCGCCGCGTAGCCGATGGCGTAGTTGCCCGCCGCGCACGCTGCCGGCAAGGTCTGCACCATGCCCGCGGCCCCGAAGGCGCGCGCCACGTGGATGGGCAGCAGGGTGGTGCCGTAGGCCGGCAAACGCGCGAGCGAGACGGCCTGCTCCCCCTCGTGGATCCACTTGCGGTCGAGCTGCCCCAGCAGGTTGGCCTCGCCCATGGTGGTGCCGAAGATGACCGCCGTGCGCCGTCCGGCGAGCTGCTCGTCGCGCAGCCCCGCGTGCTCCACTGCCATGCGGGAGGCCACCAGCGCGAACTGCGAGCAGCGCCCCGTGCGACGCGTCTCGGCGGCGCTGAGGAAGTCGCGTGGGCGAAAGTCGTGCACCTCGCACGCGATGTGGCGGTCCATGCCGCTGGTGTCGAAGAGCGCGACCTCACGCGCCGCCGAGCGTCCGGACACGGTGGCTTCGAGGAAGGCCTCGTACCCGTAGCCCAGCGAGCTGACCACCCCGACACCGGTGACGTAGACGCGCTCCATAGGACGGGGGCTATAGCCCGCTCACGCGACCCCGCGCAAGCAAGCTTCCCCTGGCCACACGGTCGGTTTTCGACTGGCCGAACGGCCTTTTTTCAAGGGGGTTCCCGCGATCCCTCGTGACCACGGTCCGCTTGACAGCCCGCGCGCCAGCACCCTATGACGGCCCACCATGCAGCTGGACCCCACGCTCACCCTCGTCACCGCGCTGGCCCGCCTCCCGCGGGGAGACGCGCGCGGCTTCCGCTTCATCGGGCGCGACCGCACGGAGCGCTACTACCCGTACGAGAAGATGGAAGCCGAGGCCCTGCGCCGAGCGAAGAAGCTCGCCGAGCTCGGGCTCGTGAAGGGGGACCGCGTGGCGCTGGTGTTGCCGGAGCCCCACGAGTTCGTGCTCACGTTCCTGGGCGCGGTGTTCGCTGGCGTGGTGCCCGTGCCCATCTTCCCGCGGGCGAGCTTCAAGAACGCCGACTCGTACGTGGACGTGCTGGCCCACATCATCCGCACGTCGAGCGCGCGCGTGGTGTTCTGCATGGACGCCAACCTGAGCGTGGTGGAGCGGGTGCGCGAGCACGACTGCGGCGTAGAGACCATCGTCGACGTGACGCACGCCTTCGAGGCCGAGCCGAACCCGCCGGCGGGCTGGGCCCCTCCCGCGCTGACGCACGACGACACCTGCTTCCTGCAGTTCACCAGCGGCAGCACCAACAAGCCCAAGGGCGTGGTGGTGACGCACGGCAACTTGGTGGCCAACACCGACTCGTTCATCAATCAGCACGGCCTGCAGCGTGTGGAGACCGACATCGCGGTCAGCTGGTTGCCGCTCTACCACGACATGGGGCTGATCGGGTTCGTGCTCGCCACGCTGCTGTGGGACATCCCAGTTGTGCTGCTGCCCACCGAGCTGTTCGCGCGTGCGCCCGGGCTGTGGCTCGAGACCATCAGCCGCATCGGCGGCACCATCACGTACGCGCCCAACTTCGCGTTCGACCTGGTGGTGAAGCGCACCAAGGACAAGGACCTGGCCACGCTGGACCTCAGCAAGCTGCGCGTGGTGGGCAGCGGCGCCGAGCCCATCCGCCCGAAGACGCTGCGGGCCTTTGCCGAGCGCTTCGCGCCCGCGGGCTTCAAAGCCAGCGCGTTCCTGCCGAGCTACGGGATGGCCGAGAGCACGCTGGCCATCACGTTCCACCCCTGCGGCACCGACATGGTGGTGGACCGCGTGGACGCCTCCGCCATGAAGAAGGGCCTGGCCACGCCGGCCGCGCCCGGTGCGAACGCCGACGACCCGAGCGTGCTCGAGCTGATGAGCTGCGGCGTGCCCTTCCCAGGCCACGAGCTGCGCATCGTCAGCGAGACCGGCGAGGTGCTGCCCGAGCGCACGGTGGGGCACGTGCTCACGCGCGGGCCCAGCGTGACCCCCGGCTACTTCGAGAACGAGGACGCCACGCGCGAGGCGCTGGTGGACGGCTGGCTCCACACTGGCGACCTCGGCTACGTCGCGGACGGCAACCTGTACATCTGCGGGCGCCTCAAGGACCTGATCATCATCCGCGGGGCCAACCACTACCCGCAGGACATCGAGTGGGCCATCGGCGAGCTGCCGGGGGTGCGGCGCGGCAACGTGTTCGCCTTCTCGGTGGACGTGGATGGCCAGGAGTCCCTGGTCATCGCGGCCGAAGCCAACCGCGCGGACGCGGCCGAGCTGCGCGAGCAGATCAAGCGGCTGGTGAGCGAGGAATTCGGGCTGGTGCCCGCGCACATCGCCATCGTCCCGCTGGGAGAGCTGCCCAAGACCAGCAGCGGCAAGGCCCAGCGCCGCAAGACCAAGCAGCTGTACGAAGCTGGCGAGTTGCCCGAGCACACCGCAGAATAGCGACCGTACGAACTCAGGAGAGCTACGAGAACATGTCCCAGGAACTCAAAGAAGCCCTGCGCGAGATCATCGCCGAGGTCGCCGAGATCGACGAAGTGCCCGACGAAGCGAAGTTCGCGGACCTGGGGATCGACAGCATGATGGCCATCGAGATCGTCGCCGACGTGGAGCGCAAGTACGGCATCAGCATGCCGGAGGAGGAGCTCCAGGAGCTCGTCTCGCTGAACGCGGTGTACGACAAGGTCCGCGCCAAGCTCGCGGCCTGATGAGC
>CAZEAA010000147.1:0-13569 GCA_964510015.1 uncultured Sandaracinaceae bacterium
AAGTCGCCCGGGTAGTTCGAGCGGATGCCATTGATGGCCTTGCCGCGCAGGCGGGACGCGGACTGCTCGCCCTGCACCCACTTGATGGCGTCCACCACGTTGGACTTACCGCAGCCGTTGGGCCCGACGATACCCGTGACGTCATGGTCGAAGTTGATGACCGTGCGGTCAACAAACGACTTGAACCCTACGATTTCGAGCTTCTTGATCTTCACGGGCGATGCTCCGGGGATCCCCGAACCCACGCTGAGTGGGCCCGTTTTCGGTAGACACGAAACCGCCCCCGGACCAATGCCGGAGCGCCCCGTATCGTGTGGGATCCAGTGGCGGAGTACCACCGGGGGATCACGTTTGCAACCTTGATCCTCCACGACGGGTGGAGGTCTTTTGGTGACAACCACAAGCTGTAGTGGTGGTTGAAGGTATGTACCCCATCGCTCGGTTGGCGAGGGAGATCGTTTCGATCGCCTGGGCCGGTCGATTCAGGGGGCCGAGGCGGGAGCCGTCCCCGGGGCGGCCGCGTCGCAGAGGGGGAACACACCGGCCACGTCCAGCAGGATGTCGACCTCGCCGCGGCCCATGCCCACCGTCCCCACGTCGCTGCGCTCGCCCGTCTCGACGCGCACCACCACCAGCGCCTCCCGAGCGGTGAAGGGCACCACGCGCTGGCGCCACGCCGTGGGCGCGGAGAACGCGTAGGGGCTGAGCTCGGTGCCCACCATGGTCAGGGTCACCTCGTTGCCGGCCTGCGGCGACATGGCAGACAGCACCAGCGCATAGCGCTTCCCGACCTCCAGCTGGAGCGCGTACTCGATGGCGGTGTGCGCCTGCGCCCGCACTTCGCCGGCGCGGCGCGGCTTCAGGATGGCGTGCTGGTCCCCGTAGGCGGCGTTGTCCGGGATGGCGTCGATGCCCAGGTTGCCGCGCCCCACCAGCATCTCGCCGTGGGGCGAGCGCCAGCCCGCGAGGAACGGATAGCTGTTGTAGAGCATCTCGCCCGGCAGCACCGGCTCCTCGAAGCCGATGTTCGGGAGGTCCAGCGGGTCGCAGAGGGCCAGCCCCGTCTCGGCCACCGCGGCGTCACGAGCCTGCTGAGTGGTCTGCCCCGAGTTGTACTGGATGAGCCCGCCGCAGCCCGTGGCGAGGGCGGTCACGAGGGCGAGGGTCACGGCGATGCGGTGCGCGAAGCGAGAAGCACGAGTCATGCGCACAGCGTAGTCGGCTCACTCGTGGGGAGTCAGCTGAAAGGAGTAGCGCACGGCGGTGATCCCCTCCGAGACGGGATGGGTCCAGCGCCGGACGGCCTGGGCGATGCAGGCTCCGAGCGCGCCATCGCCTGTGTCGTTGTCCGACGCGGTGGCCGTGCCGACGGTCCCGGGCGGCGTGATGACGTACTGGACGGTCACGGAGCCCGTCGCCTCGGGCGTGCGTGCCAGGGCCTGCTGGTAGCAGGTGAGCAGCTCGGCCTGGTGGGCTTGCGCGACACGACGAACCAGCGTGGGCTCCAAGCTGCCGCGGATGGCGGGCTGCCCGAAGCGCACGCGCGCCTCGGCTTCCGGGGTGGCCGCGCTGGTGTCGTCGGTGGTCTCGCGCGCGCCGCCCGTGTCCACGTAGCGCACCAGGAAGACGCGATGACGCGTGGTGGGCGGCGGGGCGAGGTCGAGCGGGAGCACCGCGTCCACCACGCTCTCGGGAGCGAAGTACAGGAGCGCGCGGTCCGCTTCGGCCAGTGACGCCGGCGCGTTGCCCACCGCTCCGGGACCCTCTCGCGTGGGCTCGCCGAAGTAGGCGGGGGCCCAGGCGTCCACGAAGGCCTCGGCTTCCTCGGCGACCAGCCCTCGACGAAGCGCTTCGTCGCGCAAGAGGCTGCGGGCGTCGGCGGGCGTGATGCCCGCGTCATCGGGACCGGGCATGAGAAAGTCCGGCCCGCGCAGCGCGTGGATGCGAGACACACGACCCTCGCGCTCCACGAACAGCACGGGGCCTTCGGGCGGCTCGCCGTGTCGCGTGACTTCCCACGTCTCCGGGGTGTCCCCCGCGAGCCAGCCGCGCAGGGTCAGCGGCATCGCGGACACGTCGGCCCCGTCACCGCGATAGAACAGCAGCGGAACCTCCACCCCGCCCACCGTCATGCACGTGTCGTTCTGGCCGTGGTAGCGCGGGATCTCGGCCGCCTCGCAGAAGCCGTCGCGCACGCTCTGGCACGCCGCGTCCGTGGCGCTGGGCGGCGCGGCGGGTGACGCACAAGGCCCATGCGTGGCGCGCACACTCCACGCGAGACCGTCGTCCGTTGTCGTGGTGGCGGGCCAGTGCTCGAGCAGCTGGCTCGGGGGCAGTCGGAGCGCGACCGCGACCTCCACGGGCGGAGCTCCGCTCGGGACGTGCAGGTAGATCACGGGCTTGCCGGTCGCCGCGGGGGAGAGCCCGTCGTGCTGCAGGCCGTGCGGCTCTCGGAGCAACGAAGGGCTCGCGGCGGCCTCGTCCAAGAGGCGCAGGATGTTGCGCTGGGCTCGCTCCGCGGCGCGCGACTCCGACTCGGAGACCGACGCTGACGCCGCCGACGCCGGCGCGTGTGCCACGTGGCCCCCGACCACCGCGTGCGTGCCACCGACCTCGACACCGAAGAGGCCCCACTCGTGCAGCGAGTACTCGGCCGCCGCGGCGGGCGCGACCACCGGCTCGGGCGCGGGCTCCGGCGTCACCTGCTGAGGCGTGGGGGGGACGAGGGTCGGGGCGGGGGGCTCGTCACCGCAGCCAGCCAGCAACAGGAGGACCGCGAAGCGAGACACAGCCGGGCGCGTCGTCATCGCGCCAGCATCGCACGAAGCGTTGCCCCGCACACGGCGCGTGTCGCTCGCGCGCTACACCCACCAGCGTCCGATGACCGTGCTCCACATCTCGTCCCAGCTCTCGAAGAGCACGGGGCGGATGCCTGCTGGGCCCGTCATCAGGTGCCGCGTCTTGGGGTCGGGGCCGTCCACGCGCAGCGAGAGCACGAACGTGCGTGGCCTGTCGGACACGCGCACACGGCAGAGGTTGCGCATGCGCTGATGGAGGGCCCACCAGAGGTCCGTCTCGGCGCGGTCGAGGCTGGTGCCCACGAACACCAGGTCGCTCTGCAGGAACAGGTCGAGCGACGAGAGCGGCGCGCCGCCCGGGTCGAACGGCTGGATGGCGCGGCGCTCCTCGACCCAGCGCGTGGCCAGCTGCGGGGTCCACTTGCCCTCGCCCGGCGTGGTCGGCCACTTGCGCTCGGCCGCCTTGGCTCGGTCCCACAGCTCCTTCAGGCGCGACATGCTGCGGCCGTACGCGCGCGTCCCCAGCACGATCTGCTTGGGCCGTGACGCACACCCATGCAGCTGCCACACGCGCCCCGCGCGAGACCCTCGCGTCCAGGTGGCGCTCGGCACGGTGAGCGCGTCTTTCGCCTCGGAGCTGCGTGGCTCGTTCACGGCGCACCCTGCGGCCGCCAGCGCGAGCTGCACGGTGCGGTCGATGTTGAGGTTCACCACGTCGCGGTAGCCCTCCGCCAGCTTGGCCCCCAGGCCCGCCAGCTGCGTCTCGTCGAACGGGAGCACGGCCAGCCTCGCCCCCAGCGCGCGCAACGCGTCGGCCTCGGAGTCGTGCACCGCGCTCTGCACGCCGCTCTTGCGCGCCGCGGCGTCGCGCTTCTGGGTGGAGATGCGGATGATCAGGCTCTCCCACGTGGCCGCAGGGTCCTCGTGCCGCAGGACGGGGATCTCGTAGTCCTCGGCGATGCGGCTGAGCAGGCCGTTCCAGTCGGTGAACAGCTTCCACAGCGCGCCGCTCGGGTCGGCCGCCGTGTTGGGGAGGTGCGCGCGCAGGTGATGGTGGAAGCCGGCGCCCATCACCAGCACGGTGCGCCGGTCGCCCGCGGCGAAGCGGCGGTCGAGGGTGTCGGCCAGCAGGTCGAACGTCTCTGCGGTGCTCACGGGGATCCTCTCGTCGGCGGCGGGCCGTGGTGCCGCAACCATATCGCGTTCGGCGTCCCGTGGTGGTGATCGAAGCGCGCCTGGACGACACTGTCCCAGGAATGCGACGGTCCGATGACATCCAGTGGAGGCGTGTCCTGCGGGCCGTGCTCGCGGGGTGCGCGTTCATGCTGGCAGCGGCGCCCGTGCTCGCGAGCGCGCAACCGCTGGAAGTGGCTCGGACGCCCGCGGGCCTCGTGGTGCGTGGGTCCGGGTGGGAGCGGTCGCTCGCGCCGTGGCTGGGCGCGCATGGCATGTCGGCGGGAGTCGAGGCTCCGCAGGTGGCCTTGCTCGCGGCACGGCGCGATGGTCGGGTGCTGGTCGCCGTGCGCTGCGCCTGGGCGGCCTCGGCGCGCTGCCCCACCTGGATTGGGGTCTTCGACCCGGCGGGGGTGCTGCTGCACAGCCGTGTCACGTCTCCCCAGCTTCCCATCGTGAGCGAGAGCGCGTTCGGTGTGGCCATCGACACCGGCGGAGAGGTGGAGGTGCGCGGGTGGGCCACGGGCGAGGTCATCGTCCGCTTCAGCCTCGGCACGTGGACGTCCGCTGGGCGCCTGTTGGACGACGGCACCTACCTCTGGAACGACGGAACCGCGCTCCACGCGCGCGCACTCGACGGCCAGGACCGCTGGCAGGTGCCCGGAGCGTGGCTCGTCGGTGCGCACGCGACCGGCATCGTGGCCGTCACTCAGCACGACCAGCGCGTGCTGGACCCCGAGACCGGCGCCATGCGCTGCCGTCGGATGGAGTCCGGCCCGTCTCATGCGGCGCATCAGGGCGACGTCGCCCTGCTCATCCAGCACGTGTGCCAGACCTTCCCGCAGCCCGTGGGGCGAGTGCGCGGCGCCGTGCGCATCGACGGGGCCGCAGGCGCGAGGGTGCGCGTCATCGTGGGGGACCAGACCGTCACGACCGACCGCGCAGGCTGGTTCACCGCCGACTTTCGGGCGGTGGGGCGCGTGCGGGTGCGCCTGGACATCCACCACGCGGCGAGCGTTCGCCCGCGCCGCTGCTTCCTCACGCGTGACGAGTACGCGGAGCTCCCGGCAGACGGCCGCGACGCGCTCGTGCTCGTGGACGTCGAGACCTTTCGCCCGCTCTGTCGCAGCGGGGGGTGCGAGCTGGTCGACTGCGAGTGAGGGTGGCTTCGCGCTGGTGATGAACTCGCGCCCGAGTTCAGGCAGGCTCTCCGTCCCACTGTGTCGCTGCGACCCTCCACGCGCTCGCTCCTGGCTCTCGCGGTGCTGCTTGCCACCGGCGGCGCGGGCTGTTCGCGGGCCACCCACACCCCCGGTGCGAACCGTCCGTTGCTGCACGTGGAGAGCGACGGACTGACGCTGGACGTGGTGGCGCGGCAGGAGCTGGTCAGCTGGTCCTCGGGCCTCGCGCCGGCGGGGCGCTGGTTCGGGTTGGAGGACGGCAGCGTCGAGTGTGTCTTCGACGCCGACGTGCGCGTCTCGCACGCTGGGCAGCCCGACTACGTGCGCCGCGTGCACCTCGCCTCGCCCCTTCCTCGGAGCGTCGTCCAGGACGAGGCGTCGTGCCGGCAAGGGCTGCAAGAGGTGGTGAGCGCGGCCTGCTCGGCGCAGGGGCGCATCGCGTTCGAGCTGGATGGCGTCTGGCGCGTGGTCGAGGCCTTTGGTGGGCAGGCGTGGGTGGTGGAGGCCGGCCGCCGCGAGTGGCCAGACTGCGCTGCGCTGCTCGCGTCCATGGGCACCACGCTCGAGCTCGTGGCGCGCTCGCACGTCCCTGGAGCGTGCGACGCGCTGATCACGCACGGGGCTGCCGACCTGGCCACGCGCTGCGTGCTGGACTACGACTCCATGGGGGTCGCGGACTCGTTCAGCCGCGATGGCGAGCTGGCCGCGATCGAGGCCAGTCGGGCCGGGGCGCCGCCCCCGTCCACCGTCGTGCGCTGGGCGGCGCTCGTCGCCGCGGGTGCCGGCGCGGGGGACGCGCTCGACATGGAGGCGGCCTTCTATCGCGTGTTGCTCGACGGAGAGGAGGACTTTCGCGCGTACGGCAAGCGCATGGCCGTGGGCCTGGCGTTCACCCCCTCGCGCGCCCGGCGCCGCGCGTTCATCCAGGCGGGCGTCGCGCGCTGCGAGGCCGACCGCATCGCCGAGTGGCAGCGCGACGCGCTCGCGCTGGCCGCAGCTGGGCTGGGAGACGCAGCCCTGTCGGCGGAGGTGAAGCGCGCGTGCGGCGTGGACCCGGATGGCGCAGACCGATTCTACTTCCCACACCGACTGGAGCCCTGAGGTGGAGGTCACGGGCCTCTGCATCGTGCGACCGGGCACCGCGTTGGTGGTGCGCACGCGCGGGACGCGTGAAGTCCGCTCGGTGCATACGCACGGGCGTGTGCTGGTGTGGCCGTGGTGGTCCACGGCGCTCGCGCTCGACCTCGCGTCGTTCACGGTGCTCGCCACCGCGAGCGGGGAGGGCGCGGCCCGCACCGCAGACGGCCTCCATGTGGACGTGACGCTGCGCCTGACGCTTCGTCCGCTCGGCGACGAGGCCTCCGTTCGGGCGATGGTGACTGCGTTCGGCGTGCCTCCCGAGCCGATCGTGGTCGCAGAGCGCGTCGTCGAGGCGCTCTCTCCGGCGCTCGCCACGGTGCTGGCTCGAGTACCGGGCTTGGCGCTGCGCCCCTCCCTGGTCTTGCCGCTGCCGGCCACCGGCGCGCATGGCTTCGACCTCGAGCGCGTCGAGGTGCTGCACGTGGGCGACGCGCGACTCGACCCGTCCGGCGGCTACCGCGGAGGGGAGGTCGAGCTCGATGGCGTGCGCTTCGAGGGGCGACCCGTGGCCCCGCCGTCGGAGCCGTCGCTCTCGCCGGCGTCGCGCAAGGCCCACGTCTCGGCGCCGACCTGGGCGCAGGCCGACACGTCCCAGCGCGTCATCGTGGGCTGGCTCATCGTGCTCACGGGCGTGCCGGTGGGCGCGCTCATGGCGGCGGCGCACGGCTCGTGGTGGGGCGAGGCCCTGTTCGTGCTCGCGCTCTGCGCGCTGGCCAACGTCTTGATCCACCTGAAGACGTTTTGGTGCCTCCCGCCCGCGGTGCTGTCCGTCTATCTGTGCGTCCGCGTGGCCAACGCCCCGGACGCCCCGCTCCCCACGTTGCTCCCGGCCATCGGGCTGTGGCTGCTGGCCGTGCTGCTCTTCGCGCGCAACCCCCCTTCGAAGGCGCGCAAGGGCTGACCGGCGGGCTCGTCGGGGCTGTCCTCGGTCCCGACTTGCGGTAGCGTCAGCGAATGCACCCGCGCGTCGCCCCCCGCCCTCGCTTCCCGTTTCCACGCTACCCACGCGGCTGGTTCTGCATCGGCTACGGGCAGGACCTCGCGGTGGGCCAGGTGGAGCCCGTGGTCTGCTTCGGGCGTGACCTCGTCATGTACCGCGGCGAGGACGAGGTGGTGAGGGTGCTGGACGCCCACTGCCCGCACTTGGGCGCTCACCTCGGCGTGGGCGGCAAGGTGGAGGGCTGCCGCATCCGCTGCCCGTTCCACGCGTGGGTCTTCGACGGCACCGACGGCAAGTGCGTGGAGGTGCCCTACGCCAAGCGCATACCCGCGAAGGCGGCGGTGAAGACGTGGCACGTCTGCGAGGTGAACGGGATGATCATGCTCTGGCACGACATCGACGGCGCGCCGCCGGCCTGGGAGATCCCCGAGATCCCCGAGTGGCGCGAGCGCGAGGCGTGGACGCCGTACAGCTTTCGCCAGTGGCGCATCCGCAGCCACAACCAGGAGATGGGCGAGAACGCGGTGGACCAGGCCCACTTTCGCTACGTGCACGGCATGAGCGTCATGCCCATCCCGCACACCATCGAGCTCGAGTACCCGAAGCTCCGCATGGTGACGGCCACCAAGATGCAGACGCCGCGCGGTGAGGTGGACGGCGAGCTCGAGGCCACCAACTGGGGCCACGGCTTCTCCACCAGCCGCTTCACCGGGCTCATCCCCATCACGCTGGTGGCGTCCACCACGCCGGTGGACGACGAGTACGTGGACCTGCGCTTCGCCTTCATGGTGAGCCTGAAGATGGGCGAGCAGGCCGCCGCGGGCGTGGGGCACGCCTTCCGCCCCGAGATCGCGCGCCAGCTGGAGCAGGACAAGCCCAACTGGGAGAGCAAGATCTACCTGGATAGGCCGGTCATCTGCGACGGCGAAGGGCCCATCGCGCGCTACCGCAAGTGGTGCGAGGGCTTCTACCCCGAGTGGTACGCCAAGCAGGCGCGCGAGGCCTACCAGCAGGCCGTCGGCGACTGACCCCCACGCCGCGTCGGCGCTTGTTTTCGGGCGTCTCCGCGAATATTCCGAGGGGCTGTCTTGACGGGTGGGGAGTTAGTAAGTAAATACTTCCTCACTATGGCTCGCCCACAGCAGTTCGACAATGAAGCCCTCCTAGAGTCCATGCGTGAGACCTTCCTGGACCTCGGGCCGGGGGCGTCCACGCAGGAGCTCGCGAAGCGCGCGGGCGTGAGCGAGGGCACGCTCTACAAGCGCTTTGTCAGCAAGCGCCGGATGTTCACCGAGGCGCTGCGCCTGCCCGAGGTCGAGGACTTCGACTGGTTCACCGGCATCGAGGCGCGCATCGGGGTGCTGCCGGTCGCCGAGCACCTGGTCAGCATCGCCACCGGGATGCACGGCTACGCCAGCCAGTTGCTGCCCTGCTCGCAGATGATCGGCGCCAACGGCAAGCTCAAGCCCCAAGACTTTGCGCAGCTGCTGGGCGACGACGAAGAGGCGCCGCCGTTCGTGGTCATGCAGGCCATCACGAGTCTCTTCGAGCGTGAGGTCGCCCTCGGGCGCATGCGGCCCTGCGACCCGTACGGGCTCGCGCGCCTCTTCCTCGGGGCGCTCATTCACGACGTGCACCTGCGCATGCACTTCCCCGACCTGATGCCTGAGGGGGTGGACGCGTTCGTGCGTCGCATCGTGGCCACCATCGTGGACTTGACGGCCACAGTCGAAACTTCCGAGTTCCCTGCCGTTCGCCAGCCGTCTAAGCGAAGTGCGCGTTCGCGCTAACGAATTGGCTCTTCGCGCGACAGACGCCCGTCGCGTGGCCTGCTTCCCTCCGCCCGCGCTCCGGTCTCCCTTTTTTGCGCAGACGCCCCCTCGCTCCCCCCTTCTTCTGACCCTCAGGTTCGATATATGAGTAAATACTCACTCGCTAACGCCGTGATCGCGCTCGCGGCCCTCGTCCTCGCGGGTGTTCCTGACCTCGCCGCAGCGCAGACGCGCACACCCACCTCGCCCTTCGACGCGCCGGAGCAGCCGCCCGTGACCACGCCACCGGTTGCCGTCCCGGGGGCGCCAGACGCGGCACGGCCGGCGGCCAGCCCGAGCATCACGCTGCCGGACCCGCGCGCCGTGTCGAGCGAGCCGCTGGACCTGAGCACCTTGCTTCCCGAGGGGCTCTCGAGCTCGGTGGGTCTCACCCCCGAAGCCGCCATGCAGCGCGCTCGCGAGGTGTCGCTCGACGCGCGTCGCGCGCGGGCCCGCACCGAGTCGGCCGACGCAGCGGTGCAGGGCGCGCGCCGGAGCTACGTGCCGCGGGCCTCGCTCGCCGCGCGCTACACCCGCCTCTCCAACTTCACGCCGGGCACCATCCGGTCGTTCGACACGCCGGGCTGCTTGGCGGACGTCGTCGCGTGTCAGGCGAACCCCGATGCGTTCCTCTCGGACGTGGTGCTCCAGCAGCCGATCCTCAACCAGTACGCCCTGACGGCCTCCATCACCGTGCCCCTCAGCGACTACGTGGGCGCGTCGCGCCACGAGCTCGAGGCCGCGCGCCTGGACCGCGACGCCGCTGTGGAAGCCGAGCGCGGCGCGGACCAGGACAACGTGCTGGTCACCCTCGAGACCTACTTCGAGCTGGTTCGTGCCCGCGCGCAGCTGCGTGTGGCGCAGGACGCGGTGGCCGTCGCGCAGCAGCGCGCCGAAGACGCCCGCGTGCGCGCCGAGAGCGGCGTGGCCACCACCAGCGCGGTGCTCGACGCCCAGGCCAGCGCCGAGGCCTTCGTGCGCCTCGAGGCGGTGGCGCTGAGCCGCGTGACCGTGGCCGAGCGCGGCCTGCGCGACCTGCTCGAGCTCGAAGACGACGTGGACCTGCAGCTGTCCATCGAGCTGGACGCGCTGCCCACGAACGAGTCGCGCGACGCGGACACCCTGCGCCTCGAGGCCCGCGCGAACGACCCGTACTCGCGTGCGGCCGTGCTGCGCGCCGAGGCGCACACCGCGCGGGCCAACGCCGAGCGCGCCCGCATGTTCCCGTCGCTCACGGCGGGCTTCAACTACACCTACGCGAATCCGAACTCGCGCATCTTCCCGCAGACCACGGAGTTCCGCGGCACCTGGGACATGAGCGTGCAGCTGACCTTCTCTCTCGACGGAACGCTGCTCGCCGACGCTCGTCGTCACCAGCGCATCGCGCTCGCGCTCGAAGCCTCGCTCGGAGCCGAGAGCGACTCGCGTCGCGCCGGACGGACGGCGGTCCAGGCGCAGGGCGCGCTGATCGCCTCGCTCGCCGAGGTGGAGGCGCGCCGCGCCGCGGCCACCAGCGCTTCCCGGCAGGACCACGACGCGACCGAGCGCTTCGGCGTGGGCCTCGCCACCAGCACCGACGTACTGGCCGCGCAGTCGAACGCCCTGCGCGCGCGCCTCGACCTGGTCGACGCCGTCGTCGACGCCCACCTCGCGGGTGCTCGCCTCGAGCGCGCGCTCGGCACCCCCAGCGCGCCCTGAGCGCGACCCCGCCTGACTTTCATCCCCCCAGCTCCTCCCCCCGAATCCGCAGCAGGTACCCCCATGCCACGCCCCCTCTCCTACATCGCGCTCCTCCCGCTGACCCTCGCGCTGGCGTCGACCGGCTGTGAGAGCAGCCGCGCTGGCGCTGCCGTCCCCGCGGCGAGCGCCCCCGAGCCCGTGGCCGTTCGCACGGCACCGGCGCAGGTCGACCAGATCCCGAACGTGCTCGGCCTCGACGGAACCCTGGCCCCCAAGCGCAGCGCGCGCTTGGCCCCGCTGGTGAGCGGTCACGTCGCCGAGGTGCGCGTGGAGCGCGGTGACGTCGTCGCCGAGGGCGCCCCGCTGGTCATCCTGCGCGCCACCGACATGCGCCTGACGGCTCGCGCGGCCTCGGCGCGCGCCCAGGCGCAGTTCGACCAGCTGGGTGTCGAGGACACCGACGACTTCGACCCGGACGCCGTCGCCGAGGTGGTGGCCGCGCGCGCCGAGTTCGAGAACCTGAACGACCAGCTCACGCGCATCACGCCGCTCCACGAGCGCGGCGTGGTGGACGAGCGCACGTTCCAGCAGGCGCGCATCGCCGCCGAGGCGGCTGAGGCTCGCTACGAGCAGGCCCGCAGCCGGGCTCGCGGGTCGCTCGCCAGCTACGTGGCGCTCGCGTCGGAGGCGCGCCTGCGCCGCAACGAGGCCGGTCACACCACCGTGCGCGCGCCGTTCGCGGGCGCCGTCATGCAGCGCTTCGTCGAGGTGGGTGAGTTCGTGGGCACGCAGGCCCCCGTGGTGGAGCTGGTGGACGCCACCGAGCTGCGCCTCGTGCTGGCCATCCCCGAGCGCTACGCAGCGCTGGTGCACGTGGGTCAGCACGCCGACATCACGGTGGATGGCACCAACCAGGAGATTACGGGTGAGGTGCGCTTCATCGCCGCCGCGCTCGACACCGCCACCCGCACCCTGATGATCGAGGTGGTGGCCGACAACGCCGACGGAGCGGTGCGGGCCGGCCACTTTGCGCGCGCCACGCTGCAGCTCGAGGGCACGCGGCCCGTGCTGCGCGTCCCCAGCAGCGCGGTCACCGAGCGCGCCGGCGTCTACCGCGTCTTCACCGTGGTGGACGGTGTGGCCGTCACCACGGTGGTGCGCGTCATCAGCGTGGAGGGCGACGTGACCACCCTCGAGTCCGACCTGCCCGAGGGCACCGTCGTGGTGACTAACCCCCCTCGCAACCTCGCCGATGGCGTGCCCGTGGCCGTGACCGCGGGCGGGAACTGAGGAGTCCATCATGCAGTGGCTAGCCCGCATCTCCGTGTCCCGCCCCGTCTTCACGTGGGTGATGTCGCTGGTGCTCCTGGTGCTGGGCGTGGCGAGCGTCGGCAGCCTGCCGGTGGACCGCTTCCCCAACATCGACGTGCCCTTCGTGACCGTCGTGGTGCCGTACCCCGGCGCGTCTCCGGCACAGGTGGAGACCGAGGTCACCGAAGTCCTGGAAGAGGCCGTCGGTAGCGTCTCGGGCCTCTCCGAGCTGCGCTCCACCTCCTACGAAGGCCTCTCGGTCATCGCGGTGCAGTTCGAGCTCGAGAAGGACGGCGACGTCGCTGCTCAAGAGGTGCGCGACCGCGTGAACCGCGTGCTGGCGCAGCTCCCCGATGGTGTGGACCCGCCCCGCATCGAGAAGCTCGACCCGGACGCGCAGCCCATCTACTACGTGGCGTTGCGCGGGCCCGGCACGCCGCAGGAGCTCACCGAGTTCGCGGACGACGAGCTCAAGGGACCCCTCGAGGGTCTGCCCGGCGTCGGCTCGGTGCAGATCATGGGTGGCCGCGAGCGCGAGATCGGCGTGCGCCTCGACCCTGCGCGTCTCGAGGCCCTCGGCCTCGCCATCACGGACGTGGCGATGGCGCTGCGTCGCGAGAACCTGGAGCTGCCCGGCGGTGACGTGACCAACGGCGCCCAGACCCGTCAGGTGCGCGTGCCCGGTCGCGTGGCGACGGCGGCCGAGCTGGCGGACCTGCCCATCACGCAGGTGGGCGGCCAGGTCATCTACCTGCGTGACGTGGCCACCGTGACCGACGACGCCGCCGAGGCCGAGTCGCTCGTGACGCTCGACGGCGAGGGCGTGGTCATGCTGACCGTCACGCGCCAGAGCGGCACCAACGCCATCGCGGTGGCCGACCGCTTGGCCGAGCGCGTGGAAGAGATCCGCGCGCGCTTGCCCGCCGGCTACCGCGCCGACGTGGTGCGCGACGAGAGCACCTTCTCGCGCACCTCCGTGAGCGCCGTGGAGGAGCACCTCCTCTTGGGCGCCATCTTCGCCGTGCTCGTCGTCTTCTCGTTCCTGCGGAATGGTCGCGCCACGGTCATCGCCGCGCTCGCCATCCCCGTGTCCATCGTGGCCACCTTCGCCATGCTGAACGCGCTCGGGCTGACGCTGAACATGATCACGCTGCTCGCGCTGACCCTCGCCGTGGGAATCGTCATCGACGACGCCATCGTCGTCATCGAGAACGTCATCCGCTTCATGGAGGAGCGCAAGCTCGACCCGCGCGAAGCCACGCTGCGCGCCACGAAGGAGATCGGCCTCGCCGTCATGGCGACCACACTCTCGCTGGTGGCCGTGTTCCTTCCCGTGGTGTTCATGGGCGGCATCGTCGGCCGCTTCCTCTCGTCCTTCGGCATGACCATGAGCGTCGCCGTCCTGGTGTCGCTCTTCGTGGCCTTCAGCCTCACGCCCATGCTCGCCGCGCGCTGGCTGAAGCGTGGCGGTCACGGTCACACCGAGCGCCCGCACCCCACCGGTGACGCCGTGGCCATGACGGGCACGGAGGAGC
>CAZEAA010000148.1:0-956 GCA_964510015.1 uncultured Sandaracinaceae bacterium
GCGCAGCAGCTCGAGGGTGTGGGGCTCGCTCGGGTCGGGGTGGTGCACCGGGAAGTGGCCGTCCATCTCGCAGAGCAAGGCCACCGGCGAGAGGCCCGCCGCTTCCATGGCCGCCAGCGCCTGAGGACCGCCCGCGCCGTTGCCCGCGTCGATGGCGAAGCGGATGTCCTTGCGCGCCACGTTCACGTTGCCGCGGATGAAGCCCGCGTACGCGCTCATCAGGTCCACCTCGGTGACCGTTCCGTCGAGGCTCAGGTCGAAGTCGCGGCGCTCGATCATGTGGCGCAGCACGAGGATGTCCGGGCCGTAGAGCGAGGCCTTGCCCTTCATCATCTTGAAGCCGTTGTCACCGGGCGGGTTGTGGCTGCCGGTGATCTGCACGCCGCCCTCGAGGTCCAGGTGGAACACCGCGAAGTACATCATGGGCGTGGCGCCGATGCCGATGTCCGTGACCTGCATGCCCGCCTCGAGGAGACCCCCGAGCAGCTCGCGGTGCAGGCGCGGCGAGCTCAGGCGGCAGTCCTGCCCGAGCGCGATGCGAAGACGCCCCGCGCGCTTCTGGAAGGTGCCGAGCGCGCGGCCCAGGTCGCGGGCCAGCTCGCTGGTCAGGTCGCGGTCGGCGACGCCTCGGATGTCGTACTCACGGAAGATGTGTGGATTCATGATCGAAGCTCGCAACAGGGAGAGCGCTGCGGAGAAGCGCGAAGGGTAGCAGCTGACGCCCCGTCAGAGCCGCCCGGTGAGCCACAGGAAAGCACCGAGGCCGACGACCAGGGCGACGACCGCGACCATCGCGAGGGAGGGACCACGCGAGCGTCCCGCGTCGCGCTTCTCGAGCACGCCGTCGAGGTCCGGCTCCCGCGGCAGGCCCAGCGGCACGTGCACCTGGCTCGGACCCGCCAGCGTGGCGCTGGCCGTGGGTTCCCGCACACCCCTCTCACGGTCTGCGGCGGTGG
>CAZEAA010000148.1:966-11174 GCA_964510015.1 uncultured Sandaracinaceae bacterium
CTGCTCCGCGGCGGCGCCGAGCGGGGCCTCGGTCGGCTGCGGCGTGGGCTCCGGCAGCTCGGGCGCAGGGGGCGCCTCGTAGCCCAGCAGCGCATCGAGATCGGCATCGGCGGCGGCGGCGTCCGGCGCCCCACCTCCCTCGCCCTCGGCGGGGCGAGCCCCCTTGGGGCGGGTCAGCTCGCGCAGCTGACGAGCCAGCACGCGGCGCGCGGCGGCGCGGTTGAGCGGCACCAGCGCGGCCTCGAGCTCGTCGCGGTAGCCACCGAGCCCCAGCTGCTTGGCGCGCGGCACGTCCACGAGGTGCATGAGCATGCCCGGCACTTCCTGGCCGGCCACCACCAAGACGGCGGCTAGCAGCTCGGCGAGCGCGCCCGCCGCGCCGGCGTCTTCGGCTGCGGTGCCCGCGGTCACGCGCGTGGTCCCCTCGGGCGAGACCCAGACGTCTCCCGCGCGGATGGCCCGCGGCTTCGCGAGGACGGCCTCGCACGCCTCGAAGACCACGAACGCACCGATCTCGTAGGCCAGGCGCACGTCGCGCTCACGGCACAGGTCGATCACGCGCGCGACGCTGATCTCGCCGGGCTCGTTCATCCGAGCTGCGCCTCCGGGGGCCGCACGCGCACCCCCTCGCCCAGCAAGAACTGCTTCACCTGGGCCACGGTGTACTGCCCGTCGTGGAAGATGCTGGCGGCCAGCGCCGCATCGGCGTGCGCGACCAGGAAGCCGTCGCGGATGTGCTCCTGCGTGCCCACGCCACCCGACGCGATGACCGGCACGCTGACCGCGTCGGCCACGGCCCGCGTGAGGGCGATGTCGTAGCCGTCGCGCGTTCCGTCACGGTCCATGCTGGTGAGCAGGATCTCGCCCGCGCCCAGGTCCACCACGCGGCGCGCCCACTCGATGGCGTCGAGGCCGGTGTCACGGCGACCTCCGTGCGTGAAGACGCTGAAGCGCGGCGGCTCCCCGGCGGCGCTCACGCGCTTGGCGTCGATGGCCACCACGATGGCCTGGCTGCCGTAGGCGCGGGCGGCCTCTTCCACGAAGGCCGGGTTCGCCACGGCGCCGCTGTTGGTGCTGACCTTGTCGGCGCCCGCGTGCAGCAGGTCGTGGACGTCGCGCCGCTCGCGCACGCCACCGCCCACCGTGAGCGGCACCGCGATGGCCCGCGCCGTGCGCTCCACCAGCTCGAACAGGGTGCGGCGGCCGTCGTGCGAGGCCGTGATGTCCAAGAAGCAGATCTCGTCCGCGCCGCCTTCGCTGTAGCGGGCCGCGCACTCCACGGGGTCACCCGCGTCACGCAGGCCCACGAAGTTGATGCCCTTCACGACGCGGCCGTCCTTCACGTCCAAGCAGGGGATGATGCGTCGCGCGAGCATGGTGGTTCTCTACTGCGCCAAGAAGCGCTCGATCAAGCGAGCGCCGGCGTGGTGGCTCTTCTCGGGGTGGAACTGACAGGCGAAGACGTTGTCGCGCGCCACGGCCGCGCAGAAGCGCACGCCGTAGTCGCTGGTGGCGGCCACCAGGGAAGCATCCGTGGGGACCACGTAGTAGCTGTGCACGAAGTAGTACCAGTTGCCGGGCTCCACCATCGGGTGCGCGGTGTCCACCTGGTTCCAGCCCATGTGCGGCACCTTCAGGCGGTCGCCGGTATCCGGGTCGTGCATGTCGGGCGCGAAGCGCACCACGCGGCCACCGAACACGCCGAGGCCCTGCCCTTCGGACTCTTCGCTGGTCTCGAAGAGCGCCTGCATGCCGAGGCAGATGCCGAGGTACGGACGACCCGTGGCGATGAAGTCGCGCAGCGCGGGGCCCACTTCGGTGGCCAGCACCTCGGCGCACTCCCGGAAGGCGCCCTGCCCCGGGAACACGAGCCGCTCGGCGCTGCGCAGCGCGGCGGGGTCGCGGGTGATCTCGGCCGACACGCCGGCGCGCGAGAACGCCTGCGCCACGCTGTGCAGGTTGCCGAGGCCGAGGTCGGCGATGGTGACTTTCTGTGCCACGCGCGCCATCACTCCGTGAGGGTGCCCTTGGTGCTGGGCACCCCGGTCTGCCGTGGGTCGAGCTCGGTGGCCTCGCGCAGCGCCTTGGCGAACGCCTTGAAGCCGATCTCGATGATGTGGTGGAGGTTCTCGCCCTCGTGCAGCCGCATGTGCAGGTTGCACTGCGCGCCCCGCACGAAGCCCTCGAAGAAGACCTCGGCCAGCTCGGTGTCGAACCCGCCCAGCGTCGCCTTCGGCATGGGCACGCGCCACACGAAGTACGGCCGCCCAGAAAGGTCGAGCGCGCAGGTCATGCAGGCCTCGTCCATGGGCAGCGTGGCCGAGCCGTAGCGCCGGATGCCGCGCTTGTCGCCCAGCGCGTCGGCCACGGCCTTGCCGAGCGTGATGGCCAGGTCCTCGGTGGTGTGGTGCCCGTCGATGTGGATGTCGCCCTTGGCGACCACGTCCAGGTCGAACAGCCCGTGCCGCGCGATCTGCTCCACCATGTGCGTGAGGAAGCCGATCGGCGTCTCGACGCGCGCCTGGCCGGTTCCGTCCAGGTTCACGCTGACGCGGATGTCGGTCTCGCTGGTCTTGCGGTGCAGTTCGGCTCGGCGGGTCATGACGACCGGACCATAGCCCGAAACCCGGCCCCCCGCAGGTAAACGGCCGAGGCGCAGGGGAGCCGCTCCGGTCGCGCTAGCGTGTGAGCTGGCCCACCACGAACGCCATGCGCTCGGTCAGCAGCGGGTGGTCCGGATCGTGGCCCAGGGCGATCTGCAGGTTGAGCTTGGCCTGCCCCCACTGGGCGTCGCGAATGGCCGCCTGCGCCTTGGCCCAGAAGGGGCGCGCTTTCAGGTTCACGTTGCGCTTGGCGGCTCGCTCCTTGGCGCCTCCGTCGTCGGGGGTGGCGGCCGCCTGCTGGCGCAGCTTGCCCTCGGCTAGCCCAGCGTCGTACGTGGCCCGTGCGCTGGCGTTCGCGAGCACGCGGTAGGCCTCGCCACCGCGCCGGTAGATCTGGTTGACCCGCGCCTTGTCCTCGGGGCTGGCCATGGTGTAGCCGTCCGGGTGGTAGCGCAGCGCGAACTGGTGGAAGGCCGCGCGGATGGCGTCGGCCGTGGCGTCCGGCGCCACCTGCAGCAGCGTGTAGTAGTCCAGCTGGTCAAGCGGGTCACTCATGCGCGCGGGCCCTCCGGCGACACCTCACCGCCGCGCCGGAAGCGCGTCTCCATGCGGGCGGTCAGCGCGTCGATCTCGGACTCGTCCAGCTCGCCCACACGCCGGATGCGAACGGCGTGCTCGCGCCCCGTCTCGAGGTCGCGCGCCTGCACGGCCAGCGCGCCGTCCGCGTCGATCACGAAGGTCACGTCGATGCGCACGCTGCCGCGCGCCGCGTCGCGCAGGCCATCCAGCTCCACCACGCCGAGCACTTGGTTCGCCTCGAGGTTCTTCTCTTCGCCCTGGCAGATGCGCACCGAGATGAACGTCTGTCCGTCGCGACCCGTGCTGAAGGTCTGCGTGTTCTCGGCCGGCATGGCCGTGTTGCGCGGGATGATGGTGTGGCAGAAGCCCCCCACCGTCTCCACTCCGAGCGAGAGCGGCGTCACGTCCAGCAGGAGGGGTGGTGGCCCGGCCGGCTCGGCGTCGGGGGCTGCGGCGGCCGGCACCGGCACGTACGTGGGCGCCGACCCCACCACGTTCATCACGGGCTGAACGCGCACGGGTGGTGTCGAGGGCGGCGCCGGGACCAGCTCGTCCAGCTCGAGCAGCTCGAAGTCCTCGGAGGGAGCCTTCGTGAGCGCTTGACGCGCGGCCGCGCGGGGCGGCGGCGGCATGGTGGGCGGCTTGGGCTTCAGGCTTCCGAACACCGCGGGCGAAGGCGGCCGGTACCCCTGGTCGGCCGGCGCGCTGACCAGGCCGGGCACCACGGCCCCGGGAGCCGTCATCAGCCCGGCGGTGTCCACGTGCTCCATGTGAACCTTGCGCAGCGCCACCTTGCCCAGCTGTGCGCGGCGCCCGCTGGCGAGGGAGGCCGCTTGCAGCGCCGCGCCATGGGCCACGACCACGTCCGGGTCGATCTCGGTGCGCGGGCTGCACGCGAAGTACTCGGCCACCATGGACCGCACCAGCGGCATGCGCGTGGAGCCGCCCACCAAGATGACGTTGTCGAGCTGGCTCGGTCGCAGTCCCGATGCCCGCAGCGTGGCCTCACAGGAGTCGAAGGCGCGCGCGATGATGGGCTGCGCGATCTGGTGCAGCGCCTGGCGCGTGAGCGTGAAGCGCAGATCGAGGGCCTGCCCCGCCGTGCCCACGGCCAGCTCTTCGACGCGCAGCTCCACTTGGTCCTGGTCGGTGAGCTCGCACTTGGCCCACTCGGCCGCGGCGCGCAGTCGCTCGAACGACTCGGCGTCGCTGCGCGGGTCGAGGCGATGTTGGCGCAAGAACTCCTCCGCCATCACGTCCGCGATGGCCCCGTCGATGTCGTCGCCGCCGAGGTAGCTGTCGCCGGCCGTCGCGATCACCTCGAAGACCTCGCCCGACAGCTCGAGGATGCTCACGTCGAACGTGCCGCCGCCCATGTCGAAGACGGCGACGCGCTCGCGCCCTTGCTTGCCGTAGCCATACGCCAGCGCTGCGGCCGTGGGCTCGTTCAGCACCCGCAGCACCTCGAGGCCAGCCACCCGCCCGGCCGCCATGGTGGCGTTGCGCTGCAGGTCGCTAAAGTTGGCCGGAACCGTCACCACGGCCTGCGAGCAGCGCTTGCCGGTGGCGGCCTCGGCGATGCGGCGCAGCTCGCGCAGCACGAACGCGGAGATCTCGCTCAGCGCGAAGGTCTCCCCGCGCGTCTTCACCACCGTGCCGCCGTTGTCGCTCGCGGCCAGCTCGAACGCGAAGCGCTCACGGGCGCGGCGCACCTCGTCGGAGTTGAACGGGCGGCCCAGCAGGCGCTTGACCGAGTAGAACGTGTTGCGCGCATCGAGCATGCGCCGGTCGCGCGCGGGATAGCCCACCAGCACGTCCCCGCCGGGGTGGAACGACACCACCGAGGGCAGCAGCTCGCGCCCCTCGTCGTCGGCGAGGATGCGGACGGAACCCCCGTCTGCCACCGCCACCACCGAATTGGTGGTCCCGAGATCGATCCCCAGCACCAGTCCTGACATGCGTTCTCCGAGAAAGCTTCGAGGCTCCAGCCTACCATCCCCGCGCGCAGCGTGGTCGTGAAAGTCCAGTGGGAAGGTCCGCGCGACCTTCCCAACCCATCACCGCTTCAGTTAATGTCCCGAGGACTGGAGGCCTCTCGATGCTGCGCTTGGCGACCCTTTCTCCCCTGTTTCTGGCTCTCACCGTGGCCGCTTGCTCGGACGGGAACGGCCCGAGCCCGGACCAGGGCACCGACCAAGACCAGGGCATCGACCAGGACCAGGGCACCGATCAAGGAACCGACCCCTGCGCTCCGCCCGATGTGAACGCAAACGGCGAGCCCGCCTATCCGTTCGGCACCGACGCCGACGACGATGGCGACGGCCACACCACCTACCTGCTGGGCGGGGACGACACCAACGATGCCGATGCCGCCGTCTACCTCTCCGTGGCCCAGCGCACGTTCACCTCGGGGATGACGTACGACACGGCGAGCCCCACGTCCGAAGCCCCCACGGACGCCGCGTTCGCCGACGTGGATCACGACGGCCTGTGGGACCTCCTGGTCACGGACCAGAACGGCACCGTAGACGAGACCGGCGCCGTGGAGGTCTGGCTGGGCGACGGTGACGGCACATTCAACTACGTGGCGAACTACCCCTCCGGCGGTGGCGGCCGCATCGCGATGGGCGACGTGAACGGAGATGGCTTCCTGGATGCGCTGAACGACGGCCGACGGCTCAGCGGATCGTGCACGGGCGAGTTCACCCTCGCAGCCGGCTCACCCGCGATGGGTTACCGACCCAACGTGGTGGACTGGGACGGCGACGATGACCTCGACGTCGTCGGCCCGCTCTACGGCTCCGGCGTCGGCATCGATCTCTCGGACGGCGCCGGCGCGTTCACCTCGAGCAGCAACACCGTGACCGACCTGTCCGACGCGGTGGTGGGATACCTTGACTCGGACGCGCGCCTGGACGTGGTCACCACGTCCTATGGGACCCCCTACACGGCCCGGACCTTTCTCCGGACCGTCGCCGGAGGGCTCTCGGAGACCGACAGCGACGCCACCGACTATCACACGAACCCCGCGCTCGCCGACGTGAACGAGGACGGCTTCCTCGACGTGATCACCAACGACTTCATCGCGCATGACGTGAGCGTGTTGCTGGGTGACGGAGACGGGCACATCGGCGCGCCCTCGCCCGTGATCACCGACATCGACGGCGCGGAGCGCATCCACGTCGTGGACATGGACGGGGACGGCCACCTGGACCTCACGGTCTCGTCACAGGTGTTGGGCGTCGCCGTGGCGTACGGCGTGGGCAACGGGACCTTCGCGACACCCGTCTATCTCGGCACCTCGGCCATGTCACACGCGGTGGTGGACGTGAACGGCGACGGGAGGCTGGACATCGTCTCGGTGGACATCTCTGCGGACACCTTTCGGGTGTTTCTGGCGGACTGAGGAGGCGGGGCTCACCGGGGCACCGCGAGAGCGAACGTTCCGTGATAGAGTCGAGCTCCCCGCAAACGGAGGCCCACGAGGCCACGTGTGAAGAGGGGGCGTGGAGGTGGCCGAACGATGCAAGGAGCGACAACGATGAACGTGCGCTGGGTGGGCTGGCTGGCTCTGCTCGTGGTCGCGCTCCCAGCGGGCTGCGGCGGCACCGACAGCGTGCAGGACGCGGGGTCCGGCGAGTGCGCCCGAGACTGGGACTGCGACGACGGCATCTTCTGCAACGGGGCCGAGCGCTGCGTGGGTGGCGGGGAAGCGGGCAGCGGGAGCGTCTGCCGAGCGGCGACCGCCCCCTGCGCCGCCGACCGCTGTGAAGAGTCCGCGCGCGTCTGCAACGCGGACTGCGACACGGCCGACGCTGACGGTGACGGCCACAACGCGGTGTCGTGCGGCGGAGACGACTGCGACGACACCGACGCGGTGGTGTTCCCCGGCGCGCTCGAGGTGTGTGACCTCGAAGGCCTGGACGAAGACTGCGACCCCGCGACCCTGGGCGGCCGCGACGTGGACGGCGACGGCGCGGTGGACGCCGCCTGCTGCAACGGCGCGGCGTGCGGGACCGACTGCGACGACGCGCGCCCGGGAGTGAACCCATTCGTGCCCGAGGTGTGTGACGGCTACGACAACGACTGCGACGGTGGCTCGGACGAGGGCCTGCTGGTGCAGCTCTACGTGGACGCCGACCACGACGGTGTGGGCACGCTGGGCGCGCAGAGCCTGGGCTGCCCGGGTGCGCCAGGTCTGTCCTCCGCAACAGGTGACTGCGACGACGCGTCGGCGGCCACGCGGCCCACGGCGGCGGAGATCTGCGACAGCGCCGACAACGACTGCGACGGCGTGACCGACGAGAACACCCTGGCGGTGCCCTGGTACGTGGACGCCGACGGAGACGGCTGGGGCATCGCCACGGCCGACGCGCTGCCTCAAGACAGCTGCGCGCCCCTGGCTGGCCGGGCCATTCGGATCGGCGACTGCGACGACATGTCGGACGACGTGAACCCCACCTCCCGCGAGCGCTGCAACGGCATCGACGATGATTGCAACGGACGCGCCGACTTCTCGCTCGGTGTGCGTGACACCGAGGACGACGACCTCGACGGCATCCCGGACGAGCGCTGCGAGCTGGCTGACGCGGACTGCGACGACCGCGACCCCTACACCTCCACGGCTGCCTCGGTGGAGGTGTGCGACAGCCGCGACAACGACTGTGACGGGACGGTGGACGAAGCGGCCGGCGCGGTGAACTGGTATGCCGACGTGGACGGGGACCGCTACGGCGACATGAGCTCGTTCATCTCGCAGTGCGAGATTGCGTACGGGCGCACGCTGCGCGGCGGCGACTGCAACGACGACAACGCGTCCACGCATCCGAGCGCCATCGACGCTTGCGGCACGCAGCCCATGGTGGACGACGACTGCGACGGGGCGACCGACGAGGGCGGCACCAGCCTCTCGTTCTACGCAGACCTCGACGGAGACGGCTACGGCGTGGGCACGCCGCTCGTGGCCTGCCAGGCCGACGCGCGCACCGCGAGCCGCGGCGGCGACTGCGACGACGAGCGCTCGGAGGTGAACCCGGCGGCCCTCGACGACTGCGCCTCGCTGACCGACGTGGACGACGACTGCGACGGCCGCACCGACGAGACCCTCACGCCGCGCACGTTCTACACGGACGCCGATGGCGACGGCTACGGCACGGGCGCGGGCATGACGGGCTGCGAGCAGCCGATCGGGACCGCCACGGTGAGCGGCGACTGCAATGACGCTTCGGCAGCTCGCAACCCGGGTGTCCCGGACGACTGCACCACCGCGGTAGGCGTGGACGACGACTGCGACGTGAGCGTGGACGAAGGTCGCATGCTGGTGAACCACTACCTGGACCGCGACGGTGACGGCTACGGCGCCGGGTCGGCCATGGCCGCGTGCACCGCGCCCACGGGCACCGTGCTGCTGGACGGCGACTGCGACGACAACAGCAACGCGCGCAATCCAGGCGCCCCCGACGATTGCTCGCGCACCGCGTTGGTGGACGACGACTGCGACGGCGAGGTGGACGAAGCGGCCAGCTACACCAGCTACTACCGCGACACCGACGGAGACACGTGGGGCTCGGGCGCCGCGCAGACCGCATGCGCTGCGCCGATGGGCTACGTGGCCCGCAACGGCGACTGCGACGAGGCGCTGGCCACCCGCAACCCCGGCCGCGTGGACGACTGCACCGCGCTCGCGGGGGTGGACGACGACTGCGACGTGGACATCGACGAAGGCGTGACCGTCAACACCTTCTATCGCGACGCGGATGGCGACGGCTACGGGACATCATCCCAGTGGACCACCGGCTGTGTGGCCCCGAGCGGCTACGTCGCCAGCCAGACGGACTGCAACGACGCCCAGGCGAACGCGTACCCGGGCAACACCGAGGGCGCGAGCGCCGCGATGACCTGCGCCAACGGCTACGACGACGACTGCGACGGGTCCCTCGACTGCGCCGACTCGGCCTGCTCGTCATCGTCCGGCTGCAACAGCACGCTCACCGTGCCCACGGGTGGCAACCAGTCGGGTGTCCTGCACACGCTGCTCGGCTCGGCCACCACCATCCACCTGCAGGACGGCAGCGGGGCGCCCATCGCGTCCCGCACGGTCACGCTCCGCGCCAGCGGCGCCACGGCGGCCTCCTACTCCGCGCTCACCGACGCGAGCGGCAACGCGAGCTTCCAGGTGCGCGCGGGCCTGCAGCTGGGCGTGGAGACGCTGCGCTTCTCCTCGGTGGGCGTGCCCGACCTCACGACCACCGTCACCAACACCGCGCCGGCCGCCGGGACCATCTTCACGATGTACAACGGCCCGCACGGCAGCGTGCCCGATCACCCGGCGCCCGGCCCCGCGTGGGACCAGCGCCACAACGCGGCGCCCACCAGCCTGGTGTCGGGTCCCGACGGTGAGGTCTTCTTGGCCGTGGCCCAGCACATCGTGCGCATCCGCCCGAACGGCGCCACCGAGCTGTTCGCGGGCTCGAGCACCATCCCGAACGCCGGCCCGTGGGACGACGCCACGCTGGCCGAAGGAGGACACGCGCTCTCCCAGAGCATCGCGCACGGCTATGCCGCCGTGCTGGCCTACGACCACGTGCGGCGCCGGCTCTACATCGTGCCCCGCAACCGCTGGGCCGTGGGCTGCGCGCTCTACTACATCGAGGTGGACACCCAGATCGTGCACCACGTGCTGGGCGAGTTCGACACGTGCGTGACCGACGGGGACGACGGCCCTGCGGGCGAGGCCACCGCGGCGAACATCTTCGCGCTCGCCGTGAACGAGGCGGGCATCGTGTACTTCGTCGAGAACGTGACGTCGCCCAACACCTACTACATCCGCTACATCGACTCCGGGGACACGGTGCGCACCATCTTGGCAGGGGACACGGCCCATCCGGGCGCTGGCACGCTGGGCTACATCCCATCGTTCCAAGGCTCCCTGGTGCCTGTGCCCGGCTCGAGCGACCTCTACTTCAGCGACAACACGCAGAAGATCTACCGGACCAACATCTCGGGCAGCAACGTGCAGCACATCGC
>CAZEAA010000148.1:11274-13501 GCA_964510015.1 uncultured Sandaracinaceae bacterium
CACCTACCTCGGCACGCACGTCGCGTTCATCGACGCGGGCAGCCGCTCGGTGCGCGTCATCTGGTGAGTCTCAGGGGCCCTGGGACGCTCAGGGCTCTTCGGTGACCAGCCGGTACTGCCCGGCGGCCGAGACGAGGTGCACCAGGCGCGTGGCCGTCTCACGAGAGTCCACGAGCGCGAGCGGCGCGGACGCGGTGAAGCTGCCGTCGACCGGCAGCCCGGCGTCGGAGGTCCCGAGGACCGCGCCCACCAGCAGGGCGTCTGCGCACCACGTGTAGCGGCTCTCGCCGGTGCCCACAGCCCCCGCGTTGCCGAGCGTGTTCAGCGTGTCCACCACGGTGGTGGGGGTGCCGATGCTGGACGCGTAGGTGGTGCCCGGAGCGCCCCGCCCGGTGCCGGTGACCACTACCACCGCGCGCTCGAGGCGCCGGCTCCCCGCTGCCCCTTCGAGGCGGCTGAACGTGAAGGTGCTGGTGTTGCCCACGTCTTCGAACGGCGTGCCCACGAGCCTCACGCCCACCGGGGGCTGTCCGCCGGCGGGCTCGGCGAAGACCACGCCCTCGCCGCCGTAGACCCGCGCGTTGCTGCCGTTGTTCAGCATGCCGGCCTCGCTCCAGAGCGTCAGCTTCACCTCGATGGAGTTCGTGTACGTGTAGGCCATGGCCGCGAGTTCTCCGTTGTGGACCACGTCGAGCAGCTGACCGCCACGGTTGGCCTGGTTGACCCCGTACACCGACGGGCCGGACAGCGTGGTGCCGCCCACGCCCAGGTCCAGCGTGCGGCGCACCAGCTGCGCGTTCTCGCCGTTGTTCCCGGCGGTCACCCCCTGGGGCTGGATGAAGAACACCCAGTCGCTGTCTCCCTGGACGCCGAGCGGGTCGCGATTGCAGAAGGCCGCCGACGCCACGGCGGGCGTGTCCTCCACGGCAGGCACCTCGGCCGTGATCTGCACCGCGCTCCCCACCACGCCTGCGTTGCTGACCGTGTGGGCGTAGACATGGCACCAGCCGTTGGCCCCGAAGTCGGGCAGCGTGTAGACCACGCCGAAGCCGCCGTCGCGCGCGAAGGCCGTGACCCGGCCCGGGACGAGGTCGCCGGGCGTGGGGATGTCCAGGTCGACGCGGGTGCCGTCCGAAGCGGCGCTCAACGTCGCGCCGAGGCCCGTCTCCGACACGCCAACCACGAGCGCGTGAGAGTCGTTGGTGGCGAGCCTGACCACGGTGCGCTGGTCGAGCGCGGCGTCCACGGTCACGTCACGCACGGGGTTGCCGGCGCTGGCCCCCAGGTCCCGGCCGTCGCAGTTGGTGTCCGCGCCGTCCCAGCCCTCATCGGTCGCGTCGGGGTTGATGGCGTCATCGTCGTCGTCGCAGTCCGCGTCCGCGACGAACCCGTCCTCGTCCAGGTCGTCGTCCAGCGTCGTCGCGTCGCAGTCGTCGTCGGCGCCGTTGTAGGCCACCTCGGTCGCGCCGGGGTAGATGGCGGCGTTGGTGTCGTCGCAGTCCGCGACGTCCGGAACGCCGTCGCCATCGATGTCCGGCTCGTAGCCCGTGGAGGAATCGCCGCAGCCGGACGCGGCCATGGACACGCCGAGCAAGCCGGCGAGGAAGAGGAGTGGCAGACGCTGTCGCATGGAGAAGCCTTTCGTGGGTGCTCGTCTCGGCGCGCTGGGCACCTTGGACCGCACGATGTCTCCCCTCTTCCCGCTAGCGTGAGGCCCCTCAACTATTGTTCGGGCCTCCCTCGCCCGTCAGCGCGGCTCGTCGAGCAGGAAGCCCTCCGCGTAGGCGTAACGAACCAGCTCGGCCACGCTGTGCACCCCGAGCTTGGTGCGGATCTTGGCGTAGTGGTTGCTCACGGTGCACGAGTGCACGTCCAGCTCGGCGGCGATCTCGGCGACCGAAGCCCCCGCGATGAGCCGCACGAAGACCTGGTGCTCGCGCTGCGTGAGCTGGTCGTGCTTCGCCTCGCCCTCGCGCGCCGGCTGCTCTTGCACCTCCCTCATGAGCTCGTAGCGCGGCGTGGTGGCGGCGCGGCGCACGGCGTCGACCAACGCCTGAGGGGCGCTGTCCTTGCTCACGTAGGCCACCGCGCCCGCGGCCACGCTGCGCTTCGCGAACTGCTCCTCCGGATACATGGAGTGGACCACGATGGGCAGCTCGGGGCGACGCGCGTGCAGGCGACGCAGCACCTCCGTGCCCTCCACGCGGGGCATGGAGAGGTCGAGCAC
>CAZEAA010000149.1:0-13420 GCA_964510015.1 uncultured Sandaracinaceae bacterium
GTCCGTGACGTCGCTGTCGATGCGGTTCTGGATCTCGCCGTTCACCAGCTCGAAGGTCTGCGCCGGATTGAGCGCTGGGTCTCTCCAGCGGAACCACATCCAGAAGTCCACCACGTAGGTGCCCTCGCGCAGGTTCACCTCGCGCACCTGGTTGATGTACATGCCCAGCGTGACCTCCGCGGGCGCGGCCGGCGGCGCGTCGTCGGCAGGCCCCGGCGCCGCAGCGTCCGTGACGCCCGCGTCGGCGACGCCCGCGCCTGCGGCTTCCGCTTCGGCACCTGGCGCTGGCTCGGTGGGCTCCGCCGCTCGCGCCCAAGGGTCTGCCACGTCGCTGCCGCCTTCGCGGGGCGCGCGGGGCTCGGGCGGTGGGGGCGTGGGTGCCTCCGTGTTTCGCCGGGCCCAGGGGTCACGCACGCCGGTGCCTTGCTCGCCAGCCTGTCCGTCCTGCGCGCTGGCGCCTCGTGGGAACAGCGAGAGGAGCATCACGGCGATCGGCAGCCAGCGCGCGCGCAGGTGACACCGAGCGGCGTCGGCGCATGCAACAGGGGCGGTTGGCGAGGGGCGGGTCGTGCGATGGCAAATCATGCGATGGCAAATCATGCGATCGGTCTTTCGAGGTTGGACCCGCGCGAGGTGAGCCCGGCTTCGGCGCGCTCGAGCGCGGCCGCGAGGTGTGCGAGGTGCAGTGGCTTCGCCACGAAGTCGTTCATGCCCGCCGCGAGGCAGCTCGTGCGGTCGTGCTCGGTGGCGTTGGCGGTGGCGGCGATGATCCACGGCCGGTCGTGTCCGCGGGCCGCGCGAATGGCGGCGGTGGCGTCGAGCCCTTTCAGGCCCGGCAGCCGCATGTCCATGAAGACCACGTCGTGCGCAGCGGCGGCGGTCACGGCCTCGAGGCCGTTGTCGACCAGCGTGGGCGTCACCCCCAGCTGCGCGAGCATCATGGTGATGACCTTCTGGTTGACCGGCTCGTCCTCGGCCACCAGCACGCGCAGCGCCGAGAGCGGGAGCAGCTCCGAGCTGCTGACGTTGGGCGTGCCGTCGTCCACGCGCACGGCCGGCCAGTGGAAGTGGAAGCGCGCGCCGTGCCCCAGCTCGCTCTCCGCGTGGAGGGTGCCACCCGCGAGCTGCACGAGGTGCGAGCAGATCGCGAGGCCGAGCCCGGTGCCGCCGAACTCGCGCGTGCTGGACGAGTCCCCTTGGCGGAACGTGTCGAACACGTGCGGGAAGGCGTCGGGCGCGATGCCGATGCCGGTGTCCTCCACGCTCACCCGGATGACCTCGGTGGCCTCGTCGTAGCCCACGCGCACGGTCACGCTCCCGGCGTGCGTGAACTTCACGGCGTTGCCCACGAGGTTCATGAGCGTCTGCTGGAAGCGCGCGGCGTCCAACAGCAAGGTCTCGGGGACCTGCGCGTCGATCGCCACGCGCAGGGCCACGCCACGCTCGCTGGCCATCGCCTCGAAGATGCGCAGCGTGCCGTGCACCGCGCGACGCACGCGCGATGGCGAGGGATGCAGCTCCATGTGCCCCGCCTCGATCTTGGAGAAGTCGAGCAGGCCGTCCACCAGGCTGCGCAGCGCGCGCGAGCTCGACTCCACGATGGCCAGCGTCTCGCGCTGATGCTGGTCGAGCCCGCTGCGCCCCAGCACCTCCACGGGCCCGATCAGGCCGTTGAGCGGCGTGCGCAGCTCGTGCGTCATCGTGGCCAGGAACTCGCTCTTTGCGCGCGAGGCGGCCTCGGCCACGTCGCGCGCGCTGGCCAGCTCTTCACTCTGGGTGCGGATGACCGCCTCGCGCTCACGCACCTTGGCGAGCGCGGCGTCCGTCCCGCGGCGGGTGGCGAAGGCGGCGCCCAGCGCGAGCAGCACGAGCGAGAGCTGCGCGGTCAGCCACTCTCGGCCGTCCGCCTGGAACTCGGGGGTGATGGCGAACATGGTCTCGAGGGCGTGCGTGAGCGCGATGCCCAGCGCGCCGACCGTGGTCCAGCCGAGCACCACGTTGCGGTCGCCCAAGAGCCCTCCCACGAAGGGCACGAGCGGCAGGTACCAGAGCGCCATGCTGCCGCCCTGCCCCGTGATCTGCGCCGCGGCGATCAGAGCGAGCGTGCCCGAGCCGAGCCCCAGGTGCACCGAGAGACGCGTGCGCGCGCGCGTCTGGGCGCCCCGCAGCACCTGCGCGGAGGCCACCCCGGCGAGCGCCGCCGCGGCATTGATGGCTGCCACGACGGGGCGCCCCAGCAGCGCGGACGACACCGCGAAGAAGGTCCACGCGCCGGCGCAGCCCCACGCGATGCGCAGCATGCGCTCACGGGCGGCCACCACCTCGACGCTGGTCGCGGGAGAGCTCTGCGTCGCGGGGTCCGCATCGGGGGGGCTACTCACCCCGCGAGGGTACACGACCAAGCGGTTCAGATGCGCGGGGCGAGGCCGAGCGCGGGTTCACATCCGCTCGACGACGTCGATGCCCAAGAGCGTGAGGCCGCGACCCAGCTGGCGCGAGACCAGCGCGGTCAGGCGCAGGCGGCTCTGGCGGGTGCCTTCGTCCTCGGCGTTCAGCACCGAGCAGGCCTCGTAGAAGCGGCTGAAGGCCTTCGAGGTCTCGAACAGGTGCTCGCACAGGTAGTTGGGCTGGCTGGTCTCGGCCGCCTGGTGCACCACGTCGCCGAAGCGCGCCACGAGGCGCCCGAGGGTCTGCTCCTCCTCGGTGGCCAAGGTGACGGCGCCCGTGAGCTGGTCCGGGTCCACCTCGCCCTTCCGGAAGATGCTGCGGCAGCGCACGTAGGCGTTCTGCATGTAGGGCCCGGCGTTGCCCTGGAACGAGATCATCTTGTCCCAGTCGAAGACGTAGTCGCTCACGCGGTTCTGGCGCAGGTCGGCGTACTTCACGGCGCCGATGCCGAGCTTCATCGCGGTGTCGTCGAGGTCGGCCGGGTCGATCTTCAGGCGGCCTTCGTCCATGCCCTCCTGGATGCGGGCGCGGGCGCGCTCCACGGACTCGCTCAGCAGGCCCTGCAGCGTGACCTCCACGCCGTCGCGCGAGCGGATGGGCTTCTGGTCCTCGCCCAGCACGGAGCCGAAGGCGATGTGCTCCATGCGCGTGGTCACGCCCAGCAGCTGGCTCAGCGCGAAGACCTGCTTGAAGTGCAGCGCCTGCGGGGTGCCCACCACGTAGAGCACGCGGTCGGCCTTCATGACGTCGCGGCGGTAGAGCGCGGCCGCCATATCGGTGGTGCTGTACAGGAAAGCCCCGTCGCGCTTCCGCACGATGAAGGGCTCCTTCTGCTTCTCGAGGCCCTTGGGCGGCGGATCGAGCTCGTTCCAGAAGACACACAGCGCGCCCTCGTCCTCGCGCGCGAGCCCCTTCTCCACCAGCAGGTCCACCACGCCCTGCAGGCGGTCGTGGTAGAAGCTCTCGCCCAGCCACTCGTCGAACTCGACTCCGAGCTGGCCGTAGACCACGTCGAGCGTCTTGCGCGTGGCCGCGACGAAGCGCTTCCAGAGCGCGGTGTTCTCGGCGTCGCCGGTCTGCAGCTTGGCGAGCTCAGCGCGGGCGCTCTCGGCGAAGGCCTCGTCGGTCTTGCTGCGCGCGCTCGCCAGGGCGTACACGCGCCCCAGCTCCACGATGGCGTCGGCGTCGAGCGCGGCCTGGTCACCCCACTCGCGCATGCCCACGATCAAGAGCCCGAACTGCGTCCCCCAGTCACCCAGGTGGTTCACGCTGGTGACGTCGTGGCCCACGAAGCGCAGCAGCTTCACGAGCGCGTGGCCGATGATGGTGGAGCGCAGGTGGCCCACGTGCATCTGCTTCGCGATGTTGGGGCTCGAGTAGTCGACGATGACCTTCTCGGCGGTCTCCACCGGATCCACGCCGTCGCGCTCCGCGTCCGCGTACATGGCGTCGAGCGCGCGGCCGAGCCACGCCGACGAGATGCGCAGGTTGATGAAGCCGGGGCCCGCCACTTCGGCCGCTTCCACCGCCTCGTGCTCGAGCAGCTTCGCCGCGATGGGCTCCGCCAGGTCCCGCGGCTTCTTCCCGAGCTGCTTGGCCAGCGCCATCGCGCCGTTCACCTGGTAGTCGCCGAACTTCGCGTCCTGCGTGGGGCGCAGCAGGGCCTGGGGGGCGTCGGGCAGGTCGAGGGCGGACTGCATCGCTTCGCTGGCGATGCGGTTCAGGGTGCGTTCGAGGAGCATGGGGAGCGAGGGATAGCTTGGATGGGCGGTCGGTGCACCAAGAGCCCAAAGCCTGGGATCACCCACGTGGACGTAGTCGTAGTCGTGGTCGTCGTCGTACTCGTGCTCCTAAGCGTGCTCGTGCTCGTGCTCGTGTTCGAGCCACGTCGACGACGCTAGCCGCGCGATTCGACCCACTGGGGTGGAGGGTTGTCATAGTCGCGCGCATCACGAGTAATTGGGTCGGCCACGAGCACGAGCAGGACCACGTCAATGAGCACGACGACGCGTACGACTACGTCGACGACTACGTTGACGTTGACGTCGACGTAGTCGTTCGTCGCTTCAGCCCGGCGTCTGGATCCGCGTGTCTTCCAGCTGGATCTTCGCCTCGCGCACCGTGGCCTGGAACACCGCCCAGTAGTCCTCGCGGGTGCACCACACGCGCAGCTGCCAGTTGACCGTGCTGCTCCCGAGGCCGGCCAGGAACACCTCCGGTTCAGGCTCGCTCAAGGCGCCCGGCACCCGGCTGAGCGCCCGCTCGAGCGCCGCGCGGGTGGCGTCGAGGTCGCTGTCGTAGGGGCTGCTGACGTTCACGTCCACGCGCCGCTCGGGGAAGTGCGTGATGTTGTCGATGGTGGCGCCGAAGATGGCGTTGTTGGGCACGATCAGGCGCCGGTTGTCGGGCGACTTGAACTCGCAGGTGAAGAGGTCGATGGCCTCCACCACGCCGTCGATGCCGGCCACCTTCACGTGGTCGCCCACCTTGAAGGGCCGGAAGATGAGCAGCATGACGCCCGACGCGAAGTTGGTGAGCGTGCCCTGCAGCGCGAGGCCGATGGCCAGACCCGCCGCCGCGATGAGCCCCGCGAAGCTGATGGTCTGGACACCGAAGACGCCCAGACACGCGACCCCCACGCTGACCAGGATGCTGTAGCGCACCAGGTTGGCGAAGAAGCGCGTGAGGGTCAGGTCGAACTCGCGCGCCTCGAGGGCCCGGCGCAGCTTGTTGGACACCGCGTTGGCCGTGGCCCAGCCAGCCAGCACGGCCAGCAGCACCCCGATGCCCTTCATGCCCCACTGGGTGGCCGCGGCTTCCAGCGCCTCGAGCAGCTTCTCGATGTCCATGCGCGCTCTGTAGCGCAAAGTCTCAGAGCAGCGAGTAGATCAGGCTGATCAGGGTGTTGGTGTCCACTTCTTCCGTGGCGGCCGGCACGCGGTCGTACTGCATGCGGAACTTGAGCTCGATGGCCAGCTTCTCGATCAGGCGGGCGTTCAGGCTGGCCTCCCAGTTGAGGCGGATGTCCTCGAAGCGGTCGGCCTCACCGCCCTGCAGCTCGTTCAAGTTGATCAGGAACTCGAGCCCGGTAGCCATCGAGACGTTCTCGTTGAAGGCGTGCGTGGTGCCGTAGAACAGGCGCAGGGCGTGGATGTCCTGGAAGTTGCGGACCACGCGGGTGCAGCCGCCGATCATGGCGTCCACGTCGGCCTGGCTGCAGATCACGCGCTGGTTCTCGCTGTTGCGGCGGTTGTCGAAGGTGTAGTCGTAGCCGGCCTCGATCCAGGCCCGCGTGCTCTCGTTCTTGATGAGGTTGCGCAGGTAACCGGCCTGCAGCTGCACGCGCGTCTGGAGACCGGCGAAGGTGTCCCAGCGGTGGGCCACGGCCACGAAGAGGGCGTCGTGGTCGGTCAGGAAGAGGTCGTAGCGCAGCCGCGAGTTCAGGTTGCGCGAGTTGATCTCGTAGCCCTCGCCGCCCGAGCCATCGATGTCGGCCTGGCCGAAGACGAAGGCCGTGCGGAAGGTGAGCGCGTGGTTGCCGCGCAGGATGTAGAAGTCGGTGCCCGCGTTGAAGTTGCGGGCGCGCGTGTTGCCCGTGGAGATGTTGGCGCCGGCCGCAAGGTTCCAGGTGGTCTCGTCGGTGCGCTCGGCGTCCACGTCGGCCACGGCCTCGGTGTGCTGGGCGGCGGCGGCCGGCTGGGCCGCGACAGGCCGCGCGAACGAACCGAGCAGCAGGGCAGTGAGCACCCCGAGCGAGCGGGCGGTGTGGGAAGCGTGAAGGGTCATCGTGTGTCTCCTCGAAGTGAAGGTCCCCTGCGGGTCCCGTCGCAAAGCAACCGGCATGCCACGCTGGGGGCACCCACTAGCGGGATATCCGAGCCGACCCCGAGGGTCAAACAACGGGGTTGTGACCCGCTTCGGTACCAGCGAAACGAAGTGTCCCCGGATGGTGGCGTGGCCGCGAGCCAGCGGCCGTGGGGGCGAGCCAACGGACGGCCGGTCCGCCAACTTGGCGCGGTGCTCCTTAGGCGGCACACTCCACGCCTCCGCATGCCCCCACGCCACGCCAGCAGCTCCCGCGACGCCACGGACGACCCCGATCGCGCCGTCGACGCCACTCCGCGAGCGGAGGAGCGCCCCTACGAGATCACGCTGCGGCCCTCGAGCTTCGACGACTTCGTCGGGCAGGAGAAGATCAAAGACAACCTCCGCATCATGGTGGAAGCCGCCAAGCGCCGCGGGGACCCCGTGGACCACGTCCTCTTCTGCGGACCGCCGGGCCTCGGCAAGACCACGCTGGCCATGATCCTGGCCGAGGAGCGCGGGGTGGCCCTGCACATGGCCTCCGGGCCGGCCATCGAGCACAAGGGTCAGCTGGCCGCGCTGCTCACGAAGCTCGAGCGCAACGACGTGCTCTTCATCGACGAGATCCATCGGCTGAGCGCGGTCGTCGAAGAGAACCTCTACACGGCGGTCGAGGACTTCCGCATGGACATCGTCAACGGCGACGGGGCCTATGCGCAGACGCTGTCGCTCAACCTGAACCCGTTCACGCTCGTGGCGGCCACCACGCGCACGGGCCTGCTCACCAACCCCATGCGGACGCGCTTCGGGTACCCCGCACGGCTCGACTACTACGACGCCGAGGAGCTGGCGCGCATCGTGCGGCGCAGCGCGGGGCTGCTGGGCCTGACCGTCTCGCCCGAGGCCTCGCAAGAGGTGGCGCGGCGCTCACGGGGCACGCCGCGTATCGCGAACCGGCTCCTGCGGCGAGCGCGCGACTTCGCCGAGGTGCTCTCGGACGGCGCCCTCGACATCACCACGGCGCGCGAGGCGCTCGAGCGGCTGGACGTGGACCACGCGGGCCTCGACGAGATGGACCGCAAGTTCCTGCGCGTGATCATCGATCACTACGATGGAGGCCCGGTGGGCATCGAGACGCTCGCCGCCGCGCTGAGCGAGCCGCGCGACACGCTCGAAGACGTGTACGAGCCGTTCCTGCTGCAGCAGGGCTACCTGGCGCGCACGGCCCGCGGGCGCGTGGCCACCCGGCACGCCTACGAGCACCTCAAGAAGACGATGCCCACGCGGCGTCGCGGTCCCGGTGACGCAGAGCCCCAGGGAGAGCTCTTCTGATGTCCACGCGTGCGCGCACCTTCGCCCGTGTCGGGGCGGGGGTCATGATGCTCGTGGGCTTGGGCTGCGGCGTGCTCGGTCTGGACGTGGCGCTGAACGGCGCCGAGCCGCCCATCCCGCCTCCCGAGCGCAGCGTCGAGGGCACGCTCGAGGACGGGCCGCTGACCGCCTCCCCCGCGGGCGACGCCTTCCTCTACGCCGAGGTGCGGGTGGCCGACCAGCCGGGGCCCAACGCCCCGCACCACCGCGGGAACTACGGGGAGCCCACGCAGCGCGTGCGGCAGGCCTCCGGCGAGGTGGTGCCCGTGACGTTCGACTCCCCCGAGGAGTGGCGTGTGGACGCCCCCGACCGCGACGACCAGCGCGAGGTCATGTCGCTCGCGCGCCTGCCGCTGGTGGGCGAGCTGCAGACCGAGCGCCGGCTCAACCCGCCGTTCCACGTGCGGGTGCGCGCGCTGCGCCCGGGCGACCAGGTGCTGGTGGAGGTGGCCGACGGCCGCGCCGTGCGCACGTATCTCGGTGACCGGGCCACCCACCAGGAGCTGCACGCTCGCCGAGAGGCCATGCGCTGGCCCATGGTGGCGCTGCTGCTGGTGCTGGGCGTGGTGTCCATCTTTGGCGGGGCTCGTCTGCTGCGCCTGCGACCCGAGGCCTTCGCGCCTCTGCCCGAAGAACTGGGTTGAGCCACCTGGCTGCCGAACCCGCGAACGACACGATGTCCGAACCCACCGCACCCTCGCCCGCGACGCGGGCTGCTCACGTCGCCGCCTTCGGCCTGCTCTACGCGCTCGCCGCGCTCGTGGCCCGTACGCTGCTGGCGCGGCCGCTGACCCTGACCCCCGAGCTGGCCTACTTCGCCGGCGCGCTGGTGGCCTTCCCCTTCGACGTGCTGCTGGGCGTGCTGCTGGCCTGGCCCATCGGTCGACAGCCGGCGTCGTTCGGCGCGCGCGTGGCGAGTGGCCTGCCCGCCATGGTGTTGCTGGCCCTGCACGTGGCCGTCACGCCGCGGCTGCCGGGCGCCGTCACGCGCGCGCAGCTCGAGCTGAACGCGCTCGCGGGGCTCGGAGGTGGGTTGATGCTGGGGGCTGGCCTGTTGGCCGGGGTGTCGCCCCTCGCGGCCCGGCTCGAGAAGCGCTACGCGACGCGCGCCGGTCGGCTGGCGGACATGGTGGCGCTGGGCCTGCTGGCGTGCTTGGCGATCGGCGCGAGCGTGGGCGCGTACGACGACCTCTACGCGGGTGCCGTGCACCCGGCCTGGCACTTGGCGCTCGAGCCCGAGGGACGCGTCACGCCGGACGCCGACCCGGTGCAGGAAGAGCGTCACGCCGGGCACGACCACGAGCACGAGCATGAGCACGACCATGAGGGCGGAGACCGTCCTCAGACGCGCTACGCCCCGGGTGACCGCATGGTGCTGGCCGACGACCCGCCCTCCACCGACGGACGCCCGCCCGGTGACATCCGCGTGATGCAGGCCGTGCTGCACCAGGGCGACGCGCTCGAGCCGGTGCCCGACACGGCCTATCCGTACTGCGTGGAGCGCGCGCGCGGCGGCAACCCGCCCGGCGGCGAGGCGCTGCCCAGCATCATCCTCGTGGTGCTGCGCGACGTGGGCGTGCGCGAGCTCCAGCTGAACCTGCCGAACGGTGCGCCCGTGATGCCGCTGCTGCGGCGCCTCTCCGAAGAGGCGGTGTTGTTCGACGACGTCATGGCGGCCGGCGAGGTGGACGAAGACGTGCTGCTGGCGTTGCTCAGCGGGCAGCCGCCGAGCCCCGAGTCCCCCGTGCTGTCGGACCCCGCGCTGCCCTACCTGCCCGGCGTGGCGCGCGACCTCCGCGACGTGGGCTACGAGACCGCCTTCTTCGATGGAGCGCGGGACCTGACGACCTTCCGGCAGTCCTACCTGCGCATGGCGGGGTTCAGCACCGTGGACGTCCCGCCGCTCGGAGAGGCCTCGCGGCGCACCGACGAGGACACCTATCTGCGCCTGCGCACGTGGCTCGAGGCGCGTCCCGCGGGTGGCTCGCGCTTCGTCATGATGCAGGGCACGGGGCGCTCGGCCGAGCAGCTCGCGCGCGGCAACGCGGCCGACGACATGGACTCGCTGCAGGCGCGCCTGGCCTATGCCGACCGCCAGCTCGAGACCTTCTACACCTGGTACGTGCAGCACGAGCGCCCGCGCGGGACGGTGCTGCTGGTGACGGGCGACCACCCGAGCCCCGTGGAGTTCCCGGGCGACCCCGAGACGCCCAGCACGGTGGACGGACACGAGCTGCACTTCCGGGTGCCCCTGTTCGTCACGGGCGTGCCCGCGGCCCGCGAGCGGGTGCTGCGTGAGCGCAGCTCGCGGCTCGGCACGCAGACCGACCTGCCACGCACGCTGCTGGGCCTCGCGAACGACCGGCGCATCGGCTGCTACTTCGGGCGGGACCTCTTCGCCGACGGTGAGTGGCCCGTGCGGCGCGCCCCCGTGTCCTATGGCGGCGACTCGCGTCAGTTCCTGGTGGCGCACGACGGCGACACGCGCTGGCTCTACAACACCATCACGCGGGGCATGCGCATCTACGACCGGGCCGCGGACCCACGCTTCGAGCGGGACCTCTTCAGCGAGGACGACCCCGAGTACCCGCGCATGACCGAGTACCTGCGCGGCTTCATCGTGACCCAGCGCTACGTGCGTCGGTCGCGGCGCTACATGCCCGTGCCGGAGCTCCCCGCGGCGCAGCGTCCCTCGCTGGGGCAACCCCAGCGCATCTCGGACCGTGGCCTGCTCGCGGGCCCTCCCGCGCCGGGCGAGTCCCCCGTGCAGCAGTCGCATCCGCAGGTGGAGGCCGCGCTCGAGGCCGGCTTCGACACCATCCTGCTCGACGTGCAGATGACCACCGAGCGTGACCTGATCACGATCGGGTCCACCGAGCTGCTGCAGCTCGGCGAGGGCGTGAACGTGAACGTGGAGGACGTCACCCGCGAGCAGCTCGAGACGCTGCGCCGGCCGGCGCCCACGGTGCAGGAGCTGCTGCAGCGGCATCCCCGCATGCGCTTCGTGTTCCAGGTGCACAAGCCCGTGCGCCCCGAGCTGCGCGACCCCTGGTTCACGACGCTGGTGAACACCTTCCGCGGCCTGCCCGCGGAGCGCGTCTCGCTCGCCACCCTGGACCCGGTCATCGCCGGCCTGCTCGTGGGCGCGCTCGGCGACAGCGGCATCTCGGTGGCGCTCATCCAGGTCCCCACCTCGGCGGAGGGGTCCATCGCGTGGCTCCAGACCGCGCGGGCGCTCGGGGTGCCGTGGCTCTACCTGCCCGCCGCCGCCGTCAACGCTCAGGTCCTGGAGACGGCGCAGCGCTGGGGCGTGCGCGTGGGGCTGAGTGGGGTCACGGGGCCGGCCGCGGTCCTGCCGTTGCTGACGGACAGCGGAGCACCGGGCGCCTACCTGGCGAGCCGGGCGTTCCTGCTGCAAGCGGCGCCGGGCTCTCCAGCGCCAGCCGCTCCGGGAGCCCCCGCGGCGCCGCGCACACCCGCCGCTCCGCGAGCACCGCGCACACCCGCCGCCCCCTGAACGTGGACCGGCGTCGGCCGCTGGCTTGGATGGCGACCGACCGCCGACGGTGATGGGTGACGACCGGCGGCCACCGGTGATGGATGATGTCGGCGGCCGCCGGTGATGGGTCGGCGGCGCGCCACGCGCAGGCCCGCGAGGGCCGCGGGATCTCGCGTGGGATCGGCTGGCCGACGACTTGCGAAGGCACCTCCGTAACAACCGGCCCAGAGGGCCCCACACGGAGAGAACGTCACATGTCCGAGACCACCACCACCACGCGCAGCTCGTCGCGCCGCGACGCCCGCAAGAACCCCTCGAGCGAGCCACCGCCGGCGCCGTCCGAGGCGCGCGTGGAGGGCAGCAAGCCCTTCCAGACCGTCTACACCATCGTCGAGCGCGAGCGCGACGGCCACAAGTTCTGGCTCAAGATTGGCGCCGCGTTCCCGAACCGCGACGGCAGCCTGCACGTGAAGCTCGACGCCATGCCGACCAACGGTCAGCTGCACATCCGCGAGAGCAAGAGCGCGGAGGAGCGTCAGCTCGAGAGCGAGCGCGAGGACGCCGAGCAATGAGCGCCGGTGCACTCGCGCGGGGGCTCGCCGGCCTCGGGCTGTGCCTGAGCCTGCTCGGGCCGGTCTCCTCGGTGGGCGCCCAGGCCGCGGAGGAGGTGGCGCAGGAGCCGGCCGCCCCCGTGGGCCAGGTGAACCTGAACACCGCCAGCGCCGAGGAGCTGCAGCGCCTGCCGGGGGTGGGAGCCTCGCGGGCTGCGGCCATCGTGGAGTACCGCGACCAGCACCCGTTTCGACGGGTGGAGGAGCTGATGCGCATCCGCGGCATCGGGAGGAAGACCTTCCGGCGCTTGCGGCCGATGCTGACGCTCGAGGGGCCGACGACGCTCCCCCCGCGTTGACGGGACCGCGTCGCCGGGCGCGGTCGGCGCGCGCGTAGTATGGGATGGCCGTGTCCAAGGCCACCCTACGACGGGCTTCGCGCGCCGACCGCACCGTGCTGCGCGCCCTGCACCGTGCTCTCTACGTGGATCACCACGGGAGCATCGTGCCGGCCTCGATCGCCCCGCTGCTCGAGTACCGGGACTTCGAGCGCGTGCTGCGCGACGACATCGATGGGCTCATCGACCACCCGAACGCGGCGGTGCTGGTGGCCGAGCGCGACGGGCGCGTGGTGGGCTACATCACGGGGCACATGGAAGAGGAGCCCGAGCGCCGCATGCCGCGCCGCGGCGTGGTGGAGGACTGGTTCGTGGAGCCCGCCGCGCGAGGGGAGCGCATCGGCGCCGCGTTGCTGGCCGCGCTCGAGGACGTGTTCCGCGAGGCCCGCTGCGACCTGATCGAGTCCGCCACCTGGTCCTTCAACGAAGGCGCGGTGCGCGCGCACGAGGCGCTGGGCTTCGAGGCCTATCAGGTGCGCTTCCGAAAGCCGCTGCGGTGAGCCGGGTCCGACCGCCGCTCGAACCGCTGCGCGAGGACGCTGCCGAGAAGTTCGGGCGCGGCCGGGACGCTGATACGCTAGTCAGCGTGTCTCCCGTGTCGTCTGCGTCGCGAGCCCGCTGCGTGCGAGCCCATGCGCCCCTGCTCGGCGTCGCCGTGGCGCTCGTGGTCGCGAGCCTCGGCGGGCCCGCGGGCTCTTCGCCCGCCGAGCGCGCGCCGGCTGGCGGCCTGACCCCACCCACGACGTCGTTCGAGCTGGGCGCCTTCGCCTTCGCCACTCGCGCTCGCGCCCAGTATCCCGATGCCCCGTTCACCATGGAGCCCGACGTGGTGCTCAGCCCCACCCTGCGCAACACCGTGGCCCAGCTGGCCGTGGCGTTCCGAGCGGCGTCGGGGCGCTCCTTCCACGTGACCAGCGGGGTGCGCACCCCTGTGGAGCAGGCCGAAGCCATGTTCGACAAGCTGGCCAACGGCAGCTCGCTCACCGGGCTCTACCGCGACTACGAGGCGGCCCGGCAGATCGAGCAGGCCTACCAGCGCTCCCGACGCAGCGGACGGCCGCGCTGTGTGGCCGCGATGACCCGCGTCCTGGTGGGGCAGATCGCCCGCGGGCTCTACATCTCGCGGCACCTCTACAGCGGCGCCGTGGACGTCCGCAGTCGAGACATGAGCGCGCGCGAGCGGCGCACCTTCCGCCAGGTGGCCCTGCGCGGCCGCGGGGTGCGGGTGCTCGAAGAGGGGCGCCCGCCGCACTTCCATCTCGAGTTCCCCGTCCGCGAGCCCTGAGAAGGACCGGAGGGGCGGCGCCACGTGCTCGTCTACGTGGTGGTACGTGGTCGTGGTCGTAGGC
>CAZEAA010000150.1:0-1210 GCA_964510015.1 uncultured Sandaracinaceae bacterium
GGCCCCACGCGAGTCGGCCGCAGCGCCGTTGGCCGCCCCGAGCACCACCACCATCCCCCCCATCACCACGACCAGCAACGCACCACGAGGCGCGAGCTGCCGGTTCGGGGTCATGGACGTGGGTCGCATGGGGGCGTCAGGATACGCAAAAGCCGGGGAACCGCAATAGTACGGCCGATAGAGATTGGACAGCCGGGGAACGAGCGCACGAAGCCAGGGTGTGGGAGTGGAGTGGAGTAGGACGGTGAGGACGCTTCGTGTCAGGGCTCGTTCCCCGGCATCCGTGAAGTACAACGCGAGTCCCCGAGAGCTATTCCGTCGCCTCTCACATTTTTCGAACCCCCTCGGCTGCACAGCGCATCGTGTACCCTCGGGCGGTGCAGTCGCTCGAGGCAGGTGCGATCTTCGGAGGCCAGTACGTGATGGAGCAGCTCCTCGGCACGGGCGCCTCGGGGGCCGTGTTCGCGGCGCGGGACCTGAACACCCAGACACCCGTCGCGCTCAAGCTGCTGCGCCCCGAGCTGGCCGAAGACGTGGGCTTGCGGGCGCGCTTTCGTCGGGAGGCGGGGGTCCTGCAGCACCTGTCGCACCCGGCGATCGTGGCCGTGCTCGGGAGCGGTGAGGCTCCGCTCGGGCCCGGGGGGGCTCCTCTGCCCTTCTTGGTGATGGAGCGGCTCACCGGTCTCACGCTGCGCGCCTCGCTCGCGAGCGGTCCGAGCTCACCGTCCGAAGTGCTCGCCTGGTTGCTGCCCGTCGCGAGTGCGCTCGGCGCGGTGCACGAGCAGGGCGTGCTTCACGGCGACATCAAGCCGGACAACGTGTTCCTGACGGAGAGCGGGCCCAAGCTCGTGGACTTCGGCAGCGCCAAGGTGCACGGCTTCCCGCGGCTGACGGCCACCGGCGAGCTGGCCGGGACCCCGCACTACATGGCCCCGGAGGTGATCTCCGGGGAGCGCACGCTCGATGCGCGAGCCGACGTCTATGCCCTTGGGGTCACGGTGTTCGAAGCGCTCGCGGGCCGGACGCCGTTCACGACGCGGCACCCGGGGCGGCTGATCACGGAGATCATGAGCGGCACCCTGCCCTCACTCGCGGCGCTGCGGCCCGAGCTGGCTGCGCTCGAGCCCGTGGTGGCGCGGGCCATGAGCCGGCGTGCGGAGGAGCGCTTCGAGAGCGCCGACGGGTTCGCGCGTTCTCTATTGGATGCGAC